>NZ_JBBCXF010000003.1:0-393924 GCF_037145595.1 Leucobacter sp. USHLN154
CCCCCGCCCCCGGGGGCCCCGCGGGCCCCCCCCCCCCCCCCCGCCCCCCCCCCGCCGCGCCCCCCCGGGGGGGGGCCCGCCCGGGCGGGGGGGGCCGGCCCCCCGGGGGCCCCCCCCCACGAGAGGGAGACCGGCGGTTCGTGTGGCGAAGCTGCCGCATCGGGCGAACAGTGCTCACACGCGTGAGGGCGCGTCATGCCTCCATCGTGGCGGACCGCTGCTCGATGCGCCCCGGGCGCTGCTCGATCTGTGGATAACTCGCCCGACCCGGTCCGTGAAGACGGGCTGACCGAAGTTCAGTCGCCGATCGCTGCGAGCCACGACTGCTGCGTCGCGAGCTTCTCCTCGGAATCCTTCACCTGACGCGCGTCGCCCGCTGCTCGTGCAGCCTCGAGCTCCGCCGAGAGTTCAGCGATCGAGGCCTCGAGCTGACCGCGCAGGCCCTCGCTGCGAGCCTTCGTCTCCGGGTTCGTCTTGCTCCAGTGCTCGTCCTCGAGATGCTTGACGTGATCCTCGATCTTGCGGAGACGTCCTTCGATGTCGCGAAGCGCCTCACGCGGAACGCGCCCGAGTTCGTCCCAGCGCAGCTGGATCGCCGTCAGCTGCTTGCGCGCTGCAGCGTGGTCCTGCACATCGAGAATGGGTGCGGCCTCCTCGAGCAGAGCCTGCTTCGCCGTCAGGTTCTCGGCGTACTCCTCATTCGTCTGGGCGGCTTCCGCTGCCTTGGCCTCGTACAGCAGGTCGCCGGCGGCCTTGAATCGTGCCCACAGCTGATCGTCGAGCTTGCGACTCGCGCGACCGGCAGCTTTCCAGTCGTCGAGTAGAGCGCGGTAGGCGGGGATTCCCTCGACCCCGCGAGGTGCGAGGGCTTCGGCAGCTGCGATGATGCGCTCTTTGCGCTGCTTGACGTCCTTGTTCGTGGCGTCCATCTGCGCGAAGTGCGCCCGGCGCGCCGAATCGAAGGTCTGACGAGCGGAGCGGAATCGCTTCCACAGCGCGTCGGCCTGCGACTTCGGAATCTGCGGACCGCTTCGCTGGGCCGTCTGCCAGTCGGTGAAGAGCTGCTCGAACGCCTGGCTCGTATCCTTCCAGCGGATCGAGGCTTCCGGCTGGGCCGCGAGTCGCTCGGCCTCCACCGCGATGGCTTCGCGCTGCGCGAACGCCTCAGCCCGGGCCGCTTCGCGCTCCGCGTTCTGCTTCTCGCTGAGTTCCGCCGTCTTCGATCCGAGCTTCTCCACTCGCTCGCGGAGCGCGGCGATGTTGCCCACAGCTGCGGGCTCGACGAGCTGCTCGCGGAGCTTGGCGACCGTGTCGGCGGCTGAGGCGTCGGCAGTTCCACGTGCGATGCGTGCTTCGAGGAGCGTGACCTGACCGGCGAGATCTGCGAACTTGCGCGTGAAGTACGCGAGCGCCTCTTCCGGGGTGCCGTCGGGGAAGGACCCGACGACGCGCTCCGCATCGCCGTCGCGCACGTAGACGGTGCGGTCCTCGTCGACTCGTCCCCAGGACGTTTCGTTGCTCGCTTCGCTCACGATTGTGCTCACCTGTCGTGTGTGGGGTCGGCGAACCGACCGGACGGAATTGTCACCACCACTATGCCACAGTGCCGCGCTTCGAGCCCGGGGATCCTGGGTCAGTACGATGGAGGTGTGGATTCGAGACCTGCGCCCGCGCACACCGCCCCGCTCGCGGTGCGGATGCGGCCGCAATCGCTCGACGAAGTCGTGGGGCAGCAGCATCTGCTGAAGCCCGGCTCGCCGCTGCGCACGCTCGCCTCGGATGCCGCCGGGGGCGGGGGAGCGGTCTCCGTCATACTCTGGGGTCCGCCGGGAACGGGCAAGACCACGCTCGCTCAGGCGATCGCGCACTCGAGCGGCCGGCGTTTCGTCGAGCTCTCGGCCGTCACCGCCGGGATCAAGGATGTGCGCACGGTGATGGAGCGCGCGCTCAACGACCGGGATCTCTACGACATCGCCACCGTCCTCTTCCTGGACGAGATTCACCGGTTCACGAAGGCTCAGCAGGACGCGCTGCTGCCCGGCGTCGAGAACGGCTGGGTGACGCTCGTGGCGGCGACGACCGAGAATCCATCATTCTCAGTGATCAGCCCGCTGCTCTCGCGATCCCTCCTGCTGACGCTCGAGCCGCTCGCCGATCCCGACCTGCGGCGCCTCCTCGAGCGTGCGGTCGAGGATCCACGCGGCCTCGGGGCTCGGGTGGAAGTGACCGATGACGCGTACGAGGCCCTCGTGCAGGTCGCCTCCGGTGACGCGAGGCGCGCCCTCACCGGACTCGAAGCCGCTGGAGCGTCGGCTACGGCGAGTGCGGAAGACGACGCGACCCCGGTCGTGACGGGGGAGACGGTCGCGATCTCGATCGATCGTGCGCTGCTCAGATACGACAAGAACGGCGACCAGCACTACGACGTGATCAGCGCCTTCATCAAATCCATGCGCGGGTCCGATCCCGATGCGGCGATCCACTACCTGGCCCGCATGATCGAAGCAGGCGAAGATCCCCGCTTCATCGCGCGCAGGCTCATGGTGCACGCGGCCGAAGACGTCGGCATGGCGGATCCCCAGGCGCTCCGCGTCGCGGTCGCCGCTGCCGAGGCCACGCAGCTGATCGGGCTTCCGGAAGCCCGGATCCCGCTCGCGGAGGCGACGATCTACATTGCGACGGCGCCGAAGTCGAATGCGGTGATCACTGCGATCGATGCGGCGATCGCGGACGTGAAGGCGGGACGATTCGGGCTCGTGCCCACGCATCTGCGCGACGCCCACTACCCCGGGGCGAAGCGCATGGGCCACGGGAAGGGCTATCGGTATCCGCACAGCGATCCGCGCGGGGTGTCGCAGCAGCAGTACCTGCCCGACGAGCTGCGCGGCAAGGTGTACTACCAGCCGACGCAGCACGGGAACGAGCGCGAGGTATCGGATCGTCTCGAGAAGATCCGCCGAATCACACGGGGCGGGGACGAGTGAAGCCTCGAGGCGGGTCGCGACGCGCATCAGGGCCCGGAAGGTGATAAGCTAGCCGCTGGCCAACACCGCCCCCGCTGCTGGCTGCACGCGGGGATCGGATGGCAGTCGCCCTGTAGCCGGGTTTCTGCACTGGTCGTTCCCTCACCGAACAACGGTTCGTTGCGTCGCGTGCATCACTGGTTGATGCGGGCGCAGCCTGGCCGAGAGAACCTGCGCGATCCGAACTGCAGATCGCGCTGTCGCAATTCAGAAACCCGAAAGGATCCACGTGTCGACTACGTCGCGTACCCGTTCCCAGACCCGCCTGTCGCGCTCGCTCGGCATCGCGCTGACCCCGAAGGCAGCTCGCTACCTCGAGAAGCGCCCCTACGGCCCCGGCCAGCACGGTCGCACCAAGCGCAAGAGCGACAGCGACTACGCTGTCCGCCTGCGTGAGAAGCAGCGTCTCCGCGCCCAGTACGGCATCCGCGAGAAGCAGCTCACCATCGCCTTCAAGGAAGCCCGTCGTCAGGACGGACTGACCGGTGAGAACCTGGTCGAGCTGCTCGAGATGCGTCTCGACGCGCTCGTGCTGCGCGCCGGCTTCGCCCGCACCACGGCGCAGGCCCGTCAGATGGTCGTGCACCGTCACATCCTCGTCGACGGCAAGATCGTCGATCGCCCCTCCTTCCGCGTGAAGCCGGGTCAGCTCATCCACGTCAAGGCGCGCTCGGAAGCGATCGAGCCGTTCCAGGTCGCAGCTGCCGGCGGTCACGCCGAGGTGCTCCCGAACGTTCCGAGCTACCTCGAGGTCGAGCTCGACAAGCTCCAGGCTCGCCTGGTGCGTCGCCCGAAGCGCGCTGAGGTCCCCGTGACCTGTGAAGTGCAGCTCGTGGTCGAGTACTACTCGGGTCGCTAAGCACTCGAAAGCGAAACGGGGCGTCGGATTCCATCCGGCGCCCCGTTTGCTGTGTTCGGGGCACGATGTGCGACAGGGGCCACCCGCTAAGCTTGTCGAGTGCTCGAGCATGCGTGGCCGTGCGGCCGTGCATCGACGCAGACGGGAGGATCGAAACATGGGCAAGCTATTCTGGCTGGTCACCGGAGTCGTACTGGGGTTCGTCGGTGCGCACTTCGTCAATCAGACGGCCGAGGGGCGCCGATTCTTCGCACGGGTCAACCGAGGCGTGGATGAACTGGGCCGCGCGTTCGCCTCCGGGTACCGCGACGCCGATGCCGACGATGAGACCGAGGCCGAGGCGCTGCGCGCAGCATTCCGCGAACGCGCCTGATCCTCGCCCCATATCACGCACCCACCACATCGATCTCCAGAGAAAGACCACGGATGAAGACCGCCGAAATCCACCGTCGTTGGCTTGACTTCTTCGAGAAGAAGGGGCACACCGTCGTCCCCTCCGCGTCGCTCGTGAGCGACGACCCGAGCCTGATGTTCACGGTGGCGGGAATGGTGCCGTTCGTGCCGTACCTCACCGGCCTCGTGCCTGCGCCGTTCGCTCGTGCGACGAGCGTGCAGAAGTGCATTCGCACCAATGACATCGAAGAGGTCGGCAAGACCCCGCGACACGGCACGTTCTTCCAGATGTGCGGCAACTTCTCCTTCGGCGATTACTTCAAAGAGGGAGCGATCCGCTTCGCCTGGGAACTGCTGACCACCAGTGAGGCCGACGGCGGGCTCGGGTTCGACCCGAAGGATCTCTGGGTCACCGTCTACGAGGAGGACGAAGAGGCGATCGCGCTGTGGCGCGAGCATTCCACACTGCCCGATGAGCGGATTCAGCGCCTCGGCAAGGACACGAACTACTGGTCGACCGGCCAGCCGGGCCCTGCCGGCCCCTGCTCCGAGATCTTCTTCGACCTCGGTCCCGAATACGGCATCGACGGCGGTCCGGCGACCGATGACGATCGCTACGTCGAGATCTGGAATCTCGTCTTCATGCAGTACCAGGTCGCAGATGTGCGGTCGAAGACCGATTTCACCATCGTGGGCGAGCTGCCCAAGAAGAACATCGACACGGGCCTCGGTCTCGAGCGCGTCGCCTTCATCAAGCAGGGCGTGCAGAACATGTACGAGATCGATCAGGTGCGCCCGGTGCTGGATCGCGCGGCCGAGATCGCGGGCAAGACCTACGGCGAGCACCACGCAGACGATGTGCGCCTGCGGGTCATCGCCGATCACGTGCGCAGCGGGCTCATGCTCATCGCAGACGGCGTCACGCCCTCGAACGAGGGGCGCGGCTACATTCTGCGACGACTCCTGCGGCGCGTGACGCTCTCGATGCGACTGCTCGGGGTCGAGGGGCCGAGCTTCTCGGAGCTCTTCCCGGTCTCCCGCGACGCGATGCGAGAGGCGTACCCCGCAGTCGCCGAGGATTTCGACTTCATCGCCCGTGCGGCGTACGCGGAGGAGAAGACCTTCCTGCGAACGCTCGCGTCCGGCATTCAGATCCTCGACTCCGCGGTCGACTCGGCGAAGACGGCCGGCGCAGCGGTGCCGGGCGACACCGCGTTCCTGCTGCACGACACGCACGGCTTCCCGATCGAGCTCACGCTCGAGATCGCGGAAGAGGCCGGAGTGCCGGTCGACGCCGAGGTGTTCACCTCGCTGATGCAGGAGCAGCGCGACCGTGCGAAGGCTGATGCGAAGGCGAAGAAGGGTCAGCGAGCCGACCTCTCCATCTACAAAGAGCTTCGCGGTCTGGGCGAGACGCTGTTCACGGGGTACGACGAGCTCGTGCACGAGAGCCGTGTGCTCGGCATCGTGGTGGACGGCGCGCCCGCACGTGAGGCCAATGAGGGCGATATCGCCGAGCTCGTGCTCTCCGAGACGTCGCTGTTCGCGGAGTCCGGTGGTCAGGACGCGGATCAGGGGCACATCGTCGGCGATGGCTTCGAAGCGGAAGTGCTCGACGTGCAGAAGCCGGTGGCCGGGCTGATCGTGCACACGGTGCGCGTGGAAGTCGGCACGATCGGACTCGACGCGCGCGCGGAGACCCGAGTCGACGCCGACTACCGACGGGGGGCCACCCAGGCGCACTCCGGCACCCACATCGTGCACGCCGCGCTTCGCGACGTCATCGGACGAGGCGCCCACCAGACGGGGTCCTACAACAAGGCCGGGTACCTGCGCCTCGACTTCTCGCACACCGAAGCACTGTCGAGCGAGACGAAGAGCGAGATCGAGGAGATCTCGAACCTCGCGATCCGATCGGACTACGAGGTGGTGACGCGCGAGATGCCCCTCGACGAGGCGAAGGCGCTCGGCGCCATGGCGCTGTTCGGGGAGAAGTACGGCGACCGCGTGCGCGTCGTCGACATCGGCGGCCCGTGGTCGCGAGAGCTCTGCGCGGGAACCCACGTCTCCAGCTCCGCGGAGATCGGGATGATCAATCTCATCTCCGAGAGTTCAGTGGGATCCACGAACCGACGCGTCGAGTCGCTCGTCGGGATCGAGGCGTTCCGCAACTTCGCTGCGGAACGCGCGATCGTGCAGCAGCTCACGGGCGGGCTCAAGGTGCCCCGCGGCGAGCTGGTCACGAAGGTGCAGGACCTGGGCGCGCAGTTGCGCGCCGCCGAGAAGAAGATCGCGGCGCTCGAAGCGGAGAAGCTTCGCGAGCGCGTTCCGCAGTTGCTCGCCGACGCCCTGCAGCTCGGCGGGCTGCGCGCGGTGCTGGCCTCCGTCGGCTCCGTGGGCTCCGCAGACGACATTCGCGGGCTCGCGTTGACGATTCGAGAGCAGCTTGGAGGGCAGCCGGGCGTCGTCGTGCTGGCGGGCGAGACCGGGGGGAAGCCGGTCGTCATCGCCGCGACCACCCCAGCGGGGCGAGAGGCCGGGGCGAAGGCGGGCGCGCTGGTGCGCACCGCAGCGCAGGTGCTCGGCGGAGGCGGCGGAGGCAAAGACGACCTTGCTCAGGGCGGCGGCACCGACGTCTCGCAGATCGACGTTGCCCTTGCCGAGATCCGGCGCAGCCTGGGCGGCTGAGCGTGCGGGTCGGAGTGCGCATCGGCGTGGACGTGGGCAAGGCTCGTATCGGCGTCGCCCGCAGCGATCCTCACGGGATGCTGGCGACGCCCGTCGAAACCGTGCCGCGCGCGGCCGACGACCTCGCAGATATTGCGCGGATCGCCGAGATCGTGACGGAGCACGACGCCCTCGAAGCGGTGGTCGGGCTTCCTCTCAACTTGCGCGGAGAGCGCACGCCGTCCACGGATGACGCCGCGCGCTTCGCCGAACGACTCGCCGCGCGATTGAGCGTGCCGGTGCGCCTCGTCGACGAACGGCTGTCGACCGTATCGGCACAGGCGCATCTGCGGGCTGCCGGAAAACGCACGAAACAGAGCCGATCGATCATCGATCAGGCCGCAGCGGTGGTGATCCTGCAGCACGCTCTCGACATCGAACGATCGAGCGGGCACGCACCGGGTCACGCCGCGGAAGTGAAGACGACGGGGACCGGGGAGGCCACCGAATGAACGCACGCACGCGCGACGACCGGCGACGCACGGGCCGGCGAGTACTCATCTCGCTGCTCGTGACACTGCTCCTCCTCGGAGGCCTGGCAGGCGCTGGAGCGTATCTGTGGTCCCATTACGGTGACGGGATCTCGCAGGCCCTCGGGTGGACCACGAACGATTACGAGGGCGAAGGCTCGGGCGAGGTCGTCGTAGTGATCACGGAGGGCGAGATCGGTGAGGACATCGCCGCTTCGCTGGAAGAAGCCGATGTGGTGAAGACCGCGGACGCCTTCTACAGCCTGCTGCTCGAACAGCCCGAAGAGGTGGCGTTCCTGCCGGGTTCGTACAAGGTGAAGTCGCAGATGAGCGCGCAAGCCGCGCTCGACGCACTGCAGAACCCCGACAACCGCATGGCCTTCACCGCGATCATCCCGGAGGGCAAGACGGTCGAGCAGACGCTCGAACTGGTGGCTGCAGGCGCGAGCATCCCCATCGAGGAGCTGCAGGCGGCCACGGAGGACGTCGCCGCGTACGGACTCCCCGAGGGAGTGGACAGTCTGGAAGGCTGGCTGTTCCCGGCGACGTACGAGTTCGAGGAGGACACCACCGGAGCTGAGGCCATTGCAGAGCTCGTGAGCACCCAGATCCAGGTGCTGGACGAGATGGGCGTCGCTCCGGAGTCCCGCGAGGCCGTGCTCACCAAGGCGTCCATCGTGCAGCGGGAGGGCGGCCGGATCGAGGACTTCCCGAAGGTCGCACGGGTCATCGAGAACCGCCTCGCGCAAGACATGCTCCTGCAGATGGACTCCACCGCCCAGTACGGGTACGGTCAGCACGCCGACGGCAGTGTCTGGTCCACGGATGAAGCGCTCGCGGATGACAACCCGTGGAACACGTACGTCCACAAGGGACTGCCGAAGGGACCGATTGCGAACCCCGGTCGCGACGCCATCTCGGCGGTGCTGAGCCCGCCGACGGGAGACTGGATCTACTTCGTCGCCGTCAACCTCGAGACGGGGGAGTCGGTGTTCTCCACGACCCAGGAGGAGCACGAATCGGCGATCGGCCAGCTGAACGAGTGGTGTGCCGCCAACCCCGACCAGGGCTGCTAGGTGGTTGTGCGGCTCGCGGTGCTCGGCTCCCCGGTCGCGCACTCGCGATCCCCGCGGATCCACGCAGCGGCGTACCGTGCGCTGGGCCTCGATTGGCGCTATTCGGCCGTACGGTGCGGCGAGGCGGGTCTTCGGGCATTTCTCGACGGAAGGGGCGATGAGTGGCGCGGTTTCTCCGTCACGATGCCCCTGAAGAGCGAGGCGCACCGACTCGCCAGCACCCTCGACCCGGTGGCGACGGAGAGCGGCGTCGTGAACACGCTGCGGCGTCTCGAAGACGGCGCGTGGTTCGGCGCGAACACCGACGTGCCCGGCCTGGCTGCAGCGATCGCCCGGAACGGGCTGGATGCCCGGCGGACCGTCGTACTCGGATCGGGCGCCACAGCGGTCTCTGCGATTCTCGCCGTTCGCGAACTCGGCGCGGAGCATGTGACGCTGCTTGCGCGCAACACCACGGCGGGGCGGTCGCTCGTCACGCGATTCGACGGGACTCGAGCCGCAGTCTCGACCGCGCCGATGAGACTCGCGTACGGCGGTTCCGGTGCGGACGGCGGCGCCGCAACGTCGGTCGGAACCGGACAGGAGGCCCCCTCGCTGGTGATCTCCACCCTGCCCGGTCCGGCCGCTGCTCAGATCGGGATCCCCGCGTGGCTCGCGCGGATCCCTCTCTTCGACGTCGCGTACGACCCGTGGCCGTCCCCGCTGGCCTCGCGGTGGCGGGCATCGGCCGGTGAAGCGCATCCGGGAACCGAAATGCTCGTCGAACAGGCGCTCCTGCAGGTGCGCATCTTCACGCACGGTGATCCGGCACTTCCGCTCGCTGACGAAGGGTCCGTGCGCGACGCGATGCGCCGCGCCGTCTGACGTACGCGGTCGGGTGTGGGAGGATAGCGGGTATGCTGCGTTGGCTGACCGCCGGAGAATCTCACGGCCCCGAACTGATCGCCGTCCTCGAGGGACTGCCTGCTGGCGTCCCCGTATCGCTCGACGGGATCCGTGAAGATCTCGCGCGCCGCAAGCTCGGCTATGGCAGAGGCTCGCGGATGAAGTTCGAGCAGGACGAGCTGAACCTCTCCGGAGGGGTGGTGCAGGGCGTATCGATCGGCGGCCCCGTGGCCATCCGCATCGGCAACACGGAGTGGCCGAAGTGGACCGAAGTGATGTCCGCGGAGGCCACCGAACTGTCCGAGAAGTCGCGCGGCCGTGGTGCGCCGTTGACGCGCCCCCGACCGGGCCACGCCGACCTCGCAGGTATGCAGAAGTACGGATTCGATGAGGCGCGCCCGGTGCTCGAGCGCGCGAGCGCCCGTGAGACGGCCGCGCGCGTCGCCCTCGGCGCCGTCGCCCGCGCATTTCTCGCGGAACTCGGCATTCGGCTCGTCAGCCACACGATCTCCATGGGCGACGTCGCAGTTCCCGCCGGATCGGCGCTGCCCCGCCCGGAGGACGTCATCGCTCTCGACGCCGATCCGCTGCGCTGCTTCGATGCCGAGACCAGTGCTCGCATGGTCGCAGAGGTCGACGACACGAAGAAGTCCGGCGACACGCTCGGCGGCATCGTCGAGGTGCTCGCCTACGGTCTGCCACCTGGGCTCGGATCGTACGTCCACTGGGATCGGCGACTCGATTCTCGACTCGCCGGTGCGCTCATGGGCATTCAGGCGATCAAGGGCGTCGAGGTCGGCGACGGCTTCGAGACCACGCGGCGACGCGGTTCGGCGGCGCACGACGAGCTGCACCTCGAGAACGGCCGCATTGCTCGCGAGACCACGCGCGCCGGCGGCATCGAAGGCGGCATGACGACCGGACAGGTGCTCCGCGTGCGCGCAGGCATGAAGCCGATCGCGACGGTGCCGCACGCGTTGCCGACGATCGACGTCTCCACGGGAGAGGAATCGAAGGCGCACCACCAGCGCAGCGATGTGTCAGCTGTACCCGCCGCTGGCGTCGTGGCTGAAGCCATGACGGCGCTGGTGCTGGCCGATGCCGTGACCGAGAAGTTCGGCGGCGACAGTGTCGCCGAGACCCGTCGGAACCTCGAGGCGTATGTTGCGGCGATCCCGGAGCGCCTCTCGACCGTCATCGAGTCGTGAGGAATCGCGCACGATGACCGGGCACCGCAGGGTCGCCCGCGATGTCGGGCCGCCAGCGCAGAAACCGAAGCCGACACCTCCGACGAGCCCGCTCCAGGTGATTCCGCAGTCCGTCGCGGAGCAGGCGAAGGCCGATGCGCAGAGCGCCGCGGTACCCGAGCGCTCCGGTCCCGCCAAGCACGGCGCTCCGATTGCGGATGCCGGAGGCGCTGCGGCGGGGACCGCTTCCGCGCCGCGTGCGCGCGGACGTCGACGGCGACGTCGGCGGCCGGGCACACGGCTTCCCGATCGGGCTATCGTCTTCGTCGGCCCGATGGCAGCCGGTAAGACCAGCCTCGGCAAACGCGTCGCTCGGGAGCTCGGGGTGCCCTTCGTCGATACGGACGCCGTGATCGTGCGGCGCCACGGGGTGATCACCGAGTTCTTCGCGACCCACGGGGAAGCGGAGTTCCGTCGCATCGAAGCCGAGGTGATCGCCGAGGAGCTCGCGGTCGAAGGCTGCCGTATCGTTGCGCTGGGTGGCGGCGCCGTGCTCACCGAGTCCACGCGTGCACTGCTCGCGAATCACCCGGTGGTGCTGCTCATGACCACGCAGGAAGCGGTGCTCCGCACGGCGAACATCGCCCGGAGGCCGTTGCTGCGCGATGACCCGCAGGCCTGGGGCCGCATCTTGAACGAGCGGCGACCACTGTACGAGGAAGTCGCGGATGTGACGTACCGCACCGACCGCGCGACCCAAGAACAACTCGTCCGCCGTGTCGCCCAGTGGGCGCGGGGCGGCGGACGCCACCAGCGGAGCGCCCGCCGAGGCGAGAAGGAGCAGTCATGAGCGATGCAGCGGAGATCTCGGTCACCGGGGAGACCTCGTACACGGTCACGATCGGCCGAGGCGTGCTCGATCGTGTGCCGGAAGCGCTCGGGGAGCGCGTGGCGAAGGTTCTGATCGTGCACACGCCGACCGTCGGCAAGTTCGCGAATGACCTGCGCGAACTGCTGCAGGAGCGCTACACGCAGGTGCTCCTCGCCGAGGTACCCGATGCGGAATCCGCCAAGCGCGTCGAGGTCGCGGCGTTCTGCTGGCAGATCCTCGGCCAGTCGGACTTCACCCGCACGGACGCGGTGATCGGTCTCGGAGGCGGCGCTGTGACCGATCTCGCTGGATTCGTCGCCGCGACCTGGCTTCGCGGCGTGCGCCTCGTGCAGATCCCCACGACGGTGCTCGGCATGGTTGACGCGTCAGTGGGCGGCAAGACCGGCATCAACACCACCGAGGGGAAGAACCTCGTCGGGAGCTTCTACGCCCCCGCTGCCGTCATCTGCGACCTCGACCTGCTCGAGACGCTGCCGCGCAACGAGATTCTCGCCGGCTTCGCCGAGATCGCCAAGTGCGGCTTCATCGCGGAGCCGGAGATCCTCGACATTCTCGAGCGCGACGTCGACCGCGCCACCGATCCGACGACGCCGGAGTTCCAGCGCCTCGTCGAGCTCTCCGTCGGGGTGAAGGCTCGGGTCGTCTCCGAGGATTTCCGTGAGGGCGGTCTGCGGGAGATCCTGAACTACGGACACACCCTGGGGCACGCGATCGAGCATGCGGAGCGCTACCAGTGGCGGCACGGCGTCGCGATCTCGATCGGGATGATGTTCGCGGCCGAACTCGGGCGCCTCGCCGGTGCGCTGTCGGATGCGGCGGTGGATCGGCACCGGAGCATCCTCACCTCCCTGACCCTGCCGCTCTCGTATCCGGCTGGCCGCTGGCCGGGGCTCCTCGCAGCGATGCAGCGCGACAAGAAAGCTCGCGCTGGCATGCTGCGTTTCATCGTGCTCGACGAGATCGGCAAGCCGCGCGTGCTGGCGGGAGTCGACGACTCGATGCTGCAGTTCGCGTATCAGGAGATCGCGAACTAGCACCGTCGTGCTGACATCGCCGGGTGGTGTCGCACGGACCGATCCGGCACGCCGTGCGCGCCTGCTGCCCGCTTGGCATCGTCTGAGCGAGAATTCGGCTCAGGCGATCCGGAAGCCCTGGCCTTCGAGAATCAGCGCCAGCACGCGTCGATCCTCACGATGCATGACGCCCTCGACGAATCTCGTGAACGCACGATCGAGGGTGATCTCGCCCGCGCTTCCCGCCACCTTCCGCAGAATGGCGACAAGTGTGCGTGGGGCGATGACGGATTCCTCCAGCCCCGGGCGCCCGTCGATCTCACGCTCCGTGCTCACGTACTCTCCAAAGCCGGAACCATGCTCACCGGCGAAAACCTGCTGGCTGATGAACGCCGCCCGTGCGGCCCGGATCAACTCCTCCGGCGGGACGTGGTGCGGGAGCCCGCCGTGATGATCGGCAACGGCGGCGACGGCGAGCAGGCCGTTCTCCGCCGGGAACGCGGCATAGTCGCACCCGGTATCGGGGTAGTGCACACGGTAGGCGTTCGCCCCGAAGCGGTTCACCAGCTCCGCGCTCAGGCGATCGAGCCCACGGTAGCGGTGCGGCGTCTGCTCGTTCGCCGTGGCGAGCACGGCGAAACCGGATGCGATGGTCACCGGACGCCCCGCGTCTTCCTGCACGTGCAGCACGTCTCCCGGGCGCAACTGCAGAATGCGATTCAAGCGCTTGAGGAACTCGGGCGGCATCGCGTTCACCTCATCGAGGATCACCGGCCGGCCCTCTCGCATGGCGCGAAGCAACGGGCCAGGCGTGAAGACGCTGACGGTCGCGCCGGCTTCGGTGCGGAGCTCATGCGTGCCGATCACTTGCGCACTCGTGATGTCGCCGTATCCCGAGATGAGCTCCGGCTCGCGACCGAGGCCGACCCGGGACAGGTGCTCCGCGAGCGCCGTCTTCGCTCCGCCGGTCTCGCCGACGAGCAAGACCGGCTCGCCCTGCCGGAGCGCTGGCACGGCTTCGCTGATGATGCCGCGCATCTGCTGTGTCTGCAGGAGACCCTCGCGGAGTTGTCGGCGCGCTTCGCGGATACGCACGATGCCGAGCGCCTCGAGCACGGCATCCCTGCGCTCGACGCTGTCGATGCTCTGCTGCCAGTCGGCATCGGGACGACGCGCGCGCAGCTCGCGCACGCGATCCGATTCGGCCGAGGTCAGGGGTCGAGCGGCGCGCACAGCGCGAGCGATGATGGCGTCTGCGGCTGCGCGGCTGCGCTCCGCCTTCGCCTCTGCGCGACGAGCCAGCGCCGCGATGCGCAGCGAGGCAGCCCGTTCGTCGAGCGCGGACGCGAACAAGCTCTGGTTGGCTGGATCCTGCTCGAGGGCGGTCAAGCGCTGTTCGACGCTCGCCAAGTCTTCCGCATGCGATGCGGAGGCGTCGTCGTCAGCCGCTCTGGCCCGACGGATTCGCCGCAGTTCCGTTCGCAATGCGACGGCTTCGCCGAGTGCGGGGTCTGAATCGACGGAGAGCATGGCGTCACGCTATCACGCGGCACGAAGGCGACTGAGGGCGCGGATAGGGTGTGAGCATGGCCGTGAACGAGCACCTGATGGGCACGGGGCTGCGCGCCCGACTCGAAGGGGTCGGCGCAGTGATCGGGATCCCGGTGCATGTCACGGATGATGAGGTCTGGGAATTCACGGACCGGGAACTCCGGGTCGGTCTCGGCTGGTACGGCGTGCGCGGGCATTCGGAGTCCGAGGCGGTGGCCCTCGCCTTTCTGCATCTCTGGGAGGGGCCTCGGAACAATCGCGTCGAACCCGCCCGCGCTCGTCGACGCGCGTCATTCACTCGCGTTCGGCCCGACGCAACGCCCCTGTTCGATGCGGCGTACCGTGTGCAGGCGATGAGTGAACTGCTCACCGCAATGCCCGGCCTGCGCGCGCCACTGCTGGCGGCGACGTATCGGAGCGTGCCGTCGGACGTCACGACGTGGCCGCGCCACCTGCAGTGGATCGCCGTCGTCCTGCGCGCTGGAGTCGCAGGCGCCGCCGACGCTCATACAGTGTTGGCGGGCACGCACATCGACGTACGGCGGGCGTGGAGCGAGTTGCTGCCAATCGACGCGCACCGAGATGCGAGCGGGCGGGCTGAGCACGAGATGCTGGATCAACTCCGGACGTTCCGGCGCGTGATGGCGCCCGACTCGAAGCGGAGCGCGGTGCTCAGGTTTGAGCGCGCAGTCGCCTGGTTGCTCGGCGCCTACGAGCAACTCGCGGCAGGAGACGCCGCTGAACGCGGACTCGACGCGCACAGCGGAGCGGGCGGCGCAGACGACGAGCCGGCACCCGAGACGGCGCTGTCGTCGAGCGGGCAGCACGCGGGAGATGGTGACGCAGATGCAGAAGGAGATGAGCGGGATGGTGACGAGCCCGACCAGGATCCCGACGCATCTGACGGGGACGGCGAGACAGGCGAGACGGAGGAGGAGCGAGCTCGCGCCGGCGATGGTCGCGAGACAGCCGAGGGCGCCGACCTCTTCGCGTCCCAGCAGGCAGCCTTCGTGGAACGGATGCTGTCGACGCCGATGCCCGGCGGCGGGCGCACTGATGATCGTGGCCTGATGCCCGAGGCGCCGCCACCCGCGAACGATTCCGCGCAGCCTGCAGAGCCGCTGCATGGAGCGAGCGGGGGATCGGCGGGCGGGTTCGCCGAGACCGAACTCGCCGACTACCGCGGGCGAGCGGCCTCACTCGCGGACGCGATCGAGCGGATGCGCGCCGTGTGGGCGCAGGTGATCGCCGAGCGTGTGACCTCGCGTCGCGTGCCGGATGCCCGGCCTCGCCCGGAGGGCGATGACCTCGCTGCGGACTCGCTAGCCGCAGCAGTCGCCGAGTCTCGCGCTGGGCAGCCACGGCCGCGCGCCTTCCGCGACCGGGCGATGCGCGGGCGCCGCACGCGCCGCGCGGGAAGCACCGATTACGTGCTGCTCGTCGACCGCTCCGCTTCGATGCAGGGTGCCGCGGCAGAAGCAGCGGCCGACACGATGCTGATCATGACGGAGGCCCTCGCTGGGGTGGCACGTGACATCGAGGCCGCTGAACGCGTCGGGGGAGCTGCACTCGACCTCGACATTCGCACCGCGCTCGTCGTCTTCGACTCAGCCGTCGATGTGGTCAAACCGCTGTCGAGCGGGCTCGACGATTCGGTGCGCCGCGCGGTGCACGGCGCGATTCGCGTTCCGCGCGGGTCCACGAACGACGGTGCAGCCCTGCGCGCAGCCGCGGACCAGCTTGGCCTGGGCGAATCAGAGCACTCGGACGGGGGCGCAGCCAACGGCAGGGAGCGCCGACGCATCGTGATCCTCGTGAGCGACGGAGGGTCGAACGATCCAACCGCGGCTGAGCACGCGTTGCGTCGCCTGCGGTCGGCGGGCGTCGAGGTGCACGGCATCGGGATCGGGCCGGGCGACCTCGAGTCGCGCTACGCCCCGAACGGGCGTACCGTGCTCGACGTGCGCACGCTGCCCGAGGTGCTGCAGAGCCTCGTGCTCGACGAAGTGGAGCGCAGGACCCGCTAGCGTGAAGGTGCGGCTCCCGCGCACCCTTCTGAATCGCCGGGCGTCAGACCGGGGTATCGGTGCCGACAAATGCGGGAGCGCAGTGAATGGAGATGGACGTGAAGCCTTTCGATCGGCACGGAACGAACGATCGCGTCGAGCTCATTCGCGCGCTGTTTCCCGACTTGGCGAGCGAACTCGACGCAGCCGCGACCCGCCACGCCGCGCCGAGCGCCGCGGCGTCGCTCGATGCGAGCCTCGACGCTGCAGCGGCGAGGCTCATGCCGCACGCGGGATTCGCGGACGTCGCGGAGCCGGAGGGAGCGCGTCGCGCTGAGCAGCATTTCGCATCAGCCCGAATCGCCTGCGGGTGGCTCGACATCGAGATGCCGGAGATCGAGGCGTTCGTCGATGCCGGGACCGATATCGGACGACTGGGGAGCGCGCTGGCGGCCGATTCCTCGCTCACCGCGGTGCCGACGCCATTCGGATGCGGAGCTGCCGTCTGGAAGACCTCGTTCCAACGCGCGGCCGTCGCGCTCCCTGACGCACCGCATGACGGAAGTGCACCGCTCGCCATCGGCTCGACCGGGGACTCGCCGCTGCTGCTCGCGACGGAGGCCGAACGGGAGTTCGACGCACTCGACACCCCGCCACCCGGCATCCCCGCGGCACGTGCGCAGGGGCGGGCATGGACGTTGCGGTTGGTGCCCTCGGGTGCGCGGCCACCGGTGCTCGGGCTCGGGTTCTCGCACGGCCCCCATGTGACGCTGCCCGAGGTGCTCATGCTCCAACTGATGCTGGTCGCGAGTGGATCTCCCCTCATCGACGCGGCGAGCTTCACCTGGTTGGAGGGATCGCTCGCCGGCGGGCGTCTCGCGGCCCGCCACGTGTACGACGAGAGCGAACGGGCGATCCGGATCACCTGCCGGGAAGTCGGGAACCAGGGGCCGCATCTCGGTGCGCGCACTCCGTTGGCGTGAGCGCCGCTACTCCCAGACGCTGATGGCGTCGACGCGAGTGGACGGAAGTCGCGTGGATCGCCCCCAGGCGAGCACGTCATCGGGGACGATGAGCTTGCTCGGGTCGGCCCCGCTCTTCTCGATGATCTCGGCGACGGGCACGACGCCGCCCGAACGGCGAAGGATCCGGGCACGCACTACGGCCCGAGCATGAATGTCGGGCCGGCGCTGCGCGTCGGGACGGACGAAGCGCTGCTCCATGTACACCGCCTGGTCATCGAAGCCGAGAATGCGCGACTCGATCCAGAACCGCTGCCACGGGTTCAGCGACTTGCGGTACGAGATCGTCTGCCCGACGACCACCGGGTACCAGCGTTCGCGCGCGAACAGCTGCCAGACCCCGTTGCGCTGGATCAGATCGAAGCGTGCGACGTCCATGATCGAGAGGTACTTGCCGTTGTTCATATGGCGGAGGATGTCGAGGTCGGTGGGCCAGACGCGGAAACGCGAACGCGAGACGCCTTCGAAGCCGAGCTTCGGGCCGCGCCGACCCACGAACCACTGGTGCCAGAGCGTGCGGAAGAACATGTGCATGGGGGAGAGCTTAGAGGGATCGTCAAGCTTGAAACCTCGCCATTGTGCAAAGCATGCAAACAGCGCGGCATGTATGCTGGTTCGGCGCGTATTCAGGCGCTCGAACTTTATAGAATCCGGAGAATCACTGCATGGCCAGTACGAACGACATCAAGAACGGCACCGTCATCAAAGAGAACGGCCAGCTCTGGAGCGTGGTCGAGTTCCAGCATGTGAAGCCGGGCAAGGGCGGCGCGTTCGTTCGCACGAAGCAGAAGAACGTCGTCTCGGGCAAGATCATCGACAAGACTTACAACGCTGGCGCGAAGATCGAGACCGCGAACGTCGACCGTCGTGATTACCAATACCTGTACCAGGATGGCGCAGACTACGTCTTCATGGACCAGTCCGACTACGATCAGCTCACCGTTTCCGGTGCCGTCGTCGGCGACGCCGCGAAGTTCATGCTCGAGAACCTCCAGGTCCAGATCGCGCTGCACGAGGGCGACCCGCTGTACCTCGAGCTCCCGTCGTCGGTGGTGCTCGAAGTGACGTACACCGAGCCGGGTCTGCAGGGCGATCGCTCGACCGGCGGAACGAAGCCCGCCACTGTCGAGACCGGTGCAGAGATCCAGGTCCCGCTGTTCCTCGAGACCGGCACGAAGGTCAAGGTCGACACCCGCACGGGTGACTACCTCGGCCGTGTCAACGACTAGTCCTCGGTGTCTGCACGTACCAAGGCGCGCAAGCGCGCCCTCGACATGTTGTACCAGGCCGACCTGCGTGACGAGTCGATCGCGGTGATCGTGAACGCCGAGGCGCAGCGCGCGTCGAGCGAACCCGATCGCGCCGCATCCTGGCTCTACGCGCGTGAGATCGTCGACGGGGTCACCGATCATCGTGATCGCATCGATGAGCTCATCATGAGTTACGCCCAGGGGTGGACGCTCGAGCGCATGCCGCACGTCGACCGTGCGCTGCTGCGGCTCGCATCCTGGGAGATCCTCTTCAACGAGGAGGTGCCGGCGGCGGTCGCCATCGACGAGGCGGTGGAACTCGCCAAGGAGTACTCGACCGACGATTCGGGTCGCTTCGTCAACGGCGTGCTCGGCAAGATCGCGGATCACGCCGACGCCTGACGCCCGACGCCGCGCTGCGCAAGATTTCCGCGTTCCGCAAGCTATCGTTCAACGCAGCGAGCTTGCAGAACGCGGATTCCTCGCGTCCGGAGGGTCGCGCGCCCGCCGTCAGTGCGCCGCGGCGCGGTGAAGGCCCTGCGCAATCGCTTCCACGAGCAGGTGCTGGACTGCGGGCCAGTCATCGATTACCTGGAAGTACCCCACTCGGATGACCGTGTATCCGAGCAATCGGAGCTGGGCGTCGTGCTCGTTGTCGTGGGTCCGCTGCGGTCCGACGTGAGTGCCGCCGTCGATCTGGAGTACGAGGCGATCCCCGAACAGGAAATCGACGCGATGTCCCGCGATCCAGGCTTGCGAGACGCACCGGACGCGAAGCCACTTGGTGCGCAGCCGCACATAGGTTTCGAGCCCTGAATCAGCGAACGGGTCGAGGGCGGCGAGCACCGCGCGCGCCGACCCCCGCAGGGGGAGACGCGCCATTCGCTGCCTCGTGATCATCCCGCGGTTGGCGGCCGAGTCCCAGACAGCCACCGCGTCTTCGAACGGCAGGCAATGCGCCACGAGGTCGAGCGCGTTCTCGATGGGATCTTCGAGCGAGTGCGGTTCGCGTTGCAGCAGGGGCGCCCGCCAATGGAGGACAGCGCTCCCGGCATCGGTTCTCCCGGGTACGCGCACGGCCGCATGCGACCGATCGTGGTGAGGCACCCACAGGCCTCGCCGTTTCGCCTGGGAGACGCAACTGATGATGACGCCATGAGTCGCGGCGTAGACGAGTGCCGGATCGGCATCTCGGCGCGCAATCCAACCCTTCTTCGGCCGAGTGAGCAGCCCTGCACCGACGGCTCGGTCCAGCTGATGCCGCGACCAGCCGGCGTTGAGCAGCAGCGACGAGCGTGTTACGCCGCCCGCGGGAAGTCGCGGAGTGTCTGAACGAGGCATCTCCACAGTTTGTGCGTTCGCGCGCGCCGAGCGACGGTGGGCCGCGAACTCTGGGGATAAGCTCTCGCGTCCGGGGCATTCAGGCATGTGGGGGCGACGAACCGCGGGAACGGTTCGCGCTGCTATCCGCGTGTGGCAAGCAGGTGACCACCCACCCGTCCTTGCGGAACGCTGATGGCGGGTGCACTGCACAACGCCGAGGGGCGACTGATGCAGCAGAGACGAAGCACCGCCTCGCATGCGATAGACTGGAGCGGTTGCAAGCTTTTCTTTAAGTTCCGTCCCGTGAGGCGGGGAAGGGGGGCTCGGTTATGGGAACGCGAACAGTACTCGAACGTGCTGAGATCTCGCGCGCGCTGACTCGAATCTCGCACGAAATCATCGAAGCGAACAAGGGCGTCGACGGGCTCGTTCTCGTCGGCATTCCGACTCGCGGAAGCCTGCTCGCCAGGCGCATCGGCGACATCATCTCGCGCATCGAGGGCCATGACGTTCCCGTCGGCAGCCTCGACGTCACGATGTACCGCGACGACCTCGCCCAGCATCCCACGCGGGCCCCGCGCCCGACGGAGATGCCGGCGGCGGGCATCGACGGAGCGACGGTGGTGCTCGTCGACGACGTGCTCTACTCCGGTCGCACCGTGCGCGCCGCGCTCGACGCGCTGAACGACCACGGCCGCCCGCAGGCCGTGCGCCTCGCGGCGCTCATCGATCGCGGCCACCGCGAGCTTCCGATCCGCGCCGATTACATCGGCAAGAATCTGCCGAGCGCGAAGCACGAGCGCATCGCGGTGCGTCTCGAAGAGCACGACGGGAGCGACGAGGTCACGATCACCTCGGAGGACCGATTCGACGTCCACGCGAGCGGCGACGCCCATGCCAGCGCCGAGCCCGGAGCGAGCACGGAGCCGATCGCATGAGGCACCTGCTCGATACGCGCAGCCTCTCGCGGGATGAAGCGATCCTGATCCTCGACACCGCTGAGGAGATGGCGGCGACGCAGCAGCGCGAGATCAAGAAGCTGCCGACGCTGCGGGGCAAGACCGTGGTGAACCTCTTCTTCGAGGATTCGACGCGCACCCGCATATCGTTCGAAGCGGCGGCGAAGCGGCTCAGCGCCGACGTCATCAACTTCAGCGCGAAGGGTTCTTCCGTCTCGAAGGGGGAGTCGCTGAAAGACACGGCGCAGACGCTGCAGGCGATCGGCGCTGATGGCGTCGTCATCCGCCACCCCGCTTCCGGCGCACCCGCCAAGCTCGCCGCGAGCAACTGGATCGATGCCGGCGTGCTGAATGCGGGCGATGGCACGCACGAGCACCCGACGCAGGCACTGCTCGACGCGTTCACGATGCGGCGCCGCCTCTTCGGTGCGTCGCAGAGCGGTGAGGCGAGCCGCGGCCGCGACCTCGACGGCGTCTCCGTGGTGATCGTGGGAGACATCGCCCATTCCCGAGTGGCGCGATCGAATCTCTGGCTGCTCAACGCCCTCGGCGCGCACGTGAGCTTCGTCGCTCCCGAGACGCTTCTGCCGTACGGCGCCCGCACGTGGCCGGTCACCGTCCATCACTCCTTCGATACGGCGCTGCGCGAGGAGCAGCCGGACGTCGTGATGATGCTCCGCATCCAGAGCGAGCGCATGCACGCGGCGTTCTTCCCGAATGAGCGCGAGTACGCCCGCGTGTGGGGACTCGACGACACCCGGCTCTCCGGTCTGCAGGATCGCGCGATCGTGATGCATCCTGGCCCCATGAACCGAGGCCTCGAGATCTCCTCCGGCGCCGCCGACTCGCACCGTTCGACGGTGCTCGAGCAGGTGGCGAACGGCGTCTCCGTGCGGATGGCGGCACTGTATCTTCTACTTTCCGGCGAGCGAACGGAGCAAGCATGACGCACACGAACCCGGCGAACGGGATTCTCATCCGCGGGGCGCGCCTCGCCGCGGCGCTGACCGAGCGCGGGCAGCAGGTGAGCGACGCCGCCGCTGTTGATCTGCGCATCGCGGACGGCGTGATCGTCGAGCGCGCGACGCAGGCGGCCGGCGGGCTCGCGCCGCGAGACGCGGAGCGCGTCATCGAAGCCGACGGATTCGTCGCGCTGACGGGCCTGGTCGACCTGCACACGCATCTTCGTGAGCCGGGTTTCGAGCAGTCGGAGACGGTGCTCACGGGCACGCGCGCCGCCGCGGCAGGCGGATTCACGAGCGTCTTCGCAATGGCGAACACGCTGCCGGTGCAGGACACGGCGGGCGTGGTCGAGCAGGTGCAGGCGCTCGGAGACGCGGCGGGATACGCGACGGTGCGCCCGATCGGCGCCGTGACGGAAGATCTGTCGGGCGAGCGTCTCAGCGAGATCGGCGCGATGGCCGATTCGCGTGCCGCGGTGCGGGTCTTCTCCGACGACGGCAAGTGCGTGCACGATCCGCTGCTCATGCGACGGGCGCTCGAGTACGTGAAGACCTTCGACGGCGTCATCGCCCAGCACGCGCAGGATCCGCGTCTCACCGAGGACGCCCAGATGAACGAAGGGGCACTCTCGAGCGAACTCGGTCTCAAGGGGTGGCCGGCGGTCGCCGAAGAGTCGATCATCGCGCGAGACGTGCTCCTCGCCGAGCACATCGGCGCACGGCTCCACATCTGCCATCTCTCGACCGCCGGGTCGGTGGAGGTGATCCGCTGGGCCAAGGCCCGCGGAGTGCAGGTCACCGCTGAGGTCACGCCGCACCACCTGATCCTCACCGAGGAACTCGCTCGCAGCTACGACGCGCGCTACAAGGTGAACCCTCCCCTCCGTCGGGAGGAGGATGTGCTGGCCCTCCGCGCTGCGGTCGCCGACGGCATCATCGACATCATCGCGACCGATCACGCCCCGCACCCCGTCGAGGCGAAGGACTGCGAATGGGATGCCGCGGCCTTCGGCATGGTGGGCCTCGAATCGGCGCTGCCGATCGCGCTGCTCACACTCGTGCAGGAGGCCAACGCGAGCTGGGCCGAGCTCGAAGCGCTGCTCTCGCAGCGTCCGGCGGAGATCGGGCGCCTCCAGGGGCACCCAACGGCGATCGAGGTCGGGCAGCCAGCCGATCTCGTGCTCGTCGACCCGTCCGGCACGAGCACGTTCTCGACCGACCATCTGCGCGGCCAGAGCGTGAACTCGCCGTTCCTCGGCATGGAACTGCCCGGGCGGGTGGCATACACTCTGCGACGCGGGTACCTCACGGTGGACGACGGTCGGGTAGTGGCGCCGGAGACCGTCGCTGCTGCCGCACGCCAGCTCGGAGGCGCGAAGTGAGCCGCACCGGCTTCGCCTTCCTGATGATCGCCATCGCCGCGCTCGTACTGCTGGCGATGTGGCTCGGCTGGCGCGGTCGAGCACGTCGGCACCGCGCCTTCGCCGAGCACGGCGATGCTCTCGTGGGAATGGTGCTCGGCACCTTCCCGGGAGTCAGCTACGTCTCGACGACGCCGGTCGGCGCACCGCTCGATCGTCTGTCGATCCCGGGCTTGCAGTTCAAGGGTTTCGCCGACCTCACACTGCGCACCGACGGCGTCACCATCGCCGTCACCGGAGAGCCGGAGGTGCACCTGCCGGCCGAGCGAGTGCTCGGCAGCGGCGTCGCAAGTCGACGAGTCGGGAAGGCCGTCGAGCGCGACGGCCTCTCGCTCCTCCAGTGGCGCGCGGCCGACGGGTCGGAGGTCGAGTCGAGCTTCAGGTTCTCGCAGGCCGCCGACCAGTTGAGGTTCGCCGATGCCGTCGCCCAGATCATCCCCGCCGGTGAGACTCCGCTCGCCACCGGCCCGCACACCCATTCCACTTCCCACACCACCCAGGAGGATGCGTGACTACGAACACGACCGAAGCGACGGCGAACGACGCCGTGGCGCCCCAGGGCGTCACCGCGCCCCCGGCTGCTGCAGTGCCAATGGGCAAGGCAGTGCTGGTGCTCGAAGACGGGCGACGATACGTGGGGCGCGCATACGGGGCGACCGGACGCACGCTCGGCGAGGTCGTCTTCTCGACCGGAATGACCGGGTATCAGGAGACGCTGACCGACCCCTCTTACGCGGGGCAGATCGTGCTCATGACGGCCCCGCACATCGGCAACACCGGTGCGAACGACGACGACATGGAGTCGCGCAAGATCTGGGTCGCCGGATTCATCGTGCGCGATCCCGCGCGCCGCGTGTCGAACTTCCGAGCCGAGCGCTCACTCGACGAGGACCTCGTCGAGGACGGAGTCGTCGGTATCTCGGGCGTGGATACGCGCGCGATCACCCGTCACATCCGATCCGCGGGCGCGATGCGCGCCGGGGTGTTCTCCGGCGCCGACTTCGATCTCTCCGATGATGAGCAGCTCGCGCTGGTGCGCGCTCAGGAACCGATGGCCGGCAAGAACCTGTCGGAGCTCGTCACGACGCCCCAGCGCTACGACGTACCGGCCGCAGCAGGGGTGGATCGCGTCGGATCGATCGCGGTGCTCGATCTCGGCATCAAGCGCGCGACCGTGCACTACCTCTCCGAGCACGGCTTCGACGTGACGGTGCTGCCGGCTTCGACGTCGCTCGAGGAGATCCGCGCGATCGCTCCCGACGCGCTCTTCTACTCGAACGGACCGGGCGACCCCGCCGCGAGCGATCTGCAGGTGGACGTGCTCCGCGAGCTGCTGCGTGACGGAGTGCCCTACTTCGGCATCTGCTTCGGCAACCAGCTGCTGGGCCGTGCGCTGGGGTTCGGCACCTACAAGCTGCCCTTCGGTCATCGCGGCATCAACCAGCCCGTCCTCGACAAGCGCACCGGTCGCGTCGAGATCACCGCTCAGAACCACGGCTTCGCCGTCGACGCCCCCATCGAGGGCGAGATCGACGCGCCTGAGGGCTTCGGCCGCGTGCAGGTGAGCCACTTCAGCCTGAACGATCAGGTCGTCGAGGGGCTCGAATGCCTCGACATCCCGGCGTTCTCGGTGCAGTACCACCCGGAGGCGGCCGCGGGCCCGCACGACGCCTTCTACCTCTTCAACCGTTTCCGCGAGCTGGTCTCGAGCCGCTCCACCCGTTCGACCGGCGCACACGCCCAGGAGGCCTGACCCGATGCCCAAGCGTTCAGACATCAACTCAGTACTCGTCATCGGCTCAGGCCCGATCGTCATCGGTCAGGCGGTCGAGTTCGACTACTCCGGCACCCAGGCCTGCCGCGTGCTCCGCGAGGAGGGCGTGCGCGTCATCCTCGTGAACTCGAACCCGGCGACGATCATGACGGACCCCGACTTCGCCGATGCCACCTACGTGGAGCCCATCACTCCTGAGGTGATCGAATCGATCATCATCAAGGAGCGCCCCGACGCGATCCTGCCGACGCTCGGCGGCCAGACCGCGCTCAACGCCGCGATCCAGTTGCACGATCTCGGGATCCTCGAGAAGCACGGCGTCGAACTCATCGGGGCGAAGGTCGAGGCGATCCAGCGCGGTGAGGATCGGCAGATCTTCAAGGACCTCGTCATCGAGTCTGGGGCAGAGGTTGCGCGCTCCCACATCGCGCACACGCTCGAAGAAGCGAAGGAGTTCGCGAAGGATCTCGGGTACCCGCTGGTCGTGCGCCCGTCGTACACGATGGGCGGCCTCGGCTCAGGGTTCGCCTACACCGAAGAGGACCTCATCCGCATCGCGGGCGACGGCCTGCACTACAGCCCCACCAGCGAGGTGCTGCTCGAAGAGTCGATCCTCGGCTGGAAGGAGTACGAGCTCGAGCTCATGCGCGATACGGCCGACAACACGGTCGTCGTGTGCTCCATCGAGAACGTCGATGCCGTGGGCGTGCACACGGGCGACTCGATCACCGTCGCACCCGCGCTCACGCTGACCGACCGGGAGTACCAGAAGCTGCGGGACATCGGCATCGACATCATCCGTCGTGTCGGCGTCGACACCGGCGGCTGCAACATCCAGTACGCCGTCGACCCCGCGACGGGCCGCATCATCGTCATCGAGATGAACCCGCGCGTCTCCCGCTCCTCGGCGCTCGCGTCGAAGGCCACGGGATTCCCGATCGCGAAGATCGCCGCGAAGCTCGCCCTCGGGTACCGTCTCGACGAGATCCCGAACGACATCACGCAGAAGACGCCGGCGAGTTTCGAGCCGTCGATCGACTACGTCGTGGTGAAGACGCCGCGCTTCGCATTCGAGAAGTTCCCGGCCGCCGACGACACTCTCACGACGACCATGAAGTCGGTGGGCGAGTCCATGGCGATCGGCCGCAACTTCACCACGGCGCTGCAGAAGTCGCTGCGCTCGCTGGAGAAGCGCGGTTCCTCGTTCCACTGGGGGGATGAGTCGCGCCCCGTCGATGACATTCTCGAGACGATCAAGCGCCCGACCGACGGCCGCATCGTCGACGTGCAGCAGGCGCTGCGGCTCGGCGCGACCATCGAGCAGGTCTTCGAGTCGACCTCGATCGATCCCTGGTTCCTCGACCAGATCCAGCTGATCAACGAGGTCGCCGAGATGGTGCAGCGCTCACCGCAGCTCACACTCGACGTGCTGCGAGAGGCGAAGGATCACGGCTTCTCCGATGTGCAGATCGCGTCGCTTCGCGGTGTCTCCGAGTCGGAAATCCGAGGCCTGCGCCATGGACTCGGACTGCGCCCCGTGTTCAAGACCGTCGATACCTGCGCGGGCGAGTTCCCCGCGCTGACGCCGTATCACTACTCGTCCTACGACTTCGAGACCGAGGTCGCGGCGAGCGATCGCAAGAAGATCGTCATTCTCGGCTCTGGGCCCAACCGCATCGGGCAGGGGGTCGAGTTCGACTACTCCTGCGTGCACGCCTCGTTCGCGCTCTCCGAAGCCGGGTACGAGACGATCATGATCAACTGCAATCCCGAGACCGTGTCGACCGACTACGACACCTCGGATCGCCTCTACTTCGAGCCGCTGACGCTCGAGGACGTGCTCGAGGTCATCCACGCCGAGCAGGCGTCCGGAGAGCTGCTCGGCGTCGTCGTGCAGCTCGGGGGCCAGACGGCGCTGGGTCTCGCGCAGCCGCTCAAGGACGCGGGGATCCCGATCCTCGGCACGACCCCCGAAGCGATCGATCTCGCGGAGGAGCGCGGCGCGTTCTCCCGCATCCTCGACCGCGCCGGTCTGCTCGCGCCGCGCAACGGCACCGCGATCGACGAGGAGGGGGCGATCCGCATCGCCGAGGAGATCGGGTACCCCGTGCTCGTGCGCCCGTCGTTCGTGCTCGGCGGCCGCGGCATGGAGATCGTGTACGACACCGAATCGCTCCGCGGGTACTTCGGCCGCATCGAGGGCCACGCGCTCGTGGGACCGGGCCACCCGCTGCTCGTGGATCGGTTCTTGGACGACGCGATCGAGATCGATGTCGATGCGCTCTTCGACGGCGAGCAACTGTACGTCGGCGGTGTGATGGAGCACATCGAGGAGGCCGGCGTGCACTCGGGAGACTCCAGCTGCACGCTGCCTCCCGTGACGCTCGGCCACGACCAGATCGCGCGCGTGCGCGAGGCGACGCTCGGCATCGCCGAGGGGATCGGCGTGCGCGGGCTGCTCAACGTGCAGTTCGCCATCGGCCAGGGCGTGCTGTACGTGCTCGAGGCGAACCCGCGCGCATCGCGCACCGTGCCCTTCGTCTCGAAGGCGCTCGGCATTCCGCTGGCGAAGGCCGCCTCGCGGGTCATGGCCGGCGAGACGATCGCCGAACTGATCGAATCGGGCCTGCTGCCCGAGCGCGACGGTTCGCGCGCGCCCATCGACGCGCCCATCGCGGTCAAGGAGGCGGTGCTGCCGTTCAAGCGATTCCGCACGCACGAGGGACTGGTGGTCGATTCGCTGCTCGGACCCGAGATGCGCTCGACGGGAGAGGTCATGGGCATGGACCGCGACTTCCCGACCGCGTTCGCGAAGAGCCAGGCCGCTGCGGGCAGTGCGCTGCCCGAGAGCGGGACGGTGTTCCTCTCGGTCGCCGATCGTGACAAGCGCTCGATCGTGCTGCCAGCGCTCCGACTGCAGGAGCTCGGCTACCGCATCCTGGCCACGCAGGGCACCCAGGTGGTGCTCGGCCGCAACGGCATCGCCTCTGAGGTCGTGCGCAAGCACAGCGCGGTCGCCGAGGGCGACACGATCGTCGATCTCATCAACCGCGGCGAGATCGACATGATCATCAATACGCCGTCGGGCAGCTCAGCCCGGGCCGACGGGTATGAGATCCGTGCGGCGGCGGTGGCGGCGGACAAGCCGATCTTCACCACCGTCTCGGAGCTCTCAGCTGCGGTCGGGGCGATCTCCGCGCAGCGGAGCGGGTTCGATGTGAAGTCGCTGCAGGAGTACCAGATCGACCGCGACGCCGCTCTGGCCGCTCGATGACGCACCGTTCGTTCGGGGACCGGCTCGCGGCGGAGTTCGCCGCGGGCCGGCACCTGTGCGCCGGCATCGACCCGCACGGCCCGCTGCTCGCTGACTGGGGAGTCGGTGACGACGCCGCAGGCGCCGAGCGCATGGGGCGCGACGTCGTTGCGGCAGCCGCCGGCGTCGCCGCCTGCGTGAAGCCGCAGATCGCGTTCTTCGAGCGCTTCGGCTCCGCGGGGTTCGCGGCACTCGAGCGCGTATTCGAGGACGCGCGAGCCGCCGGCCTGCTCGTGGTGGCCGACGTGAAGCGCGGAGACATCGGCTCGAGCTTCGCGGCGTACGGCGACGCCTGGCTGGCACCGGGGTCGCCGCTCGAGGCGGACGCCATGACGGTGGTCGCGTATCAGGGGTTCGGGACGCTCACGTCGGCGCTCGAACGCGTGGAGCGCGACGGGAAGGGCCTGTTCGTGCTCGCAGCCACCTCGAACGCGGAGGCGGCTGAGGTGCAGCAGGCCCGACGCGCCGATGGTCGCAGCGTCGCTGCGGCCATGGTGGAAGACGCGACGGCTTGGAACGCAGCGCACTGCGGCGAAGGGGGAGTGGGCAGTGTCGGCGTCGTGCTCGGCGCGACGCTCGATCTCGCAGCGTTCGGAATCGATACGACTGAGCGCCCAACGGGACCGGCGCTCCCCGTCCTCGCACCCGGATTCGGGCATCAGGGGGCACGTATCGAAGAAGCCGGCGCCATCTTCGGGGGCATCGGGCACGCGCTCCTCGCAAACGAGTCGCGCAGCATACTGAACGGGGGGCCGAACGGGCTGAGCGAGCGGATTCGCGAGCGTGCAGCAGCGGTTCGCTTCGCATTGAGCGGCGAACCGGCCTAGGCTATGACGCATTGCGCACTGGACGCACATGTAGACGACGAGGGAGTGACACGGTGACGACTGCTCGGACGATGCCAGAGGTGGATCGTGTGGCGGCGAACCGTGCTGCGATCGCAGCACGACAGGCGCGTGCCGACTTGAAACGGCGACTGCGTTCGGGCGAGGTCTCGCCGTTCCGCGTGCTCGAGCAATCCCGCCTCCCCGACACACCGGCTGCGTCGCTGCGCATCACCGATTTCCTGCTGTCGTTCCCGGCCATCGGCTCGGTCAAAGCCGAACGGGTGCGGGAAGAACTGGGCATCTCCGAACGCAAGCGGCTCGGAGGCCTCGGCAAACTGCAGCGCGACCGTCTCGAGTCGTTCGTGCGGGAACGCACGGGCAGCGGCCGCATCGGGCCCAGGCCGCCGCTGACCGTGCTCGCGGGGCCGACGGCGGTCGGCAAGGGGACCGTCGCCACCTACATTCGCGAGCACTACCCAGAGGTGCAGCTCTCCGTCTCCGCGACGACGCGTGCTCCTCGCCCGGGTGAGGAGCACGGCAGGCACTACTTCTTCGTCGATGACGAAGGCTTCGATCGGATGCTCGCCGCAGACGAACTGCTCGAGTGGGCGACGGTGCACAATCAGTCGCGTTACGGCACCCCGCGGCGACCGGTGCTCGAGGCCGCCGAGCGCGGAGCGCTCATGCTGCTCGAGATCGATCTGCAGGGGGCGCGACAGGTGCGCGCGAGCATGCCCGAGGCTCGACTCGTGTTTCTCGCTCCTCCCAGCTGGGACGAGCTCGTCGAGCGTCTGGTGGGGCGCGGCACCGAAGACGAGGCGGAGCGAGAGCGGCGCCTCGAAACCGCGAAGGTGGAGCTCGCCGCGGCCGACGAATTCGACGAGGTGATCGTCAACGATGAAGTGCCGCGCGCTGCGGCGCGTCTCGTCGAACTGATGCGCGGCGACGACGGATAACCGACGCGCAAGCGCTAGGGTGGACCTGTGCATTCGAGCCTGATTGACATCGCCCGGCACATGGGGGGTCTCGGTCTCACCGACGCAGTCTCCGAAATGACCTCGCTCGACCCGAGGCAGTTCATCGGCATTCCGCTCGCCCTCGTCGGTGCCGCACTGCTCGCATTCGGAGCGCAGTATCAGTCGCGCGGTCTGAACAAGGTCGAGCGGATCACCGGGCAGAGCGCCGGCGCGGGGCTGTCGTTGCATCACGTCGCGAGCCTCCTCCGACGCCCGTCCTGGGTCGTCGGAACTCTCCTGCTCGGCCTCGCGGTCGTGTTCCAGATCGGATCGCTCTCGCTTTCCCCGCTGATCATCGTGCAGCCCATCGGCGTGGTCGGGCTCGTGATCACGTCGATCCTCAATTCGCGCGTCAGCGGCGTGAAGCTCGGGAAGCGCGTGAAATCGTCGATCGGCCTCGCCGTGCTCGGCATCGTCGTCTTCGTGAGCATCGCGGCCTTCACCGCCTCGGATCAGCCCGTGACCGACAGCAAGCTCATCGAGATCCTCATCACATTCGGGGTGGTGTTCGGGGTCATCGCCGTGCTCACCATCATCTTCCGCCACCGAGGCGTCGCGCTCATCTACATCGTGGGAGCCGGGGTGCTCTACGGATTCGTGGCGACATTCGCGAAGTCCGTGATCGGACGGCTGCAGCAGGGCGAGTTCGAATGGCTCACCTGGGCCTGCGTGGCCGCCCTGCTCGCGGGTGCGCTGCTGGGCCTCGTCTTCGTGCAGAACGCCTACTCATCCGGGCCGCCCGATCTCGTCGTCGCGGGACTCACGGTGATCGATCCGATCGTCGCGGTGCTCATCGGCATCGTCGTGCTCGACGAAGCGGCCGGGGCGCCCGGCTGGGCCATCGTCGCGTTCATCGCATCCGGTGCCGTGGCCATCATCGGCGTCGTCGGGCTCGCGAAGTTCCACCCCCAGACCGGCGCGTCAGCGCTCGCAGCACTGGTGAAGCCCGACCCGGACGAGACGCGCTAGAGCGGTCTCGTCGGTTTCGGCGCGCCTCTGCCCGGTCGAAACGCGGAGACGGTGGGGTCCCCGGGAAGCCAGAATCGCCAGGGGAAGTCAGGACCGCCGGCATCGCCGGCGACGCCGACGCGCGGTCCGGCGGCTATCTCGGGTGCCGGGTGCTCGAGGAGTTCGAGGCTGAACGGGTCTGCGAAGAGCTGCAGGCCGTCGTGCGACTCACGGCGAATGCCGAGCGCCTGGGCGACATTGCCCGGTCCGCGTGCGAGATGCACGGGTCGAATCTCCGCTCCCGGTCGTCGGGCTGTGCGTCGCTGCGCGGCGAGTTGCGCGCCGGCGACGACTTCCCCGGCGCGCACGAGCACTCCGGAGGCCATGCCCTCCGGAGAGCACACGAGGTTCAGCGCGAAGTGCATGCCGTAGCTGAAGTACACATACGCGTGCGCCGGTGGGCCGAACATCGAAGCGTTGCGCTCCGTGCGCCCGTTTCTCGCGTGCGAACCGGCATCGTGCACTCCAGGCATTCCCGAACCGTGATACGCCTCCACCTCGGTGATTCGAATCGTCACCGAACCGTCGGCGGAGTGCGCGCTCAGCCGGGCGCCGAGCACCTGCGGGGCGACCTCGAGGGCCGGCCGGGAGAAGTCTTCACGAATCATCATCACCATTCTGCCGTTGCCGCGTCCCGCTGCGCGACGGCCTACGCCGCTGGCGATCACCGACGATATGCCTGGAGAATCCGAAGGCGGGCGACGTACAGTGGAGTGATGGGTGCGGTTCCGGCACGAGCTCCGGTGGCCGCCCGCTCACACACTCAGTCGATCTCGGAGGTCTCCGTGTCCCAGCCCCACATGCCAGTGCCGATGGGCGCAGGTTCGAGCGGGCCGGGCAGCGCCCGCCGCGCCTCTCCGAAGGGAACGGTCATCGCGATCGGTGCGATCGTGGCGCTCATCGGGCTCGGCCTCGTCGTCTGGCCCTTCTTCTCGGCGAGCTGGATCCTCGTCGTGCTCTTCGGATCCGCTCTGATCGCCAATGGTGCGGTCCTGCTCGCCCGCGGCGGCACGATCGGCGGCATTCTGCTGATCGTCGCGGGCGTGGTCGCGATGGCCTTCACCGGCGCCACGGCCCGCGCGCTCGTCAGTTTCGCCGGGTTCGGCATGATCGCCTTCGGAGCGCTCTGGCTCGCCGTCGGAATGAAGTTCGCGCGGAGTCGCCCGAGCATCGGCATCGTGCCCGGCGCCGTGCTCGTCGTCGGCGGCGTTCTCGCGCTGATCTGGCCGGGCGTGGCGCTCTCGATCGCTGCGGTCGTCGGCGGAATCGTGCTGACCGCTGTCGGCGTCGCCGTCATCTGGGGTGCGTCGAAGCCGAGACGGGTCGACCCGGGCTCCGCGACGATCATCATCTGAGCGCGCGGGAGTCGTCTATTCGAGGCGGTGCGCCACGATGGATCCTGCGATGTTCACACCGTTCAGGTCGAGATACACCTGGCCCTCGGTGCGCGACACCGTCAGCGTGTTCCGTCGTTCGAGCGCCGAGACCGATTCGGAGACGAGGGCGGGGTCCACGGCGAAGAGATCGATCGCATCGCCGCGATGGATGGTCTTGCCTCGCCAGTTCGCAAGCACCTTCTCGGGATCGCGATGCGTGTAGACGACCGCGCGCTCCGCCGATTTGCTCCCGCCGTGCACACGCGCGGCGTCGGGCGCTCCGACCTCGATCCAAGCGGAAAGCGCACCCGTGAGATCCCGCACGAGCACCGCCGGTTCGTCGGTGGTCGACACGCCACCGCCGAATACGATCCCTTCGGTGTACTCCATGCAGTACGCCAGGATGCGCGTCATCATGAATGACTCGGTCTCAGAGGGATGCCGCGCGACGCGGAGTGTGAACTGCTCGTAGACGCTCCGATCCACGTCGGCCAGGTCCACCTCGAACGTGTGCATCGTCGATCCCATTGCCATAACGTACGAGTCTACGGGTCGGCGACGAACTCCGATGCGTCGCGGTCGTGCCGCCATCCTCGCCAGACCGCGTGACGGAGACGTCCCTCGGGCGTGCGCTCCCTGTAGGTCACCTCTCCGATGGACTCCGGTGCGACCCAGTGCGCTTCGCGGCGAGCGTCGCCCGGCACGTCGATCGCCGGGTCCCGTCGTTCGCTCGTCTCGAGCCGCCGTCGCGCGCGGCGACGCTCGGCGGCGGTGAATCCACTCGCGACGCGGCCGGCGTACTGCAGACCCCCCGCTTCCGGAACGGCGATGAGGAGCGACGCGAAGCCCGTCGGGTCGGCTTCGCTCTCCCGCCACCCGATGACGACGACCTCGGCGGTCTCGAAGAGCGGCACCTTGAGCCAGTCCTGCGATCTCGTCGCGGTCCGGTACGGGCTCGAACGTCGTTTCGCGATGACACCCTCGAGGCCGAATTGCTCGCTCGCGCGCAGCGCAGCGCCTGCGTCCCCGTCGAACGCCGGCGGTACCGACACGACGACGGCGTCAGCCTGGTCCTCCGCGGCATCGGGTTCGGGGCCGAGCGCGTCGATGAGCAGTTCACGACGCGCCTCGTAGGGGAGCGCGCGGCTGTCGGTGCCGTTGATCGCGAGCACGTCGAAGGCGAGATACCGCGTCGGCGCCGAGCGCCGCGCCCTTGCGATCTCGCGAGCGCCCGTCAGGCCCATGCGCTCCTGCAGTTTCGAGAAACTCGGCGCCCCGCTGGTGCCCAGAGCCACGATTTCTCCGTCGATGACGGCTGAGTCGGCCCCGACGGTGTCGGCGACCGCGAGGAGCTCCGGAAAGCTCTCGGTGACGTCCCGTCCGGAACGGCTGGTGATGGTCACGTCACCGCCATCGATCGTGACGATGGCTCGCATCCCGTCCCACTTCATCTCGAACGACCAGTCGTCGGCGTCGAGGCGGTCGAGTTCGGCGGCAGAGGATCGCGTGGCGAGCATGGGATGCACCGCGGTGGGCAGCGGGGCGCTGACGGGGGCGCGACGCTGCGTCGAACGGGGTTTCGCCGATCCTGTGTCTGCCTTCAGATGGATCATCCACTGCGGGGGATCGAGTTGCGTGCGGAACAGCACGTAGGTGCGCGTACCGCCGATGCCCGTCGCCGCAGTGCCAGTGAGGGTCGCGATCACTTCGTCGTCTCGCCACTTCTCGAGGACGAAGGTTCCGGAGTCCCAGATTCGAACGGTGCCCGCCCCGTACTCGCCTTTCGGGATCGTGCCTTCGAAGTGCCGGTACTCCATCGGATGATCCTCGGTCGGCACCGCGAGGTGGTTCTGCTTCGGGTCGGTCGGCACTCCCTTCGGGAGCGCCCAGCTCACCAGCACGCCGTCGTGCTCGAGGCGGAAGTCGAAGTGCAGGCGCCTGGCCTCGTGACGCTGGATGACGAAGACCGATGCACCGGCGTCGTCCCCGGTGTCGCCGCGTGCTGCGCGCTCCTGCCGCTCGCCTCGGCGCACCGCTTCCGGTACGGGTTCAGGTGTGCGCTTCGCGTCTCGTTTCGAACGGTACAGCTCGAGACGCTCGGATGTGCGCACCGAGGAACTCGACCGGGTGAGGTCCGCCAGCGGGTCGCCCCGCCGTTCGACGCGATCGAGCACCTCCCGGAAGTCGAGGTGGCGCAGGTGCGGCGACGCGAGCTCGCGCCACGTGCGCGGCGCGGCGACCATGGGCCGGGCGCGCCCGCGGAGCGAATACGGTGCGATCGTGGTCTTATTGGCGTTGTTCTGACTCCAATCGACGAAGACCTTGCCGCGGCGCAGGTCCCGCTTCATGCTGCTGATGATCTCATCGGGATGATCCTTCTCGAGCGCGCGCGCGAGCTCGCGCGCCACGGCGGAGACATCCTCCGAGGTCTGCGTGCCATCCAGCGGCGCGTACACGTGTATTCCTTTGCTGCCGCTGGTGACGGGCACCGCATCGAGCCCCATCCCGGCGAGGATATCGCGGGCGAGAACAGCCACCCGTGCGCACTGCCGCAGATCGACTCCCGGGCCGGGATCGAGATCGAGCACCATGCGGTCGGGGTCGCTCCGGGTGCTCGGCCCTTCGCCGCGCGGAGAGGAGGAAGTCGAGGTGAATCTCCACTGGGGCACATGGATCTCAAGTGCTGCGAGCTGGGTCAGCCAGACGAGCGTCGATTCGTCGTTCACGAGCGGATACGCGTTGCGGTGGTCCCGATGATCGATGCTGCCAGTCGCCACCCAGGAGGGAGCGTCTTCGCCGATGTCTTTCTGGAAGAAGCTGCCGGCGTCGCCGTTCTCGCCCACGCCGTCCGGCCATCGCTTGCGCGTCGCCGCCCGGTCGCGGCAGTGAGGGATCATCGTCTCCGCGATCGCGCTGACGTACCCGAGCACTTCGCCCTTCGTCGTGCCGCTCGCCGGATACAGCACCTTGTCGAGGTTCGACAACCGAATCGAGCGCCCGTCGATGCGCACGGTCTGCTGTGCAGCGGCCATGGCTACAGCATTCCTCCGCCGAGGCACAAGGCGTAGCCCGTTGACACTCGATTCGGCTCTACTGTACGTATGAGAGCCATATGGACCGGGGCGATCACCTTCGGGCTCGTCAATGTTCCGGTGAAACTGTTCAGTGCGACCGAGGATCACGACGTGGAACTGCACCAGGTGCACGCGCGTGACGGCGGGCGCATCCGCTATCAACGGCGCTGCGAGGTATGCGGCGAGACCGTCGAGTACACCGATATCAATCGCGCTTATGTCGAGGACGATGAGACGGTGGTCCTGACGAAGGACGAGCTCGATGCGATCCCGCAGGAGCGCAACCGCGAGATCTCGGTCGTCGAGTTCGTGCCCACCGACCAGCTCGACCCCATCATGTTCGAGAAGAGCTACTTTCTGAGACCCGCCGGAAAGTCGTCGAAGGCCTACGTGCTCCTGCGGCGCACGCTCGAGCAGACCGATCGCACTGCGATCGTGCAGTTCGCGCTGCGTCAGAAGACCCGCATCGCCGCTCTCCGAGTCCGCGACGATGTGCTCGTCGTGCAGAATCTGCTCTGGCCCGATGAGGTTCGAGAAGCCGACTTCCCGGAGCTCGACGAGCGGGTCCGCATCACGGCGAAAGAGCTGCAGCTGTCTGCAGCGCTCGTGAAGAGCTTCTCAGGAGACTTCGACGCCACCGACTTTCACGATGAGTATCAGGAAGAGCTGCGAAAACTCGTCCAGGCGAAGCTGGCCGAAGGAGACGCGCTGGATACCGATGCCACGTTCGGCGCTTCTGAGGACGACGAGGGGAGCGACGCGGAGGTCATCGACCTCATGGCCGCGCTGAAGGAGAGCGTGCAGCGCTCACGGGCGTCGAAGAAGCGCGGACGCGGCGGGGCGGCCGGCGCGAAATCGAGTGGTGGGGCGGCCGGTGCCGGTGCGAAAGCCGGCGGTGGGGCGAAGAAGACGACGAGGAAGGCGACGCCGAAGCGGAGCGAGAGCAAGGCCACGACTGGAAAGCAGACCACGGCGAAGAAGCGGACCGAGAGAAACAGCGCCCCGAAGAAGCGCACGTCGCCCCGGAAGTCGCCCAAGCGCGATGCGGCGTAGCCTGCGATGTGCAGCTTGACATGTATCGTTCAGCATGTCGGCGTATGTTGTTGACTATCGCTCACGAACGCCGCACGACAGACACGGAGGACGCCATGCATCAGTCATTCAACTCATTCGGATTCGGCTCTGGATCACCGGGGGAGTCGCTGTGGGAGGCGATGGATCAGCTCCGCACCGGGTTCGAGAAGCGCGCTGGATCACGCATGGCGCGCGGTGACGTGCGCGCCGCAGTGCTGTCGCTGCTCGCCGAGGAACCGATGCACGGCTACCAGATCATCCGCGAGATCGAGCAGCGCAGCGGCGGCTCCTGGAAGCCGAGCGCTGGATCGGTGTACCCGACGTTGCAGATGCTCGCCGATGAAGGCCTCATCTCCGCAGAGGAGTCGAACGGTCGCAAGACGTACGCGCTGACAGACGCGGGCGGCGAAGCCGTGGCCGCAGGCGAGGCGAAAGCTCCGTGGGACACGGCTTCGGAGAGCGCCCCCAAGCGCCACGGAGCCCTCGCGCAAGCAGGATTCGAACTGGCACAGGCGGCGGCCCAGGTCGGTCGATCGGGGAGCACGGAACAGATCTCGGAAGCGGTCGAGGCGCTCGAAGAGACGCGTCGACGCCTGTACAGCATCCTCGCCCAGGGCTGAGCGGGGTGTCGTTCGACGCCTCGAGCGGCGACCTTCCGACCGAGATCGATCAGGTCCGCTATCGACGCATCCTCCGCTTCGCATCGCGGCATCTCGCTCACGCGTGGTGGTACGAGCTGGTGCTCCCGCGGATCGGCTTGCAGCGGATCACCGAGCGCACGCGCCCGCGCCGCATGCGCCGGTTCGCCCGGGCATTCCACGGCCTCGCCGTGGAGCTCGGCGGACTCATGATCAAGGTGGGTCAGTTTATGTCGTCTCGGCTCGACGTTCTTCCGCCCGAGATCACGGCTGAGCTGGAGGGACTGCAAGACGAGGTGCCTGCCGAGGCGTTCGCAGACATCCGCGATCTCGCGGAGCGGGAGCTCGGCGTGCCGCTCGCGACAGTGTTCGCGGAGGTCGAATCCGCGCCGCTCGCCGCAGCTTCGCTCGGCCAGGCCCACGCCGCGATCCTTGCCCCCGCCCTCGCAGCCGACGTCGGATTCTCCCGAGCCGTGCTCAAAGTGCAGCGTCCCGGGATCGACGGCATCGTCGCGGTCGACCTCGCGGCGCTCCGCAAAGTCGGTCGGTGGCTGAGTCACGTGCGGCTGGTCTCCCGCCGGGTCGATATGCCGGCGCTCGTCGAAGAGTTCGCAGTGACGAGTCTCGAGGAGATCGACTACCTGCAGGAGGCCGCCAATGCTGAGCGCTTCCGTCAGAACTTCGCGGCGCACGACGGCGTCGCCGTTCCCGAAGTCGTCTGGGAGCGGACGAGCCGACGCGTGCTCACGCTCGAAGATGTTTCTGCGATCAAGATCTCAGATGTCGACGCGCTCAGAGCGGCCGGCATCGACCCGCACGACGTCGCGCTGCGGTTCGCGACGGTGATGTTCGATCAGCTGTTCACGCATGCCTTCTTCCACGCCGACCCGCACCCGGGCAACGTCTTCGTCACACCGCGAGATGACGCTGAGCCGGGGGAGTGGCGACTGACGTTCATCGATTTCGGCATGATGGGCGAAGTGCCAGCGGGAACGCGCGGCGCTCTGCGATCACTGCTGATCGCAGCTGCGACGAGAGACGGTCGCGGACTCGTGGCAGCGATGCGCGAGGTGGGGGTGCTGCTGCCCAACGCCGACGCCTCCGAGCTCGAGCGGGCCATGACGCAGCTGTTCGCGCGATTCGGAGGTATGGGGTTCGCCGAACTCCGAGATGTCGACCCGCGCGAGTTCCGTGACTTCGGCCATCAGTTCAGCGATGTGATCCGCACGCTCCCGTTCCAGCTGCCCGAGAACTTTCTGCTCATCATCCGAGCGATCTCGCTCACGTCGGGCGTCTGCAGCACCCTCGACCCGAAGTTCAATCTCTGGGATGCCATCGAGCCCTACGCGCAACAGCTCATCCGTGAGGAGCGCGGCAACGTCATCGCGGATGCTGCGAGTCGTGCGCTGGACGCAGCACGCGCCTTCATGCTGCTCCCCTCGAGAATCGGTACCACACTCGACCGGATCGACAGTGGCGACCTCGAAATACACGCGCCGCAGCTCGAACAGCGCTTGACCCGCGCCGGAACGACCGGCCGGAGCCAGACGCCCGCCATACTGTTCGGGTCAGTCCTCATCAGCGGTGCGCTGATCCGCGACGCCGACGCTGCGCTGAGCACGGTTCTCCTCTTCGCATCGATCGTGCCGCTCGCATGGATGATCGGAAACGGGTTCAGGCGGCGCTAGAGGTCCAAGTGGCCGCGCGTCCACAGCAGGGCGATGCCGAGGGCGCTGCCGGTCAGCGCTATGGCGATCCATACGGGACCAAGCGCGCCCGTCCCTGCCGCGAGCGCAGCGCCGCCGAGTATCGGTCCCGTTGCGGCACCGATATTCAGCGCTGCAGTCGCGCACGCGCCGCCCATCGTCGGCGCTTGCGCGGCCGCGGAGAGAACGCGCGCGATGACCGTACTGCCGACCGCGAACGAGAGCGCCCCCTGCGCGAGCACGAGAGACACCAGCACCACCGGGAGCGTGGCCATCGATGCCATGGCGACCCAGCCGATCACCAGCAGCGGCCCGCCGACGGCGAGGACGGCACGGGGGCGCTGATCCGAGAAGCGTCCAGCGGTCACGACCCCGATGAACGATCCGATGCCGAACATCACGAGGGTGACGGGAACCCAGATCTCGGACAGCTGCGCCGTCTCCGTCACCAGGGGTGCGAGGAACTTGAACACCGCAAACGTCGCACCATTGATCAACGCCCCGAGCACCATGGGCAGCAGGAGTCGCGGCGTCGACAGCAGGGCGAGCTCCGCCCGGAGGCTGGGCGAGATCGACGCAACGGTGGGCTGCGGCGGGCGATTCGCGATCCCTCGCGCGACCCCCACGGCCGCGGGAGCGCAGAGGATGGCGACCGCCCAGAACGTCGCACGCCAGCCCAGTGCCGCTCCGAGCAGAGCTCCGGCGGGGACTCCGGCCACAGTCGCGATCGTTGTACCGGAGAGCAGGATCGATACGGCGCGTCCGGTGCGATGCTTCGGCACCAGCGCGGCAGCCGCGCTCAGCGCCACGGCGAGAAAGCCAGCGTTGGCGAGCGCGCTGAGTACTCGGGTGAGCACAAGCAGCGAGAAGTGCGGCGTCAACGCTCCGACGACATGGCACGTGGCGAAGGCGAGGAGGCAGACGAGCAGGGTGAGTCGAGGCGGCCAGCGGCGAGCGAGGGCTGCCATCAGCGGCGCGCCGATCACCATCCCGACTGCGAACGCGGAGGTCAGGAGGCCAGCAGTGCCGACCGGGATGTCGAGATCAGTCGCAATGGCGGGGAGCAACCCCGCCAGCATGAATTCTGAGGTGCCCATGACGAAGATGGCCAGGGCGAGCATGTAAAGAGCGAACGGCAATGAAGACTCCGAGGTGAGGGATCAAGAAATGGGCTTCTTGTCACCGCGGCCAGCGCCCCGGGGTCGAGCAGACATGCACCTGCGCGCAGCGTCGGCGTCGTTATTCGTGGTGCACGGGGCTGGCGGTGTGACCGGCAACCCCCGACTCATCCGATTTCGGGCTCGACATGTCTCAGACTCTACATGCGATGAACCGATACTCTTGACGGCCGTTCTTGCCAGGTCACCGACTACTCCTTCCCGTCGAACCACGCGACCCTCGCATTCGCCGCCGTATGGGTGATAGCGGTGGCAAGCGTCAGCGTGAGCAGCGCCTTGAGTGCGATAGCGATAGCCGCGGTGGTCTCAGCCGGGCGCCTTCTCGAGGGCGTCCACTACCTGCACGACGTTGCCGCTGGCGCCCTGGTCGGGATTGTCGTACCGGCGTGCAGCATCGGGGCGTGGTCACTCCTGCGGGGCGCCCGTGCGCGCATCGCGCATCGGCGTTTCGCCGTTCGCTGACGAGTGCTCAGACCTGCGAAGATGGGTCGAACCGTCTCCCACCCGAAAGGTCTGGCGTGCCCCGAGCAGTTACCCTGATCCGATCCTCCTCGCTCTCCGATGCCGCTGAGTACGCATACGCCGCGACCGCACCGGCAGATGCCCGATTGATCTTCCTCGCGGGTTCCTGCCCGTTGCAGGCGGACGGAACGACGGCAGGGATCGGTCACGTTGCGGCGCAGGCCGCCAAGTGCATCGAGAACATGCAGGTCGCGCTCGCCGAGGCCGGTGCAGATATTCGAGACGTGATCAGCACTCGCGTCCTGGTCGCTTCGGCGCAGCAGTCCGACCTGGTCGCGGCGTGGGAAGTCGTCCGTGACGCATTCGGAGACCATGATGTTCCGAGCACTCTTCTCGGCGTGACTGTTCTGGGCTACGACGATCAGCTCGTCGAGATCGAAGCGGTCGCGGCAGTTCAGGACGGATCCTGATCGTCTCCTCGGTACCGCACCGGCGGAGCCCGAAGACGCCTTGAACGACGCGCGCCGAGCGTATGCTCCGCCGTCTCCCACCTCCACTCGACCGAAGGCGCCAGCATGATTCACACCCCAGCGAAGCCATCCGTTCTGTTCGTGTGCGTGCACAACGCCGGGCGATCTCAGATGGCGGCCGCCTTCCTCAATCACCTCGCGCGCGGGCGCATCGAGGTGAGATCGGCTGGGTCTGCGCCCGCCGACTCCATCAACCCGGCGGCTGTTGCGGCGATGAGTGAAGTCGGTGTCGACATGTCGACGGCGACTCCGAAGGTGCTGACCCCCGAAGCGGTGCAGGAATCCGATGTCGTGATCACCATGGGCTGCGGGGACGCGTGTCCGATCTTTCCGGGCAAGCGCTATGAGGATTGGCAGCTCGACGATCCCGCAGGCCGCGGAATCGAGGCGGTGCGCCCGATTCGGGATGAGATCCGCGCACGGATCGAAACCCTCATCGCCGAACTCCTCCCCAACGAGCGGTAGCGCTGCACAGCAGCACTGCCAACGGAGCTCGCGCGACCGGCACCCGCTACCCCTGCACGTACTCGTCGACGGCACGAACGACGCGCGCGGGGGAGCCCAGGGCGATGACTCCCGCGGGCACGTCGGCGGTCACCACAGAACCGGCGCCGATGACGGAATCGTCGCCGATCGAGACCCCTGGAAGGAGCGTGACGTTGGCACCCAACCACACGTTCCTCCCGATGATGACGGGCGACGGGATCAGATCGCTGCGTCGACTGGGCGCCACGTCATGCTGCAGGGTCGCGATGACGACGTTGTGACCGATCAGGCAGTCATCTCCGATCGAAATCCCGCCCTGGTCCTGAAAACGGCAGCCCGAGTTGATGAACACGCGTTTGCCGAGCCTGATGTTCCTGCCGAAATCAGCGGTGAACGGCGGAAAGAGCGTCACGGTTTCGTCGATGGGCGATCCGGTCAGCTCGGCAAGCAGCGCTCTCACCCGCGCTGGAGGGTGGTAGCCGGTATTGAGCTCACCTGCGATGCGGAGGGACGCTTGACTGGCCTCATGCATGGCCGCGTGCCCGGGCGAACCGCCGGCGATGATCTCGCCCGAATCGAGCGCGTTGAGGAGTTCGTTCAGATTCATTCGGGGTCTCCAGACCAGTGAGCAGGTCTCTGCTCGGCGTCTGCGTCGCTGGGCGTTTGGGGAGCGGGAGGGACGGCGTTCCAATTCGAGAGGAGTTGCAGCCGCTCATCGGAAGCCGACCCCGGTTCTGCGGTGTAGACGATGAGGCTGAGGCCCTCGTCGGAGGTGACCGCGAGCTCTTCGTAGAGCAGTGTGAGCTCGCCGACGAGCGGATGGTGGAAGCGTTTGCTGCCGCTCCCATGGGTGCGTACGTCGTGCCTCGACCAGAGCTGGGCGAAGGCCTCGCTCCGCGTGGAGAGTTCTCCGACCAGGTCCTGCAGAGCTCGATCATGCGGGTCGCGGCCGGCCTCGACGCGCATGATCCCGACACACATCTGTGCGAACAGGTCCCAGTCCGGATAGAAGTCACGCGATGCCGGGTCGAGGAACTGGAAGCGCGCCAGATTCGGAGTTCGCCCGCCGGTTCCGATCACAGGTGAGTAGAACGCTGCGCCGAAGTCGTTCGTCGCGATGAGGTTCTGGTGACGGTCGCGGATGAAAGCGGGGCCGCCGGTGATCGCGTCGAGCGTGCGCTGGAGCGCGAGGCGAGCGGGTTGCTGCGCGGCGGTGTGCCTGCGCGGGCGCCCTGACGCCGGAATGCCATCGGCCGTCCGGGCGAGATCGAGGAGATGCCTGCGTTCAGTGGCATCCAGAAGCAGGGCTTCGGCGAGTGACTCCAGCACGGCGGAGGACGCGCCGGCGATATCTCCACGTTCGAGCTTCGCGTAGTACTCGACGCTCACATCGGCGAGCATCGCCACTTCGGACCGGCGAAGCCCGGCGACTCGCCGATTCGACCCAGCCGTCAGCCCGACATCCGCAGGTGAGAGGCGTGCACGCCGCGACATGAGGAACTCGCGCACTTCGGCCTTGTTGTCCATACCCTCCACAGTAGGACGCCCGGAGGCAGTGAAGGATGCACCAGTAGTACACCTCTCGCCAGAGCCTTCCCCCGCGGCGGAGAGCAGGCTTCACTGGCACTGCTGCACAACGACTCATCCGCGACTGCGGCGCAGCCGCACCCCGCCTCACCACCACACGAGAGGACCGCTCATGCGAGCCACCCTGATGTTCACTGCCGGCGACGTCCGTGTCGTCGAAGTTCCCGAACCCACGCTGCAACGCCCGACCGACGCCATCATCCGGGTGACCTATGCCTGCGTGTGCGGATCCGATCTCCATCCGTATCACTCTCTGGAGGAGACTCCCGGCGGGCGGCGGATGGGGCACGAGGCGATCGGCGTTGTCGAGCAGGTCGGATCGTCGGTCGAACATGTGCGGGTGGGCGACACGGTGATCGTCCCGTTCGCCTGGTCAGACAACACCTGTACCTTCTGCCGCGACGGCGTGACCACCTCGTGCCTGCGCGGCGGCTTCTTCGACGGCGCACTCTCGGCGACGCAGGCGGAGAAGCTGCTCGTTCCTCAAGCTGACGGCACCGCGGTCGTCATCCCCGAAGGAACGGAAGAATCGCTGATGCCGTCACTGCTGACGCTCTCCGACGTGTACCTCACGGGGTACCACGCCGCTCGCACCGGCGGAGTCGCGACGGGACACACGGTCGTCGTCATCGGTGACGGCGCCGTCGGTCTCTCCGCGGTGCTCGCATCCCGTCTCATGGGGGCAGCGACGATCATCCTCATGGGCAGGCACGAAGACCGCACCGCCCTCGGGCGGGAGTTCGGCGCGACGCACATCGTCGCGGAACGGGGAGCAGAGGGCATCGCACGGGTGATCGAGATTACGGGCGGGGAGGGCGCGCACGTCGTCCTCGAAGCCGTCGGCCACATGCCGGCGTATGAGCAGGCGTACGGCGTGGTGCGCCCAGGCGGCACGATCTCCCGCGTCGGCGTCCCCCAATACGAAGAAGCGCCCGTGGGCTTCAGATCGTTGTTCGGCAAGAATGCGACATTGACGGGCGGGCCCGCGACCGTCCGGGCGTATATCGAGGCGGCGCTCCCGCAGGTTCTCGATGGGACGATCGATCCCGGCAGAGTCTTCGATCGGGAACTGCCTCTCGATGAGATCGCCGAAGCGTACCGCCTGATGGACTCGCGCGAGGCGCTGAAGGTGCTTATCCGGCCGTGAGGCAAATGTCCCCGTCCCCGTGCGACCCATGCTCGGGAATGGGAGACTGGGCGCGGTGCGGCACGGAGGAAACGCTCGCCCAGCCCGAGTCACGAGAGGATCGCGCATGATCTCGCTGTCGGCAGCTGCCGGAATGGCTCTCGTCGAGCTCGGGCTTGCACTGACCCCCGGACCGAACATGATGTACCTGGTCTCTCGCAGCATTAGCCAGGGTTGGCGTGCCGGGATGATGTCGCTTTCGGGGACTGCCGTCGGCTTCGTGGTCTACATGATGATGGCGAATCTCGGGTTGGCCGCAGTGTTCTTCGTCGTTCCCTGGTTGTTCATCGCGCTGAAGGTCGCCGGAGCCGCGTACCTGCTCTGGCTCGCCTTCCAGACGATTCGCCCGGGAGGCAGATCCCTGTTCGAGACCGCAGACCTGCCACGCGATTCATTCGGCAAACTCTTCCGCATGGGTCTGCTGACGAACCTCCTCAACCCGAAGGTCGCGATCCTCTACCTCGCGCTCATCCCGCAGTTCATCGACCCCAGCGCGGGCAGCATCGTCGCACAGGGCTTCCAGCTCGGCGCGATCCAGATTCTCGTCGGCGTCGCGATCAACGGCGCGATCATCATCGCCGCCGGCTCAGTCGCCACGTTCCTGCAGCGCAAGCCCACGTGGATGCGATGGCAGAAATGGGTCACGGGTACCCTGCTGGGAGCCATCGGCGTGAAGCTCGCGATCGACGCCCCGGCCCCCGCTGCCGCACCGTAGCCCGCCCGCCGGGTTTCGCCGCTACGGTGCTCGCCTCCCGCGCAGCTCATACCCGAAGATCACCGCATGGACGCGGTCACGCAGATGCAACTTGGCGAATATCCGGTTCACGTGCGTCTTCACCGTGGCCGTAGACAGGTGGAGGGCCTCGCCGATCTCGCTGTTCGAGAGGCCGGCGGTGATGCACGCGAAGACGTCGCGTTCCCGTGGGCTGAGTTGATCGAGCGGATCCGCGTGCGCGGCGAACCGCGCATGCACATGCGGTGCTCCGCTTGAGGCGTAGTGGTCGATCAGCTGCCGGGTGATCCTCGGCTCGACCACAGCCTCACCCGAATGCACCGTCCGAACGGCTTCCCGTAATCGGGCCGGTGGAGAGCTCTTGAGGAGGAACGCGCTGGCGCCGGCCTCGAGACCGCCGAAGGCATACTCGTCGATGTCGAACGTGGTGAGCACCAGCACCCGGGTCGCAGCGTGCGCGGCAGTGATGATCCTCGTGGCTTCGATGCCGCCCATGCCCGGCATGCGCACATCCATGAGCACGGTGTCAGGCTTGAGCTCCCGTGAGCGGCGGATCGCCTCCTCTCCCGAGGCCGCCTCACCGACCACCTCGATATCGTCGGCGGAGTCCAGAACGAGCGCGGTTCCCATCCGCACGAACTCTTGATCGTCGACCAAGAGGACCCTGATCCTGGGCGATCTGCTCACGGTCATGGACGCCCTGCCCGATCGATCTGCAGTGTCGCGTGCACCTGCCAACCACCGCCGGGGCTTGGACCTGCTGCGCTGCTGCCGCCGTACGTCGCGGCACGCTCAGCGATGCCGAGCAGCCCCCGGCCGCTGCCCTGACTCGGAGCACGGCCCGCTTGAGGGGCGGCGAGCCCGTCGTCGGCAACCTGCACCGTCACGGTACCGCCCGCGACGTCGATGCCGACCTCTACTCGTGTGGCTCCGATGGCGTAGCGCAGCGCGTTCGTGAGCGCTTCTTGGACGATTCTGTACACCGTCGTCGAGAGCGCAGGATCCTCGGGCAGTGCCGTTCCGGAGCGTGAGAGCGTGACGGGCATGCCAGTGCTGCGAAAGACTTCGATGACGTCGTCCAGATCTGGAGCGTTGTGCCCTGAGCGATGCAGGCTCTCGTCGAGTTTCGCGTCATCCTCGCGGAGTACGTGCAGGATTCGTTTCATGTCGGACAATGCGCTTCGCCCGACGTCGCCCAGTCTGCGGAGTGCCACAGCTGACCGCTCGGGGTGCTTCTGCCAGGCGTCTGATGCGCCGTCCGCGAGGGCGATCATCGTCGACAGCGAGTGGGCGACAATGTCGTGCATTTCTGCGGAGATCCGCTGCCGTTCGACGATCCGCGCGGTGCTGAGCCGTTGGTTGACCAGTTCCGTGAGCGCCTCACGGCGCCCGGCCGCGCTGCGTGCGGCGATACCCAGAGCGAGAGCGAGCAACGCCGACGGGTCCAGCAATGAGGGCGTCTGAGGTGCGCCGGTGATCAAAAAGCGAACGAGGGCTCCGAGTGCAGGCACTCCCACGAGGACCGCGTACCCCGTGAGTGCGGTCCCGGTGGGCAGCAGAGAGGCGACGGTGTAGAGCGCCACAGCCGCGGGCAGTCCCAGTAGTGCGACCGGGGTGGGGACGAGGGCACCCGCCGTGCTGACGAGCGCGATGGCCACGAGGACCGCCCGCGGATACCGGCGTCGACCGAGCAGCAGGGCGCTCGAGACGATCGCCAGGAGCAGGCCCGGCCAGAGCGGTAGCGCACGCGGCAGCACGAGCACGAGCGCTTGAACCACGAGACAGATCGCGGTGACGAGGCCGTCGACCACGCTCTGATGTGCGCTGATCCAGCGCAGCATCCGGGAACCGAGGACGCGGTCGACCTCCTCGGCAGCCACCCCCGGCTGGGTTGCATGAGTACTCATACGTTCGCCGACTCCCTCCCGAGCTGTGCTCTCATTCTTCCCGACGCTCGGCCCGGGCACCCGTTCAAGCGTCTCGGCGTTTGAGCGTGATCGCCGCGGCGAGGAACAGCGCCAGCATCCAGATCAGCAGAACGCCATAACCGACCCACGGGCCCATCGGGTCCGTTCCGGCTGGGGCGAGGAGCAGCGAGCCGGCCTGAATCGGGAAGAAGCGGGTGATCTCGGCGCCGTGTGCCGAGAAGATCTGCGGGATCACGGGCACGATCAGCAGGAGCACGAGCGTCGCAAGCACCGCGGCGATGACGTTGCGAATGACGGTGCCGAGCGCGAGACCGATCATGCCGATGGCGGCCAGGTACAGGCCCGACCCGACGACGAGTCGGAGCAGGACGGGTGTGTCCAAGACGTAGCTGTAGCCACCACCGCCGAGGACGGCCGGTGCGATGGCGAAGCCGATGGCCGAGCTCACGACACCGATGCCGAAACCGATGGACGCGACGATCACCGCCTTTGCGACCAGTGCCGGCGTCCGGCGCGGGACCGAGAGCAGCGTGGTGCTGATCTGCCCGGAACGGTACTCGTTCGCCATCATCAAGACTGCGAGCACGGCGAGGACGACGCCGACATAACCGGTTTTGTCGACGATCATCTCGGGGTAGGGGTCGTAGTCCGCCTGAGGTGAGCCGCGGTCGCGGAAGACGTACGCCCAAGGCATTGCAACTCCGTTCGCGAGCAGGAGCAGGAGGGTGAATCCTGCGAGGATGTGGTTCGAGGCCAGCCCGCGGAACTTGATCCATTCGGAGGCGATAGCGCCGCCGAGGCTGACATTGCGCACCGTTGAATCGCGCGCGGCGCGGGCTTCGGCGGTGCTCGTGGTCGTACTCATGAGGAACGTCCTTTCGAAAGCGGTGAATCAGGCTGAGACATACTCGACGGAGTCTCGGGTGAGCTGGTTGTACGCCTCTTCGAGTGTCTGGCGCAGCGGCGTCAGCTCTGTCAGCAGGACGCCCGCCTCGTGGGCGGCGCGGGCGACTTGCTCGGCGGTGAGGCCCTCCACGTCCAGCAGACCCAGCTCGTTCGAAACGATGGTCACGCCCGGGGCGCTGATCCGGCGAGTGAGAGCTGGGGCATCGGTCGTGCGGACGCGGACGCGGCTGCCGCCCTGCTCGGTGAGCGCGTTGATCGGCGCGTCCGCGATGATCTCGCCGCGGCCGATGATGATGACATGGTCCGCGATGAGCGCGAGCTCGCTCAGCAGATGGGAGGAGAGGAACACCGTTCTGCCCTCGGTCGCCAGACGGGCCAGCAGCTCGCGCACCCACGTCACCCCCTCCGGATCCAAGCCGTTCACGGGTTCGTCGAGGATCAGCGTGCCCGGGTCACCGAGCAGCGCCGCCGCGATGCCCAAGCGCTGGCCCATGCCGAGGGAGAACGTGCCGACCTTCTTTCTCGCGACCGCAGTGAGGCCCGTCGCCTCGAGAACCTCGTCGACCCGCGAGCGCGGGATGCGATGCGTCGCTGCGATCGACGCGAGGTAGTTCGCTGCCGTGCGAGATCTGTGCGCTGCCTTCGCGTCGAGCAGCGCACCCACTTCCCGCAGCGGAGCCGCGAACTCCCGGTACTCGGTGCCTGCGATGAGCGCTCGGCCAGAGGTGGGACGGTCGAGACCGACGATCGATCGCATCGTCGTGGACTTGCCTGCTCCGTTCGGTCCCAGGAATCCCGTGACCTTCCCCGGCTGGACCGTGAAGCTCACTTCACGGACGGCGTGGGTGTCCGCATAGGTTTTGGTCAATGCCTCAACTTCGATCGTCATGGCGTCGTGCTCCTGTTCGTCTGGGGTGCTTCGTGCTCTCGACGCTACGGATGCGCAGGTGCGAGCGGATGCCAACCCTGGGTTGAACTGCTGCCGATCACAGCTCGCGATCCGGCTCCGAGAGCACGCGCCGCAGCACCGGCGTGGTCGCGACGACTCCCAGCTGCACCATCACCGTGCCGGCGGCGATGCAACCGGCGACCGTGACGATGAACAGCGGGGCGGTGGCCACCGATACCCCCACGACGGGGACGGCGAGCAGGGCGGCGATGCAGGCCGGAACGATGGCCGCCACGAGCAGCGGGGTACTCACGGAGAGGCGCCGCGAGCGCGTCATCACGGCGAGCGGCATGCCGAGGCGGTCGAGACTCACGTACAGGGTTCTTCGTTCCAGCACCGCAGCCGCCTGGGTGACACCGACTGAGCAGGCGACGAGGAGATACGACACGGCGACCGCCGCCATCACCACCAGGCGGATGTCGCCGAAGAAGAGGATGTGCTCCGGCGTCACCGCTTCGGAGAGGCGCTGCACGGTATCGAGAAAGCCCAGCGCGGATCCAGCAGGGACTGCGATGAAGCTGGCTAACGCCACCCCTGACACCTGTCTCCACGCCGCCTGCGGCGACTCGAGCACACCGCGCAGAGCAATCAGAGTTGCTGCATCGTGCGAACGTGCGAGTCTGCGCCGAGCGAGCCGCGCCACGAGGTAGGGGCCCATCGGGTGAAGCGCGGCCATCACTGCGACGAATGCCGCGACGAGTGCCGCCGTGATACCGATGACTCCCCAACTCACCGACGTCAACTGCAGTACGAGCACCGAGACTCCCACCACGAGCGCCGCGATCACGACGCGCAGCCAGTGCATCCGCGGCGCATCATGGCGCATGCGTACCCCGAGCGGTGAGATCAAGGCTCGTCTCAGACTCGCACCTGCGCTCGTTATCGCGACCACCACGACACTGAGCAGGAGCGCTACGACGAGCGGCGACGAGAGCCATGCGTGATCCGCACCCAGTGGGCTGCCGGCAACCTCGATGTGCGAGAGGAACGGCACGAGCGGCACGTAGAGCATGAGACCTGCGAGAGCGCCCCCGCCCGCGATCAGTGCAGCTTCCACAAGCGCGACTCCTCGCACCCAGGTCGATGAGGCGCCCATCAACCGCAGTGTCGCAAGCCGATCCTCGCGGCGCCTGGCGGAGAGTCGGGCAGCGGTCGCGCCGAGAGTCCCGACGGGCACCACGAGCGCCGCCATCATAGCCGCCGCGAGGACCCGGTACTGCCCAACGCCTTCGGGGTCCGGGGCGTTCCAGTAGGCCCGGGCCAACACGACGACGCTCAGCACCACCGCAGAGATCACGGCATACGCGAGGATCGGCAATGCCGGGAGACCATGCCGAGCGGGCTTCACCAGCAACCACAGCGCGGACAGTCGGGCGTGCACTCGGGCTCGACGAGCGCTCATCGCGTTTCGCGGTGGACGACGCGACCGTCCCGCAGTCGAACCACCCGGGAGCAGCGGCGTGCCACGTCCTCGTCGTGCGTCACGATGATCAGCGCCCGCCCCTGTGCTGTGGTCTCGGCGAGCAGTACATCCAGCACCTCCGACGCCGTCTTCGAATCGAGCGCGCCGGTCGGCTCGTCGGCGCAGACGACTGGAGCGTTCGTCGCGCGGGCCCGAGCGATTGCCACGCGTTGCGCCTGACCGCCTGAAAGCTGGCCGATCCTGCGCCCGGCGAGGCCCGAGAGACCCAGGTCCTCCAAGAGGGATGTCGCGCGTTCCATCGCGGCGCGCTTCCCCATGCCGATCAGGAGCAGAGGTATCGCGACGTTCTCCGTCGCCGTGAGTTCGGGGATCAGCATGCCCTGCTGAAACACGAAGCCGAACTCCCGCAGGCGCACCGCCGACCGGGCTGCATCCGACAGGCTCCCGAGCTCTTCGACCCCTTCGCGCGTGCGAAGCGTCACCGTTCCCTCTGCTGGCCTGATGATTCCCGCCATCGCGTAGAGCAGGGTGCTCTTCCCCGATCCAGAGGGACCCATGATCGCCACGGACTCGCTGTCACGCACCTCCACATCGACGCCGTCCAGCGCCACCGCTTCGCCGTAGCGGACGCGGAGGCCCGTGGCAGACAACCGGACTGCTCCCAGAGGGGAGGATCGCTGTGGCGCCGGAAGGGCGGGGGAGAGAGGATCCACGGTCATGCTTCGACGCTAGGCGAGTCGATCTCGGGACGATGCCAACCGTGGGTTGACCTTGCGGTATACCTACAGGGGGTATATTGTGGGTCGTATTGGTACCCCATGGGGGTATAGAATGAGGAGGCGCAATCGATGAATGTGAACCGTTACCAAGTGACCGGCATGACCTGCGGGCACTGCGAGATGTCGATTCGAGAAGAAGTCGAGGAGATCCCCGGCATCGAGGAGATCGCGATCAGCGCACAGACGGGCGAGCTCGTCGTGTCCGGTCGGGGTGAGATCGACGACGCGCAGGTGCTTGCTGCGGTCGCGGAGGCCGGTTACACGGCGGTGAGAGCCTGATGCGTGCCGGCGCACGCCTCGCGCTCTACGGTGCGGGGTTAGCAGTGGCCTTCGGCGGTGCTTTCGCGGCCGCCGGAGCCGTCATTCCAGACCGTGTTGTTGCAGGGTGGACGGATGGAGGCGAAATGAACCAGCATGATGCGGGCAAGAGTACGAACGAGGCGCAGACGGAAGAGAGCACCCCGAACGGCGTCTCCATCGAAGCGGGCGGCTTCGTGCTCGCGCCGATAGCCGCGCCAGGAGCCGTCGGCGCACGAGGTGAGCTGAGCTTTCAGGTGCAGACACTCTCGGGTGAAGCGGTCACAGAATTCGCTGAAGCGCACGAAAAAGACCTGCACCTCATCGTCGTCCGCACGGACGGCGCCGAGTTCCGTCACGTCCACCCGCAACTCGATGAGGCCACTGGGACATGGTCTCTGCCGTGGGCATGGGATTCTGCCGGCACGTACCGTGTCTATGCCGATTTCACCCCCGCGACGGAGGGAGCAGAGGGAGTCACGCTGACGCGCACGGTAGAGGTCGCCGGCACCTTCGCTCCCGTCACGTCAGAGGTGCGGCGCACTGCAGAGGTCGACGGCTTCGACGTCACCCTCGACGGAGATCTCACCGCCGGAACCACGAGTGATGTCACGGTCTCCGTAGCACGCGACGGGAAGCCGGTCACTGCGCTCGAGCCGTACCTCGGAGCATTCGGCCATTTGGTCGCGCTTCGCGATGGGGATCTGGCGTATCTGCACGTCCACGCTCAGGGCGACGCGCCTCGCGTTGGCAGCACGGCAGGCCCTGAAATCGGATTCATGGCCGAGGCGCCCACTGCTGGCCGCTATCTCCTCTACTTCGACTTCCAAGTCGATGGAACCGTGCACACGGCCGAATTCGTCGTCGACGCCGGCCACGGGGAGATGCACGGCGCGAGTGACGAAACCCATTCGGGCGATGCCGGCGGCCACTGACCCGTTGGGTACGGCCACCGCGACGACAATGCTCAAGGAAGGAAGACGATGAGTACATCAGCGCCCCCAACAGGCGGGCCCGGCTTCGAGCTGGAGATCGGGGGGATGACTTGCGCCTCCTGCGCGAACCGGATCGAGAAGAAGCTGAACAAGCTCGACGGCGTCGAGGCAACGGTCAACTACGCCACGGAAAAGGCCAAGGTCTCAGTGCCCGAAGGGTACGACCCGGCATTGTTGATCGCTGAGGTCGAAAAAACCGGCTACACGGCCGCTCTGCCCAAGCTGAAGCACGCACCGGCGGGTGCGTCGGAGCCCTCGTCGGATGGGGAGGACACGGAGCTCACCCAGCTGCGGCACCGCCTCATCGGATCGATCCTGCTGACGGTGCCGGTGATCGCGATGGCGATGATTCCCGCTTTGCAGTTCACCTACTGGCAGTGGGCATCGCTCGCGCTGGCTGCACCGGTCATCATCTGGGCGGCCTGGCCCTTCCATCGGGCGGCCTGGACGAACCTCAAACACGGGACCGCCACAATGGACACGCTCATCTCCATGGGCACCTCCGTCGCGCTCCTGTGGTCGTTGTACGCGCTGTTCTTCGGCACCGCCGGTGTGCCCGGCATGACCCATCCGTTCGAGTTCACGATCGCGCCCTCCAACGGAGCGGCGAACATCTATCTCGAAGTCGGAGCGGGTGTCACGATGTTCATCCTCGCGGGTCGTTACTTCGAGAAGCGCTCCAAGCGCCAAGCAGGGGCGGCCTTGCGTGCCCTGCTGGAACTTGGTGCGAAAGAAGTAGCGGTGCTGCGTGACGGTGCCGAGGTGAAGATTCCGACCTCCGAACTGCAGGTCGGCGACACGTTCGTTGTTCGCCCGGGGGAGAAGATCGCCACCGACGGCATCGTCGTTTCGGGCACTTCCGCCGTTGACGCGTCCATGCTCACCGGAGAATCGGTACCGGTCGAGGTCGGCGAGGGCGACCCGGTGACCGGCGCGACGGTGAATGCCGGCGGTCGTCTGGTCGTGCGTGCGACGCGCATCGGGTCGGACACGCAGCTCGCGCAGATGGCGAAGCTCGTCGAGGACGCCCAGACCGGCAAGGCCGAGGTTCAGCGCCTCGCCGATCGCATTTCCGGCGTGTTCGTGCCCATCGTCATCGTCATCGCTGTTGTCGCTCTCGGTGCATGGTTGGGCGCCGGGTTCCCGGTCACCGCCGCGTTCACCGCAGCTGTCGCGGTCCTCGTTATCGCGTGCCCGTGCGCGCTCGGCCTCGCGACCCCGACCGCGCTGCTGGTCGGCACCGGACGAGGCGCCCAACTGGGCATTCTCATCAAGGGCCCGGAGGTGCTGGAATCGACGCGCAACGTGGACACGGTAGTGCTCGATAAGACGGGTACCGTCACCACCGGCAAGATGGCTCTTGTCGACGTCGCGACCGAGTCGGGCGTGGAGCGTGCGGATCTTCTCCGCTTTGCGGGCGCGCTCGAGGACGCCTCCGAACACCCGATCGCGCAGGCGATCGCGAAGGCCGCCACTCAGGAGGTTGGCGCGCTGCCGACTCCGGAGGACTTCACGAACGTCGTGGGGAAGGGGGTGCAGGGAATCGTCGACGGCATTCCGGTGGTGGTCGGACGCGAGTCGCTGCTCGCGGATTGGTCGCAGCACCTCTCCCCAGGGGTTGCGCGGGCGAAGGCGCGCGCGGAGAACGAGGGCAAGACGGTCGTCGCTGTCGGCTGGGATGGGCAGCCTCGCGGCATCGTGGTCGTCGCCGACACGGTCAAACCGACCAGCGCTGAAGCGATCCGGGGCCTCAAGGAAATCGGCCTGACCCCGGTGCTGCTGACCGGTGACAACGAAGCTGTCGCTCGACAGATCGCGGCCGAGGTCGGCATCGATGAAGTCATCGCCGAAGTCCTCCCGAAGGACAAGGTCGACGTCATCGTCCGGCTGCAGCAGGAGGGGAGGACGGTGGCGATGGTCGGTGACGGCGTCAACGACGCCCCCGCGCTCGCTCAGGCCGATCTGGGGTTGGCGATGGGCACCGGCACGGACGTGGCGATCGAGGCATCAGACATTACCCTCGTGCGCGGCGACCTGCGGGCCGCCGTCGATGCGATCCGGCTGTCTCGGAAGACCCTCTCGACCATCAAGACGAACCTGTTCTGGGCGTTCGCCTACAACATCGCTGCCATTCCGGTCGCAGCCCTGGGCATGCTCAATCCCATGCTCGCCGGTGCGGCGATGGCGTTCTCCAGCGTCTTCGTCGTCGGCAACAGCCTCCGACTGCGCGGGTTCAGAAGCATCACTGCGCAGTAGCACCCGGAACCATTCCAATCGGCACTCATACGAAAGGCAACAACCCATCATGGCACACGACACCCAGGCGGCCTCCAGCTGCTGCAGCACCAGCTCATCGAACCCGGCCGCGACGAGCACCGGCCACGACAACCTTCTCGGCGGTGGCGCTGACGACCTGACCACCTGCCCGGTCATGGTCGGGAGCCCCGTCAGCAAGCAGGCCGCCGAGAGCGTCGGCTTGTTCCGCGACTTCGAAGGTCAGCGCTACTACTTCTGCTGCGCCGGCTGCGGCCCCGCGTTCGACGCGGATCCCGCGAAGTTCGCCGCGAACATGGCATAGATCTCGCCCGCGCGCGGGGCGGCCACCGGCGTCGCGGCGTTCTCGTCGCGGTCGTCGCCGGGGCCCTCCGCCGACGTGAAGATCACCGAAGCCACGGATGCCGTCGCGCACCGTGCGCGCATGACACCGGCACCGTTCCGCATGACGCTCAGGAGCTCCCCAGATGACCAATTCGCCCCACATTCTCATTCTCGGCGCAGGAGCTGCCGGGGCCGCCGCCGCGCGCGGCCTCGCCGCCCGGGACGACGTACGCGTGACGCTGGTGACGCAAACGGGTGAAGCTCCCTACACGCGGATGCTCATCAGCGGCGTGGCACTGGGGCCGACGCCTCCGGATCTCATCGCGCTTCCTCTCCCACAGGTCGAGGTCGTCGCCGATACCGTCGTCGACGTGCATCCCTCTGCCCGGACGGTGCAGCTCGCCACTGGTACGCGGCTGCCGTACGACGCGCTCATCGCCGGGCTGCGTATCGGAAGATGAAGCAGAACCTGTGGTGGGCGGCCGGTTACAACCTCCTCTCGGTGCCGCTGGCGGCCGGTATTCTGGCTTCGGTCGGTTTCGTGCTCCCGATGTCCGTGGGTGCGATTCTGATGTCGCTGTCGACGATCGTGGTCGCGCTCAACGCGCAACCGCTGCGCCGCACTGACCTCACCCCCGCAGCCAGTACACGTTCCATTCTGGAACGGCAGTAAGAAGGAGTTCCATGTCATCGGAGAACGACCTCAGTGCCGGTCACCACGGGTACATCGACGACAAGAATCAGTACCTGCAGCGCATGAAGCGCATCGAGGGCCAGGCGCGCGGCATCGCGAAGATGATCGATGAGGAGAAGTACTGCATCGACATCCTCACGCAGGTCAGCGCGCTCACCCGTGCCCTGCAAGGAGTCGCAACGGGCCTGCTCGACGATCACCTCAAGCACTGCGTCCTCGACGCAGCGAAGCTCAGCGACGACGCCGGCCTGGAGAAGATCAAGGAAGCCACCGACGCGATCAACCGCCTCGTTCGTTCCTGAGGCGGAAGCTCCGCGAGATGTGAGATCCCGCGCTCCTGTTTTCTGTTGATCTGCCTTCGCCGCGCACCTCCAAGGTCACACAGCCCTGGAGACGCTCGACGCACTCGATCGGGCGGCACTCGACGCCTCCGAGACGATCGCTGCGGAAGGCGCTGAGCTCGCCGTGGCACGGGGACTGCTCGCCGAGCCGCTCGTGTCCTCCACCGTCGCGAGTGCCTATGAAGCCATCCTTGACGCGGCCGGCAGGCTCGATTCGGATCTCATCGTCATCGGTTCTCGCGGACTGCGCGGTTTCTCGGCGACCGTCCTCGGCAGCACCTCGTCGAATGTGCTCCACCACGCCACGATCCCGACCCTGGTGATTCCGTCCGAAGCGGTGGCCCGAGCACGCTCAGCGCAACGGGAGCCAGCCGTTTCCAGCTGACATCCACCCTCGCGCGCCATGTGAGCTGTTCCTTGGCTATCGCGTCGATGCAGTTCGGTCGGTCGGCCTCTCACATCATTCCCGGTGTGAGACGGGCGGCCGGCCGGCTTCGAATGGCTGACCCTGTCGATCCGGCACTGCCACTCGCTAGAAGCTCCGCTCAGGCGTACTCGGGCGGGCCCAGCACGCGGTATGTCAGGTCGATGACTCCGGTGCCGAACACCTGGGCCTCGAGGAGTTCGAGTCCGAAGTCGGATCCGTCGTGTGGGAACAGGCGCTCGCCCTCGCCGACGATGACGGGAAACTGAACCAGATTCAGCTCATCCACGAGCTTGCTCTCGAGCAAGTGACGGACAAGTTGCACGCTGCCGACCACGAGCAGTTCTCCGCTCTGCTGGGCCTTCATCTCGCGCAACTGTGCGACGACATCGCCAGAGATGACGGTCGTGTGCCCCCAGCCGGGGTCGACCAGCGTGTTCGAGGCGACGTATTTGGGCGTCGAGCAGATCGCCTCACCGAATCCGCCGTCGTCCGCGCGTACACCCCAGTAAGCCGAAAACATGTCGAATGTCTTGCGGCCCAGGAGGAACGCGTCGGGACGCCTCCATGTCTCGAGAATGGATCGCGTGCTCTCTGCATCACCGAGCGGGAGCGCCCAGCCTCCGCGCGTGAAACCAGGACCGACAACCTCGTTGTTCCCGCCATTCGCCTGCGCGACGCCGTCGAGCGTGACTTGGAGACTCACGGTGATCTTCACGGCATCTTCCTCTCGCGCACTGCAATCATCGTTCGGCTGGGGGCCCGTCCGGCGAAACCGCGATGCGGAACGGTGCGAGGTCTCGATCAGGCCAGCCGGTCGACGTTCGCCGTCACCACTGGCAGCAGGATCTTCTCCTGAGCCATGGTGAGGAACGCATCCACGTCGTCGGAGTACACCTGCTCCTCGCCGTCGACCACGTAGCTGCTCTCGCTCTCACCGAAGTACTGGCCGTACGGGCGCGCGTCGAGCGTCACGCTGAATGCGATCTGCGGCGTTGCGCAGTCGTACCGGAGCCCGCTCGGAGCTACGACGCAGGTCGCATCACCGACCTGCACCTCGTCACCGCTCTTCGGGGTCGCGTTCCGCTCCACGAAGTCGGCATCGCCAGCCGCCTCGACACTCGTGGTGAGCACGAACACGACGCTCTGGTCAGAAGCCCTGAGCTCGTCCACGGGGAAGCCGACCTTTGTGGTGCAGTCGGCCTCGGGTACGGTGACCTCCCGCGTGCCCGCCGCACCGACCTGCAGGATCGACAGCGACCGATCGGTGCCCGACTGCGCGATCTCATCGGATTGCGGGAAGATCGCCGAGAGCGTCGTCTCGTCAGCGAATGCGCATGCCGACGGCCACTGATCGAACGCGAACGCTCCCGACTCGTCGAGAGGCAGGTCGAGGCTGATCGGCTCACCGACTGTTTCAGGCTGCGACACGATCTCGATCGGATCGACCCCGCCATCCGCGGGCTGTTCGCTCGATGACGCGGCTCCTGAGGAGCAGGCGCTCAGCCCGAGAACGAGTGCCGCAGCACTGATGGACCAGATTCGAGTACGCGCAGAAGCCATGCCGTCACCCTACCAACGCGCGCCCAGCCGAGCCCGAGGTGGGCAGTCGCGTCAGTCGCCCTCGCGGATCTGCTGTACGAGGTTCTGGACATCGTCTTCGCTCACCTCGACGGACGACTCCGCGAGTCGCCGTCGCAGCATCGCTTCGATGTCATCGGCGTGAGACGCCCCCGCGGTGTCGCGCACCTCCACGGCGATGCCCGCGATTGCATCGACGTCGGATGCACTCGACTCATCGAGCTCGGGCGCGCTGTCTTCCGCCGGTTGCTGGTCATTCATTCTCGGGCTCCTTCGTTCGGCATTTCGTTGCGGGAAGTCGTTCGCGCAGCGGAGCGTCCCATGTGACGGCTGTCCAACGCCGGATTCCGATGCGGCTGGGCTTCGAGTGTACGGTCTGCACGGGCCGAATCCACTCGCCTTGATTTCGACGATGCGACCGGTTATCCGGCGTCGAGTTCTGCGCTCCTCGCCGGGGTTCCTCTCATCGGCGGGTCAGCACGGGTCAATGTCGAGCTGCAAGGACTGATGCGGTGCTGCCTCCATTCCGCGCAGGAGTGGTGCAGGCCTTGAGATCTTGAATCCTGCTCAATCCCTCGGCCAACTCCTGCAGCTGCAGTTCAGAGGTTTCGCTGCTGCGCGTCGGCGCTCGCAACATGCGCTGTCCTTTCGTTCACGCGCCGACGGCTCATGAATGATCGGGACCGCAACGATCGACACTGCAATGAGGGTGAAGATGGAAGTCGCGGCCGATATTCTCGCCGATCGCGAGCGATGCGGATCTGATCGCGACGCCCATGAGGAGATGCTTCGGGTTGAGTGCGGAGAGCAGGAATCCGAGAACCAACGCTCTCTCAGTGGTGGTGGCGTTGTCATACTCCTGTGATTCATGCTGCCTGAACCGAGTGGTACAGAAACCGTAGCGGCGCAATCACCCCCTTGGCGAGGCTCCGCGGGTTTGCGTGAACCACGAGCTGATCCGACTGGCATCTGCACGTCGAAAGTTGTCCGGAAAGACTTGAGGGTGAGCGAGAGGGGAAGCGCGCCGAGCGCAACCACCATGTCGTGAGCGATGAGGGAATGAGGTGATCGAAGTTTCCAGTAAGGATCAGTGCCTCGTCACCATCGATCAGTTCAGCGCCGCACCGCGCTACGCGCTCATAACATCACCGAGGCGGACGCAGCATCAGGATTCCGGTAGCGTCTCGCAGAGGGGCGGAAAGGACATCACCTATGGCTCCTCAGCTGCGCAGTCGCACCGACGCTTCCCAACAGCAGTGGTTTCGTCGACGGGGGTGGTGCGGACGTGGTGCGCTGGCCGCGGTTGTTGTCGCCTGGGTCCTGATCCTCCTCAGCTTCAGCGGCTCCATCCGGCTCCCCGAGGGTGTCGTCTTCGGCGGGTTCTACGGATTGATGCTCGCGGCGATCGTCCTATCGATAGCGTCATACGTGCAGAGCGAGCGGAAGCGGTGGGTCATCTTCGCGACCGTCTTGGCTATTTCGTTGCCGTGCTACCCGTTCGTGTTCCTCGTGCTGATGTGGTCCTTCTACGCGCATGGAATGTACGCATGAGCGGCTTCGTCCTCGCTCCCGACGGCGCTGGCCCGACGACGGGGGGTCTGATCCGCAACCCGTGGAATCGGTGGCGGCACATCACACCTGGTCGCCGGACAGCAAACGTGACCACCGAAGCTCTGGTTCGTTTTCGAGGAGCAGTGCTCGACCGAGCAGGATGAGCGGCATTGCGAGAATCGCACCGAGCGGCTCGATGATGAAGCTCCAAAACGCGACGGGAAGGAAGATGGGCGTGAGTATGATGTCGACGGTATCGCTCACGAACCTGGGCTGCACGAGCACTTGCAGCACGACGTTCACGACACGACACACACCGATGACGACGAATAGCGTCGGCGGGCTGCCGATGACGAGCGCGAGGATTGCAGGTCGGATGACTCCAAGCACGAAGCCAATGTTCGGAATGAAGTTGGTGATGAAGGCTACGATCACCCATACCAGTGGCGCGGGTATGCCGAGCGGCCAGAGGGCGAGCCCATCGATCGAGGTAACGAGCGGTCCGGAGGAAGTGTTCAGGACGTAGTAGCGGCGCACACCAGTGATGAAGGGTCGGATTCATCCCAGAAGCGCGCGTTGTTCGACTCCGAAAAGATGTCCTGCCGACCGATACCCGGTTGTGTCGGCGGCCATGCAGGGAATATCGGCGCGGACGTGGAACAGAACCGCCTGGCAGACACTTTCAGGCATTCACAGCCGCTCGAGTGACACACCTGGAGCGATGCCGTGAGCTGAGCTGTCTGCACACTCGCGTCCTCGCTGTGAGGCGCAGCTTCCTGGCGGGTGTCAGTGGAGTGCCCTGGAAGATTGCAGTACTCGCGATAGTCGAGCTTTTCGCGAGTTCTGATGGACAATCCAATCGATATCTGGAACGTTTCGGTCCAGGGCTCGGAAGACATCGAGAGTAGCGTCGGGGTCTGACGCGACGACTACGCTCCAGCAGTAGCCGAGTGCTTGACGAAGGTTTCGCGCATCTGGGGAGCGGCGCATTCGGTCGTCCCATGTAACAAAGTGCTCTGTGGTCAACCGGCAGATCTCGAGTGCGACGTTTCGGGTCGCGGAGTTTGTGAGGAGTCGCGGCTCACAGATCGCCACCACTGCCGCACGCTGGCGCAGCGGTTCAGAATCCAGTGCCCAGTCGCGCGCGATGCGGATGAGAGCCGCAGGGTCTCGATCGCCGAGTATCTGCAGCCCGATCGCCACACCTTCCCGTACCCGCCATCGGTCGTCCAATGCGTGCGTCCGCAGCAGCCGCAGACTCGCCCGATGCCATGCCTGAGTGCCCTGCCAAGCTGCGGCGCACATCACGCCGTACTCTTCGTCCGACTCGACCAAGCTTTCAAACAGGTCTGCGTCACCGAGTTCAACTGCGGCGCGCAGCAAGCTGAGGTTCGCTCTGGGGCCGGGGAGCCCAGAATGTGCGTTCAGAAACTCGGGCCAGTCATGGCGCGGAATCTCTTGGAGCGCGGAGGCCCAATCTGGTGACCGGTTCATGTCTTGAGCCTACGCTGCACGATATCTTCGAAGCCATGGCCACGACCGTCCGCTGTTCCCCCTGTTTACGAGTGAGCCGGGCTGCGAGCGCTCCATGCTGAGATGAACGCGAGCAAGTCGTCCGAGAGCGACTGTGCGCCGAAACCCCGAATAACCCGTAGCTGAAACGGTTAGTTTCGGACGTTTGCCGAATCCGACCAACGTCTTTGGATGCTCTGGCAAGGTGTGAACATCATGTTTCTCACTTCATCTGGCCCTGACGCGGCGTCGCCTGTGCTTCTTCTTCATGGCGGCGGGGTTGCCGGCTGGATGTGGGACTCCTTGCGGAAGCGGCTTGAGCCGGACTACGCGGTCCTTGTTCCAGACCTACCCGGCCACGGACGGTCAGCCGCTGAGCCCTACGTCTCACACGCGAACACCACTGCCGCGATCGCAGAGCTGCTCGCTACCACTGTCCCCGGTCAATCCGCGACCGTCATCGGTTTCTCTCTTGGGGCTCAGCTCGCCATACAACTGGCTTCAGAGCGCCCTGACCTTGTCAGCCAGGTGGTCGTCGTCAGCGCTCAAGCGAAGGCAATGCCGTTCACCGACCTCACGCTCGCCGCGCTCAGCATCAGCGCACCCCTGGCTCGCATGCGATGGTTTGCGAAGTTGCAAGCTCGTGAGCTCTTCATAACCCCGAACCTGATGGAGGACTACATCGGCACCAGCGCTGGCATCACGAAAGAAACACTCCTCGCCGCGGTCGGCGACAACGTGAAATTTACGCTACCCGATGCGTGGTCAACGTTTTGCGGCCGAGCTCTTGTAATGGTCGGCGGGCGAGAGCGACGATTGATGCGTGACTCAGCCGAGTCCATCCATGCTGCGCTTCTCAGCAGTGAACTTCTGGTCGTCGACGAATGTGGTCATGGCATCCCGCTACAACGCCCGGAATGGTTCAACGACCGCGTTGTCGGTTGGATCCCCCGCGGCCTGATCCTCGGCCAGTAGCTCCCTCCAAGCGGCGGTTAGTGACGCAGGCGCGCACCGTTCCCGCGGACGACTATCTCGCGCTTCAACCCAGCTGAGTCCTGAGTGCTTGTCGTATTCGCGAGTATCTTTTCCTCGCAGCATCAGGCTTGAGGCCGAGTGTGGCGCCAGCGTCCATGATGCTGAACCCCTCCCATGCGACCAGAAGCAGGAGCTCTTGATCCTTCGCACCCAGACGTCCGATCGCGTCAGCGAGCAGTGGATCTTCAGGTATCGCAGCGTATTGTTCAGAGGCCTCGAGCTCGGCCTTCAAACGATCAGCGATCTCGTTGTGCCGGATCCTGCCGCGCCGACTGCGCGCCAGAACATGGCGCGCAATTCCAAAAACGTACTGCCGAAAGCGATCGGGATCAGAAGGGACTTTCCGCGGAGATCGAAGAACCTCTACGAGCGTGTCTCCTGCGGCGTCCGATGCATCGTCGAGATTGCCCAGCCGTCGAGTGAAGTACCCCACGAGTTCGGGCACCATTTTCGACAGCGAGTCTTTCAGGATGTCAGTCGTCGAAACGTCCTGGAATGTGGCGCGTTTCACTCATTGCCTGCTTCCGGAGCGGCCACACGTGCACCTGACAGTATTCCTCCGCTGAATTCTGAGTAGTCTTTGCCGTCTGAGAAGTCATGCCACTCGTGGTAGATGGCGTACGCCTGAGCAGCTTCGTAGTCCCCAGCTGCAATGAGGCGTCCCCACTCGTGCATCTGCTCCAGATAGGCCCCTCGCGTACTTGCCGCTTCAGCGGGCCAATCAGCTGACTGGCCGAGCACCCGTCCCGCTTCGCTCATCATCGCCTCATCCTCGCGGTCATACGCCTCGAACCAGGCTGTGAGCCATTCTCGTCGTGCCTGGTTTTCGAGCATGATGTCGACGACGAGACTTTCAGCCGCTACTTGCCCGCTGCCGCCCAGGTCGTTTGAGGCGATGTAGGCGTCCTGATCGAATCTGCTGAAGAAATTGGCGAGCGCGTCGTCCCACGTGACACCGTCTGGAAGGGGAATATCTCGGGGCGCGCGGGATGCGATGTACTGGTCGAGGTCGCTGGCCCCCATGTCGATCCACTCTGCCCCCGGTGCTCCTTCACTGCCGGGGTCGAAGACGCTTGGGTCGGAATCGTTTTCCGTCTCATCCACGGGGGATGAGGCTCGCTGTTCCTCGCTCGCGTTGAATCGTCCTGTCTGGGCCTGAAACACGACGTTCGCGACAGCCGCGGACGGGACCCCGAATGCAATCACTGCAGCTAGCGACCCGATGAGCCCAATGCGGATCCGCTTCTGACGAGTCCGCGCTTCAACCTCGGCACGGTTCACGAGCTGCCGGCAAGTGCTCTCACTTATCTCTGGGGTGAGGCGCGCTTGACGCCGTAGTCGGGCATCAATATCCGCATCCTGCTGTTCGTTCATGACTCGCTCCCATCGCCTTGTTACTTACTACCTGTACCGACAGGGCAGAAACGTGACAAAAGAATCGAGACTGCGATATTTGTTTCGATAGAAAACACCGAGACCTGCTGTGGGGTTGGGCCGTCCAGTATTCGTACGTTCACACCGAGCGACGTTTCATGGGATCAGGCATACAACGGATGAGACTCTCCCAGAGGCCTGATCTATGGTCGGGAGAAAGCGCAGCTTCACTACCCGATTAGAAAGTGGCACGAGTCATTTCGCGAACCTCTAGCTCGACTGGTTCCGTTGGCGGAGGGTCCACAGCAGTCATCTGGTTGCTATCCGGACTCTCCGCCATCGCGGCAGCAATTTCCCCGTTCTGGCTTGTAATGAACGGGGATTTCGCTGTCTATAACTGGCAGATCATTGAGCTGCCAACGACGGATGAGGCTGAACAAGCTATCAGCCTCATCGGTGCCGTAGCGGCGCTGACGATTTCTGTGATCGCATGTGCAATCGCCGCAATACGCGCGGTACTTCTGCATCCGATCTCGCTCATCGCAGTACCAATCTTTGCGATACTTGCTGGATTGCTGCTCGGGACGATCCTTAGTCAAACCACGACATGCCAGCCATACTTTGCGATCACGGAATGCCAGCCCTGAATGGAACACAACTTCGCTGGGAGGTGCCCGCATGGGCGACGCATGCGCCTGCGAACAGGTCACGCAAGACGCGCTGCACGCCCCGCCGCTCAGGACTCGCAGCACCAGCAGTAGGCGCCATCGGCGGATCCGACGTACTGAGATCAGCACTCATCAACTTCGCAGAGCACCCCGGCACGATTGGCACCGTGCCGGGGTGCTCTGGTTTGCGTGGGGGATCCTCCTACCGTCCCCTCAGTACGCGCCCTTCGTCCCACACGGGGACGTCGGACTCGGTGACTTCGCCGTCCTGCCCGAAGATGAGGAATCGGTCAAAGTCGCGGGCGAACCAGCGGTCGTGGGTCACGGCGAGCACGGTGCCGTCGAACGCGCGGAGTGCGCGCTGAAGAGCCTCCGCCGAAACGAGATCGAGGTTGTCGGTCGGCTCGTCCAAGAGCAGGAGGGTGGCCCCGCTCAGCTCAAGGAGCAGGATCTGGAGCCGCGCTTGCTGCCCGCCGGATAGCGCTTCGAACGTCTGCTCCGAGGCCTCGGCGAGCTCGTAGCGGGCGAGCGCCCGCGCCGCCTGCTCGCGGGGGAGCCCCTGTCGGTGATCATCGCCGCGGTGGAGGATGTCGAGGAGCGTGCGTCCGGCCAGGTCCGGCCGTCCTTGGGTCTGCGCGAACCAGCCAGGGCGCACACGGGCCCCGAGTTTCGCGGTGCCCTCGTGGAGCACCGGTTCGATCACCACATCGTTTCCGGGCAGATGCTCCGTTTCGGGGTCGCTGCCGCCCGCGGCGAGCAGTCGAAGGAGGTGGGACTTGCCAGACCCGTTGGAACCCAGGATGGCGACCCGGTCGCCGTACCAGACCCCGAGATCGAACGGGAGCATCAACCCCGTCAGCTCGAGCTCGCGGCACACGATGGCTTTCTTGCCCGTGCGCCCGCCCGTGAGTCGCATCACGAGATCCTGTTCACGGGGTTGCTCCTCTGGCGGCCCTGCCGCTTCAAAGCGGGCGAGACGTGTGTGTGCGGCCCGGTACCGGCTCGCCATATCGGCGTTGAAGGAAGCCTTGTCCTTGTACATCTGCACGAGGGTCTTGAGCTTCTGGTGTTCCTCGTCCCAGCGCTTCCGAAGCTCTTCGAGTCGGGCAAAGCGGGCGTCCCGAGCCGTGTGGTAGCTCGCAAACGAGCCGGGATGTGTCCACGCCGTATTGCCTGCGGCGCCCAGCTCCAGCGTGACGATGCCGGTAGCGCTGCGCGCGAGCAACTCGCGGTCGTGGCTGATGAACAGCACGCTCTTGTCTGAGGCGCGGAGGCGGTCCTCCAACCAGCGCTTTCCGGGCACGTCGAGATAGTTGTCCGGTTCGTCGAGGATGAGCACGTCATCGCCGCCGCGCAGCAGCGCCTCGAGAGCGAGCCGTTTCTGCTCGCCTCCCGACAGTGAGGTCAGCGCTCGATCACGGCACCGATCGAAGGGGATGCCGAGCGCTGCGATCGTGCAGACATCCCACAGCACCTCCATCTCGTAGCCGCCAGCGTCGCCCCATTCGGAGAGCACGCGAGCGTAGCTCATCTGGATGGCCTCCTCACGAAGTGGATCGGTGTTCTCGAGCAGCGCGTCTTCTGCACGCTGCACCTGCTTCGCCGCCGCCCGAACGATTGCGGGCGCGAACGAGAGCAGGAGCCCATGCACAGTGCCCGACGCGAAGAACTGCCGCATCACGCCGACGGCGCCGCCGCGCGAGACGACGCCCTCGTCGGGGGTCGCATCGCCGACGATGATGCGGAGGAGCGTGGATTTCCCGGCGCCGTTCGCGCCGATCAGGCCGACTTTCGCGCCGTTGCCAACACGGAATCCGACGTCGCTCAGGAGTAGCCGGCCATCGGGCAGCGTATAGCTGATGCCGGTGAGTTCGAGGTGGGACATATGGGTACTGCTTTCTTCCCCGGAATGGTGGGGACGAGAGGTCCGGTGGGAATGACGTGCGTGCAGAAGGCACCGTTCCGCTCGTTGGGTCGCGTGCGCGTGCGGCGGGCTGATCCCGAATCGTCCGGGATCGCCGAGCATGCGGCAAGAAGAGGGTGGCCACGAGGCCTCCTGTACGGCGAGTTCCGAGCGATGCGAGCGATCGGAGGTGGTCTGACGGGGTCAGGAAGGGTCAGAGAAGACACCCTCCGGGGAGAACCCTGCGCGGATGAGACGCAGGCCCGTTAACCAAACGACAGGCGGTACACAGAACGACCATATCGCGAACGTCGGTTCGATCGCGAGGCGCCGTGTCCACTTTGGGAACGACGGTCGGGTCGCTTCCAGCTGCAGCCGCCGAGTGATCCCTCGCGGCGGAGTGTGACCAATTGACAAGCTGGCATCGCCGTCGCTCCTCGCACTTCGTGGTGAAGAGGCGCATCGTCGAAGCGACCCTGCCAGACACCAGAGCGCCCTGCCAACGGTTATTACCGCGGCAGGGCGATCTCTCAGGTGCGAGAGTGTCCCAGTTCCTTTTAGAACGGGTTCTCCGTGCCGATGTTCTGATCACCTGGGTCTGCGAGATCCAGGAGGAAATCGTCGACGGACGATTCCTGGTGCTCGATCCAGAACTCTGCCCGATTGATCCTGCGCGCGAGCGTCGTGACCTTCTCGTCGTACTCGTCCTCAGCCATCCGTTCCGACTGCACGAGCTCTTCGTGCAAGAGCTGCAGTGCGTCGTAGCGCAGTGAGGTGCCACAAGGGATCTGCTTCTCAGAGCCCTGCAGCAGTGGCATGTTCATTCGCTGCGCATCATCGAGGGCGGTTCGCAGACGAGCCGCGCGGGAGGCCTGAACTTCCGCGGAGACGGGCTTTGCCCGTTGCCGAGCGGTGGAAGGTGGCGTTGCGTGGCCTGCAAAAGGAGGCGGTATTCCGCGCCGGAGTGCATCCCTCCGCTCTCAGCAAGAAAACCCCGGGGCTTGGAGGGCGCAGACGTGATCTCGGAAGCGCGTTTGACGTGAGGATCTACGACCTGATCGGCAAACAGCGGACCGAGATGTCTCGACCACTTCAAGTAAAGGCCCCCACCGCACACGCAATGGGAGCCGAAGGAGTAGGGCGTGCGGGACTGGCCCCCTTCGGCATCGGTTCGGACGAGACCCGTTCGAGCCTCCATCTCGGACGGATGCTCACCGCGTTAGAGGGCGCCGCCGACTCCACCCTCGAAGACGCGGTGCGCGGGGCGCTCGAGCGCATAGACCGGGGGAGTACTCGAGATGTCGCCGCACGGCTCGCTCACCTGCTCCGCACGGAGTACCGTATCGACCCCGACGCGCTCGACGCCCCAGATCATCTCCGCAGCACCGACACGGTGCACCATATCGCCGGCCTCATCGAACCAGCCCCCGACTTCGGAGATCCCGACTTCGGTCAGGCCCTGAAAGATCGTGAGCTCGCGATGCAGCTCCGTGCCGAACTCGTCGTCGACCGCGCGATCGCCGACAAGGAACCGTGGCTCGAAGCGCTTGGAGAGCAGCTCCCGGGGGCCGAAGCGGAATGGCGAAGGCGTGCGGTCACCGTCGCGTGCTTCCGTGACCTGTACGGCATCGATACCGACGAACCGCTCGGCCGCGAACACGCCCACGCACACAACCGGGAACGTGATTGCCAGATCGCCGCAGCGGCGCTCAGAGTCGATCCTGCAGCCCAGCCTGCGGATCGTGCGGGCTCGCCCTTTGATTCCCCGTTGCGGTCCTCCATCGGACTTCCTATTGGAGGAGATGTCCCTGCGAGTCGGTTCCGTTACGGTCATTGATATGGCTCTTTCGCGGGCTTTGAAAGCAGCTGTCCTTCTGCTCTTCAGTGCATCGCTCTTTGGGTGTGCACCAAAAGGTGTTGATGTCCCCGAAGGACTTGAAGACCTTCCCACCTGCTCGTTGATGAAGATCAAGATCGAGGATCTTGCCGCTCGCGGAGTGCCAGGTTGCGACCTTGAGGGCTCAGAGGTGATTACGCCCGATGGTCTGGTACTTGAGATCGGTTCCGTAGGCGACGTGACCGAGTTGTCGTTCTCGTCCTCAGACAAGAGCGCTGAACGAACCTTCATGATCGTCAACTGGGGAGTCCCAGGAGTAGCAGTTTCGGCTAGGCAAAGAGAATCTCAAATACGGGCTTCCACGCCTGAAGCTGAAAAGCTCCAGAAGCGTCAACCGATGCTCTAATCAGTGCCTGATATTGTCCTTGAAAGTCACACCGGGTATGACGGTGCCCCGTGCTCAGATACGTCAAGCACGGGGCCCCGAATTAGCTCCTAGACGCCTGCCATTGACTGCGAGTAGCTGTTCCGTGGGCAAACGCCCGTGTGGCAGCCGAAACCTAACAGTCCACGCGATGCCGCGGGCAACCAATACATGCCCGGAGCGTCGAACGTCTGAAAGCTAAAAGAGATCTCGTGATGCGGCTCCAGGAAACGCTATCCGGTCAACTGGGCAGGTCCGTTCAGCAAAGGACTGTCCAGGTATCTGGCATTCACTTTTCACATCAGGCCACCGCGCACTGATATCGCCGATCGGGCCGCGTTGCGCACGAAATCTCGCTGTCGTTGCAGCACTGCGCGCGCTGCCGCGACATCGCGTGCGCTGAGTGCTTCTGCGTAGCCGGTGAGCAACTCATGGCCGAGTTGCTGCTGCCAGAGCCGATCATTCAGGGTGGGGAGCCAGGCGGCCGCGACACTGCACTGCCGAAACCGCTCACCGAGCTCTCGGGAGCCTGAAAGAGCGACGACCGCGGCATGAAAATCGAGATTGCTCTCGAGGAACGACTCGAGCTCGTCGGCGGTGTCGAGGGGAAGTGCCGCGAGCTCGCGGGAACGCTCCACGAGCCGATCGACGTCGGTGGAGTCGGCGTTACGAAGGTACTCCTCGACGACGCCGATCTCAATTGCGAACCGCGTTCGATAGAGCTCGTCGACCGACTCAGCGGTCAATGGGGCAATGCGGAATGTGCCGTCTTCCTCATCTCTTGCCACGAGTCCGGCGGTACTCAAGCTCACGAGCGTATTGAAGACCGCGGTCGTGCTGATTCCGAGGTCTGAAGCCATGAGTTCTACATCAATCTCGCCGCCAATTGGTACGGCGCGCTGCAGGATCCAGCGTCGCGCCGAGGCGAGAGCGGATCGCTCGCGAGCACCCGCGAACTCGCCGAATTGTCCCCGGTAGTAGGTCAGTGGTTCTCCAGGCTCTACTGAAGCGGTCAGCACTCGCCCAAAAAACACGGTGTGCGTGCCGCCAACGTGCGTCTCGGTAATCTCACACTCGATCCCCGCGAGCCGGCCCTCCAGAAGCGGGAGATCCGCATCACCGAAATCGACGGTGACCCCGGCAAAGCGATCCTCAAGTGGGCGCGCGAAGCGAACAGCAAGCTCGCCCTGCTGCGCCGAAAGGATACTCGCCGCGAACCGACCCGTGCGCATCAGCGCATCGTGGGTGCTGCTGGAACGGTTGAGGCACGCGATTACCATGGGTGGGTCGAGTGACAGTGAACTGAACGCCGACACAGTAGTGCCGTGCAAGTGCTCACCCTCGGCGGTGGTGATAATCGTCACCCCCGAGGCGAAGTGGCCGATGACGCTGCGAAACGCGACATCGTTGACCGGGGTGAGAGGAGAGGACTGCTGTGTCATAAGTGCGCCTTTCATGAAGGGGCGAGTGTGGATAGGGAAAAGCAAGGACTAACTGTTTACAGCGTGTCCATCCGCGTATGGCTGTGCTCGCGGCCCGAGCATGATCTTGCCAAGCAGGCCCTGCAGAATCATGCGCTCGGGGGGCGAGAGCGGGGAAAGCCAGTCCTCGATTAGCGCCTGGTGCTCGGCATGCGCTCGTTCGACGAGCTCGATGCCACCGGGGGTGAGCGTCATCATGATGGATCGAAGGTCGGTGGTGGAGTCGCGTGTGGCGACGAGCTCTTTCTTCTTGAGCCCCTTCATCGTGGTCGAAACGGATGCACGGCTCATGGCTGTCGACGTGGCCACCTCGTGCGGTTGCTGCGATCCTGAGACCCACAGCGAGAAGCAAACGCGGAACTCAGTCCAGGACAATCCGGCGGGGCGGAGGACCTCGTTCTCGGCATCGTCCATCATGAGGCGATTGATGCGCCGAAGAACGAGACCGGTTGCCGTGGCATCCTCGAGGCTCGCCTCGGGAAACCGGGAACGAGCGCGGTGACGAGCACGCTCAAGGAACGAGCCGAACCGATCGTTCGTATGCGCCTCAGTTGCGGTCTCATCGGTTTCGCTCATGGTGGGCGCCTCGCTTTCAGTTCGCAGCGGGACCGGCTGCCCGCTGATAAATCATCCTAGAACATCCATGTTTGAACTAACTTTACACTGGAAATCGTTGCAATCAAGCCACATTGGTCGAAAAGCTTAGTGAAAGTAGTTTGGAGATTGACTAAATGTCGAATTCGGTGATAGCGTCTCGTCAGGCCCGAGAGCGGGGCGCCAAACGGCGGCCACGCTCAGGTTGGTCCCCGCACTGTCGCGTTCATCGAAGGAGCCCCATGTCGACCTCATCCCCCGATCCGCTGGTCACGGAGTTGCTCTTCCGAGTAGAGCGACTCGAAGCAGCGCAGCAGATCGCTGAGGTGCACAACGACTACGTACGAGCCCTTGCAGACCGCGATTGGGATCGCGTCGCTGATCACTACACCGAAGACGCTTACTGCGACATTCGCAATCACGGCGTACACCGAGGCCGCACCGAGATCCGGAAGATGTTCGCCGATGACCTCGAGCACGTTGTGCGCACCCGAGACGGGTACATCCTCTCTTCTCCGGTAATCACCGTCGACGGCGACACTGCTACCGGAGAGTGGATCTGGCATCGGTTACAAAGCGACTTCCACACCGCCCTCGGCACGATTCGCGTTTGGGGACCCTGGTCTGAAGGCAAATACCGCTGTGAGTATCGCCGCGTCGAATCGAGGTGGAAGATCTCGAAACTCTGGTTCCGGGTCCACGCTCCCGACTCGGACGACGAACTGCTGGCGGCGAAGCAGGACTCGCGCGTAGTCGGTGCGCTCCGACCGCTCGCTTCCTGACCCGCGCTCGCTCCGAAACGATGCTCTCGAAAGGCACACCATGACCCGCCAGATGACGCTGACGACCTTTCTCCTGCCACTCGGCTACCACCGCAACAGTTGGCGTTTGCCCGGCAGCTGTGCCGAGGACGTACCCGGGCTCGACTTCGTGGTGTCGCTCGCTCAGATGGCCGAACGAGCGAAGCTCGATGCGGTCTTCTTCGGCGATGTCTCACACGCGAACGGTGCCATGCGGGGGGATACCATGATGAACGGCTTTTACGAGCCGATGACGGTGCTCTCGGCGATTGCCGCACGGACCTCGCGGATCGGGCTGATTGGAACGATTTCGACCTCGTTCACCGAGCCTTATAACGCCGCCCGTCAACTCGCGGCCCTCGACCATCTGTCAGGCGGACGCGCGGGCTGGAATGTGGTGACATCGACCGACGGGTTCGCGAACTACGGTCTCGCTGAGATGCCCGACCCCGTTGAACGGTACCGGCGCGCGCGTGAGTTTGTCGAGATTGTCAATGCCCTGTGGGACAGCTGGTCGGACGACGCGGTCGTCGTGGACCGGGATGGAGGCCGTTGGCTCGATCCGACGCGAGTGCGTCCCATAGATTTCTCCGGCGAGTTCTTCTCCGTCGCGGGCCCGCTGACCGGGCCGCGCTCTCCGCAAGGGCGACCCGTGATTGTGCAGGCGGGCTCATCGGGCCCGGGGAAGGCGCTGGGAAGTGCGATTGCCGACGCAATCTATACGGCGCAACCGCACTTGCCGACCGCCATCGATTTCGCAAGTGAGCTGAGAGGTCTCGTCGCAGACGCGGGTCGCGACCCTGAACGTGTGAAGATCCTGCCCGGAATCGTTCCGGTGATTGGTGACACCCTTGCTGAGGCCGAGGAGATCGCTGCCGCACTCGGAGAGATGTTGGATTACGACCAAGGCCGACGTCAGATCGCGGCCGATTTCGGCATCCAACTAGGCGACATCGATCTGGACGAGCGCATTCCCGAGGAGCGTCTCCCCGACCCGGGTCAGCTAAGCAGCCGACAGAACATCTTCCGCAGCAAGGCAGTAGAAGGCGGACTCACGCTGCGTGAGCTCGTTCTCGATCGAGCCCGTTCGACGGGGCACCAGTGGATCGTCGGTACGGCAGCAACCGTCGCCGACCGCATGCAGCAGTGGTTTGAAGCGGGAGCCTGCGACGGCTTCAACCTCAATGCACCGTACAACCCCGGCGGATTCGAACGGATGTGCGCGCAACTCGTTCCCGAACTGCAAAATCGCGGGCTATTCCGCACCGAGTACTCTGGCGAGACCCTGCGTGAGCACCTCGAGCTGCCGCGCCCCGATGTCCGCTTCTCGACCAGCGGCGATAACAGATGAGCGGCATCATCACACGGCCCGGGGTTGACCCGATCACGGTCACCGGCAAGCCGGCTCCTCCACCACTCGCGCGCGAACGCCTCTCCAGGCACGGATTGCGAATCGAGAAGGATCTGCCCGTCGTTCTTCGCGATGGTGTGACTATCTATGTGGACGCCTTTCTGCCGGAAGGTGGCGACCCGGTCCCCGTGCTGCTCGCTTGGGGGCCGTATGGCAAGCACTGGATCACGGATCGAACCTTCCCCGGAGCCGACGTCGATCCCGAATGGATCTCACCACTCACCGGCTTCGAAGCACCTGACCCGGTGTTCTGGTGTGCGAACGGCTACGGTGTGTTGCTCGCCGACCCTCGAGGGCTCTGGCATTCAGAGGGCGTCTTTCCGCACAACGGACCGCAGGAGAGGGATGATCTTTACGACACCATCGAGTGGATCGGCGCGCGCGAGTGGTGCACGGGGTCGGTCGGAATGCTCGGCGTCTCCTATCTCGCCGGGAGCCAGTACCAAGCTGCTGTCGCAGGCCCGCCCAGTCTCAAAGCCATCAGCCCCTGGGAGTGCTTCTCGGACTGGTACCGAGAGTTCGCGACACATGGCGGGATCCCCGAGACCGGATTCCGGCCCCGCGTGGCCCAGAACGTGTCATATTCACTCACCGCCACGGAAGATCCTCAGGCCAACATTATCGCCCGGCCACTCGACGATCCGTACTACGCCGAAAAGTACGGCCCGCTGCACGAGATCGCGGTGCCCGCCTACGTGGTGGCGTCGTGGAGTGACCACGGGCTGCACACGCGCGGGACACTGAATGCGTTCTCAGCCATGGGTTCCGCGCAGAAGTGGCTTGAGGTGCACGGGCAGAAGAAGTGGCGTCACTTTTACGCCCCCGAGAGTCGCGCGCGACAGCTCGCGTTCTTTGACACATTCCTGAAGGGGGAGGATCGCGGGCTACGCGATTGGCCGCGCGTGCACCTCGAAGTGCGCGATGATCCGCGTGAGCAACGCTCGACGTGGCGGACCGCACCCGCATGGCCACCGTCAGAGCATCACCGGTCGCTCTTCCTTCACGCGGGTACCGCCCGGCTGGTCGAGTCGCCTGCACCGGAAAGTGAAGTGCAATTCGATCCGCGCGCGGAAACGGCGCAATTCAGCTACGTCTTTGAGCGTGATACGGAGTTGATCGGACCGATGTCGCTTCGCCTCTGGCTGCGGGTCGATGATGCGAATGAGGCCCCAGCGAACCCCACCCTCGACATACTCGACGCCGACGTTTTCGTTGCAGTGGGTAAGCTCAACCGCGCGGGTGACGAAGTGACCTTCCCAGTGAATGCCCTCTTCGACGATGGTCCTGTAGCGCTGGGGTGGTTGCGGGCGAGCCACCGCGCAATCGATGCCGTGCGCTCGACCGCGCTCGTGCCCTGGCATCCTCACACCGGCGAACAGCCGCTCGAACCAGGTCGGCCCGTTTGCCTTGAGGTTGAGATCTGGGCGCAGGCGACGCGCTTCGCGGCGGGTGAGACGCTGGTGCTGTCGGTCCAGGGGCGTGATTTCCTCGCGCGGCCACCCGCCGCTGGAAGGCCACCGCTGCAGATCCTGCACGAAGAGTTGCGCACACGGGGACGCTGGACGCTGCTCGCGGGCCCCGAATTCGACAGTCGCCTGCGGATCCCGATCGATGTTCCGGCAGGCGCCGGCGAAGAAGGGTGAGGATCGCCGTGTTGCGTTATATCGCGGGAAGGCTTGCCGCATCAATCGGAGTGCTCTTCGCTCTCTCGATCCTTTGCTTCTTGATCGTGCGATTGATTCCCGGCGATCCAGTCGCGAACATCGTCGATACCGACTCGGCCACGCCCGAGCAGATCGCCGCGATCCGCGAGCAGTTGGGCCTCAACCGACCGTGGCCCGAGCAGTACCTCACTTGGCTCGGGGGCCTGCTCACCGGAAACCTCGGCCGCTCGCTCACCATGCCCGTACTCCTGCAGGAGCAGGTCGCGAGCCGTCTACCGGTAACGATCGAACTCGCATTGATCGCGACGGTCATCGCCGTGCTCTTTGGACTAACGTTCGGCACCGCGGCGGCATTCTGGCGAGGCCGCGTTCCCGATGTCTCCATTCGTGCCCTCGCGTTCTTACTGATCTCCCTCCCTGAATTCATCGCGGCGACGTTCGTGGTGGTCGTAAACTCGTTCACCCTGCGACTTCCGCTTCTCGGTTACCAGAGCTGGGAGCAGAGTGCAACCGGCCACCTCGCATCGCTGCTGGTGCCGGGGATGCTGCTGGGACTCGGCAGCGGCGCCGTGCTGACACGCTACGTGCGCAATTCACTCCTCGACGCGCTTGATCAGGATTACATCCGGACGGCGAGAGCCAAGGGAGCATCGCAACTAAGACTCGTGTTCGGGCACGCCCTGCGCAATAGCCTCATCCCGGTCGTCACCGTCGTCGGAACGACAATGGCGCTGCTCATCGGTGGCACCATCGTGGTCGAAAACGTGTTCACGCTGCCCGGTATGGGAACCGCACTGATTGCCGCCATGAACACCAGCGACTACCCCGCGATTCAGAGTTACGTCGTGATTCTCGGGGCGTTCTACGTCCTGATCAACCTGCTGGTCGACCTCAGTTATCCATTGATCGATCCGAGAGTAAGGCTGGTGAAAAAGTGAACATCACAGCACTGCGACCGAGTCGTCGAGCAAGCCGGCGCGAGGGGAACTGGGAACTTCGGATTGGATTGGGGCTCTTCGTTGGCCTCGTGCTCTTCGCTCTCTCGAGTCTTCTGCCTGGTGTCGACGCGGAAAGCTACGGGCCCGACGCACTCTCTGCTCCGTCTGCGCAGCACTTGCTGGGAACCGACAACCTCGGCCGGGAGATGACTGCGCGCCTGTCAACGGCCGCGCTCGGTGGGCTGCAACTCGCGGTCGTCGCGACGCTGCTCGCAGCGGTAGTCGGAATCGGCCTCGCGCTGATCGCCGGCTACTTCGGTGGTATCTGGGACAGTCTCATTATGCGCGCCACAGATCTGGTGCTCTCGATCCCCGGTCTGCTGATGGCCCTGGTTATCAAAGCGATTCTCGGACCCGGCACCGTCACCCTGCTGCTCACGATGACGGTTCTCTTCGCGCCCGTGCTGACTCGAATCATGCGCGGTCCAATACTTGCGATCAAGGAGCGAGGCTTCATCACGGCGGCTGAGATTGCAGGCCGGTCGCGTTGGAGCATCGCCGTCAGCCATATCCTGCCGAACGTGGCCACCCCGCTGCTGGTGACAATGGCCGGGGTAGCCGGCCAAACCGTGCTCGTCGAGGCAACCCTGAGCTACCTCGGACAGGGTGTGCAGCCACCGAACCCCTCGGCAGGCCGCATGGTCAACGAGTTCCAGAAGTACATGCTTACGTACCCCTACCTGATCGTGCTGCCTTCGCTACTCATTCTCCTGCAAGTGGTCGCCTGGAATTTGCTCGCCGACGGGCTGCAAAAGTCGATTGGCAGTGGGACCACGCGCCGACGCAACGTCCTCATGGCAATGATCGCGCTGCTCGCAGGGTCGCGACCCGGGCGGGCGGCACGCCCGCGGAAATCCGGGGACGAATCGCCTCCGCAGCGCCCCACGACTCGCACCATCCGTACCCAAGAAATGGAGTAATCTCCCATGAAGAAACGCATGCTACTTCGAGCCGGCATCGGCGCCGCGCTCGCTGCGATGCTCACACTCACTGCCTGTAGCGGGAACCCTGATGCCGCATCCCAGGAGAGTTCCGCCAGCGGGGGAGTGCTGCGCTACGGCGTCGATTCCCTCCCCGTGACCGGTGGTCTTGACCCGGTGAATGGAACGCAGCCGCTGGCCAATCGCATCGTGCTCGCGCAGATGTACGAAACGCTGCTGACGGTGGACGATGACGGAACACTTCAGCCGGGCATCGCGACCGACTGGGACGCCACCGATGGGAAAACGTTTGTCTTCACGATTCGTGATGACGTCAGCTTCGCCGATGGGACGCCGCTTACAGCGGAGGACGTCGCGTATTCGGTATCCCTGGCCGCACCGGGAGCGCCAGATCAGCTCGCGGGGTTCCGCGAGGCCCGAGCAACCGATGATGGGAAAGTCGAAGTGCAGTTCGATGAACCCAACGGTGCGTTCCTGCCGATCGCGTCAGCGTGGTCGGGGATGTTCATTTTCAGCAAGGATTGGTACGAGACTACTTCCGAAGACGAGCGCATGCGCTCCGCTAACGGGTCTGGAGCGTTCGCGTTCGAGAGCTGGGAGGACGGGGTCAAACTCATCCTGAAGAAGAACGAGGGGTACCGCGACGCCGACAAGGTCAAGCTCGACGGCATCGAATGGGTGCAGGCGAGTGACAACTCCGCTCGTTTGGCGATGCTGCAGCAGGGTCTTGTAGAGGCCGCTGACATCTCCGATCCGGTCATCGCCGACCAAGCGAAAGCGGCGGGTTTCGTGCCTGGCGCCTCGCCCGCGCTGCGCAATATGAATCTCATGATTTCGGCAGCGGGCACGCCGCTCGAGAACATCGATGTGCGCCGCGCTGTCTCGCTCGCCATTAATCGTGAGGAGCTCATTGAGGTGGGTATGGGTGGTCAGGGTTCGCTGGCTTTGCCCGTGCCGCCCGGCGATCCCCGCAAACTCGACGAGGAACCCGCTGATGCGCCCTACTACCAGTACGATCTCGCAGAGGCCAAGCGGTTGATCGCCGGCTCCGGCTACAGCGACGTCACGATCGACCTGACCTACGCCGGCGACATCAGTGCGGCTGACGTGCCAATGCTCGAGGTTCTCAAGGAGCAGCTCAAGCAGGCAGGTATCACCCTGAACCTCAAAGCCGAAGCGTGGTCGAACATCACCGCGATCTTCGGTGGTGCGCCGGCCCCGTCCGGACTGCTGCTGATCCCGATGATCGCGCAGTCCGACGTCAGCGGGTACTTCGCAGCGACCAGCGGCAGCGTGCTCGATTTCTGGGGCGACAATCCCGACGCTCAATCTGCGCGCGCACTTGTGCAGCAGATGATCCACGAGCCCGACGTCGACAAGCGACGCGCGCTCGTGCAGCAAGCTACCAATGAAATCACGGACAAGGTACTGCTGCTGATCCCGGCCTCCAGCGTGATGGGGTACGAGTACCTCTCGCCAAAGGTGCAGGGCTACACCCCTGACCCGTTCATGGGAAGGATCAACCTGAAGAACGCGTCAATCGAGCAATAGGCGCGAACGAAGTGGTGATGGGGTCTCCGCGATTCGGCGGAAACCCCTCGAACCAAGGATTGAGAGCAATGAACCAGCAGCGCACACTCCATATCGAGGGCCTCAGCGTCGCCTACCAGCCGGGCAGCCCGGTAGTCGATGACGTTTCTCTTCACATAGCGCCGGGCGAGGTGGTGGGCGTAATTGGAGAGTCGGGATCGGGAAAGTCGACGATCGCTATGGCTGCGATGGGGTTATTGCCTCCGCAGGCGATTGTCACGGCTCGACACCTCGAAGTCGCAGGCAACGAAATGCTCGGAGCTGGGCCCCGCGAACTGCGCAACCTGCGCGGCCGGGTGGCGTCGATGGTGTTCCAGGAACCCATGACTGCGCTGAACCCCGTCATGCGGATCGGGGATCAGATCATCGAGGTGATGTTGATTCACGGGCTCGCGGGCCGACGCGCGGCTCGCGAGCGTGCGCTCGAGTTGCTCGAACTCGTTCGCATGCCCGATCCGCACATTCGGATGCGGCAGTACCCGCACCAGCTCTCGGGCGGTCAACGCCAGCGGGTCATGATCGCGATTGCTCTCGCCGGAGACCCCGCGCTGCTGGTGGCTGACGAGCCGACGACCGCGCTCGATGTGACGGTCCAGGCGCAGATCCTCGACCTCCTCATGGAGCTAAAAGACCGGCTCAACCTGAGTATCCTGCTTATCTCGCATGACCTCACCATGATCGGGGCGAATTGCGACCGCATCAATGTCATGTACCGGGGGAAGATCGTCGAACAAGGGCCACCCGCGAAAGTGCTCAGCAATCCGAAACATGCATACACGGCAGCCCTCGTGCTCTGCGCGCCAGGGCCGCACATCCCGCCCCGAAGCCGATTGAGCGTGGTGAGTGAAGCGATGGCTCCCAACGCGGATACAGTCGATGTGCCGCCCGAGGTGCTGACTTACGAGCCAGATCCCTTGCAGCCCGAAACCTTCCTAAGCTTCGACGCCGTAACGAAGGAATACCGGGTGCCTCCGTTTGGCCGCGTCCAAGCACTCAAAGGGATTTCTCTCGGGTTGCGCCGCGGGGAGACATTCGGTGTCGTCGGCGAATCAGGCTCTGGAAAGAGTACGCTCGCTCGCCTTGCCCTGCGCATTGAATCCCCAACGAGCGGAGCGGTGCGCTACGACGGGATCGACATCGCGCAGTTGCGCGGTGCGGCGCTGCGCGAGCATCGCCGTCGGGTGCAGATCGTGTTTCAGGATCCCAATGACACTCTCGACCCCCGGCACCCAGTGGGGAGGTCGATCGGTGAACCGCTACGCGCCCAGGGTGCGCGGGCCAATGAGGTCGAGGATCGCGTGCGCGCGTGTCTGAATCTCGTCGCGCTCCCGGCCGAGGCAGCGGAGCTTTACCCCCGGGAGTTTTCGGGCGGCCAGCGTCAGCGCATTGCCATCGCCCGCGCACTTGTGACGGACCCCGAGCTCATCGTGCTCGATGAACCCACCAGTGCGCTCGACGTGTCGGTGCAAGCCCAGGTTCTGAATCTCCTCGCCGATATCCAGGCACGCACGGGGGTCACCCTGCTTTTCATTTCGCACGACCTTGCCGTGATTCGTCACCTCTCGCATCGCGTTGCCGTGATGCGGCATGGTGAGCTAATCGAATACGGCGACACTGCAACCATCTTCTCTGCGCCACGCGAGGAGTACACCCGTCAGCTGTTCCAGGCTGCGGAACCGCCACAGGGAAGGAATGCCGCGTGATGTCATCTCCAGATACTGAGTTCGACCTGATCCTCACGGCCAAACGCATCGACACGGGCGAGCACGGTCCCACCGGTGTGACCGCCATCGGTGTGCGCTCAGGTGAGGTCGCCGAGTTGGGGAGCGGCGATGACGCGGACCGCTGGCGACTCAGCGAGAACGGCGAGCGCCACCACTTCGCCGGGGCAACAGTCAGCGCCGGGCTTTCTGATCCTCATACGCACCCGGTGCATGGGCTGCTCGGGGTGCGCGGGATTGACCTGGGGGAGGTGCGAGACACTGATCAACTGGTGTTGGCGCTCTCGGCAGAAGCCGCACGCCTCAAAGCGGGTGAGTGGATTATCGGGTGGAACCTCCGACCAGAAGCTTTCGCAGGCGATCCCGCACGCGAGCCCCTCGACCTCGGCAGTCCCAAGAATCCCGTATTCATTCGCCTCTTCGACTTCCACGCTGCCGTGGCGAGCAGTCTGGCGCTTCAAGCAGCAGGTGTCTTCGGAGCAGCGGACCTCCCTGGCACCGCCGAGGTGGTGCTCACTCCTGACGGCACGCCGACCGGATACCTCAAAGAGTTTGCTGCCATGAAGCTCGTAGAGAGCGCCGCCCCCGTGCAAAGTGTGCGGGAGCGGGCGGATGCCCTGTTGGCACTGTTCCAACAGATGGCTGCAACAGGGATTACCTCCACCCATTCACTCACCTACGATGCGAGCTGCGCCGAAACTCTGGAGCTCATTGAGTCGGAAACCGAGCTGCCGCTACGCGTCCGGTTCTCCCCTGTCTACCGTAACGAGGTGCGTGACGGCGACTACTCGTATAACGAGATCATTGCGTTGCAGGGTCATGGGGGTCGGAACTGGTCGATCGAAGGCGTCAAGTTCTTTTTGGATGGAACGGTCGAGAACGGCACGGCATGGCTGCAGGAGGCCGACGCGCTCGGCGAGTCGGTACGATCCGTTTGGGATGATCCCGAGCGCTACTCGGAGGCACTGCGGGCATTCCACGCCGCTGGCATCGCCTCGGCCACGCACGCGATCGGAGACGCTGCGGTGCGGCATGCGTTGGACGTCATCGCCGCGCTTCCGGCTTCTGCAGACGCCCCAAGGCACCGCATCGAACACGTCGAGATCGCTGACGACGATTTGGTGCGCGGGTTTGCTGAGAGTGGAGCCATCGCGAGCATGCAGCCCGGAATCTCGATCATGTCGTTCGGCGCAGACGGCTCGAACCACTTTATGCATCGCCTTGGTGACCGCCACGAGCAGATCGCGCGCGTTCGATCATTCATTGAAGCGGGTGCAGTGGTCGCTTTCGGATCGGACTGGCCGATCGGGCCTTCCGACCCGCGAGTGGTGATGGCGATGGCGCGCACCCGCCGCGCTTTGGGCGGGGACATGGAACCATTGCTACCCGATGAGGCGGTCACTGCGCGACAGGCGCTCGCGGCCTATACCGAGTCGGTGGCGACAATCTACGGCGCGGATGGCGTAGAAGGTGTCATTGCCCCAGGCGCTCGTGCTGACCTCACCGTGTTTGCCGCTGATCCCTTAACAGCACCCCCCGAAGAACTTGTATCGATTGCGGTGAAGGCGACATTCGTTGCGGGGCGCCGCGTGTGAGGCTTTGCTCACGCCGGGGCTACCGGGCGCCCCGTGCGCCCATGCGGCGCTCGGAGCTACCCAGTAGAGTCACAGCCCGTGGTCAGGCAATACGCGTGATCTTGCGGTCCTGCAGGGTGTAGGTCATCTCGCCCTTAAGGTGGATCACTTCGCCCCGGGTGTACGGGCGCAGCGGCGAGTCGGGCCAATCCCGGGTGACCTCGATGGTGTTTTCGACTAAGGCCCGGATGTGGTGCTCATCTGCCGCCAGAACCGTGCCCCTCACCCGCTCAGTGAAGTGCTGCCACGCGATTCGGTAAAAGGCGAAGAATGCTTCCCGCCCATCGAGGTCCTCCATGTCGCCTCCCCAGTCGAAGTAGATCTGGGGGGCCAAGAACTCTTCCAGCCCGGAAAGGTCTTGGGCATTGAATGTCGCCAAGTAGTTGTCGTACCAGGCTTGCAGAGACTGGTTGGTCATGTGGACCTCCTCGATACGTGAATACCCAGTGTCTCACGTTTCGTGGGAAACTCATGGACTTTACATAAAATTTACATATATTGTTCTTAAGTTAAGGAAGGGATCTTGAAATGATTTCGCTTGATCTTCACGTACAGCCGATTTCGACCGGCGGGGGAGCGCCACCCTATCTTTCGCCCAACGGCTGGGATGCGCTTCCGCATCCGCCGCTAGACGAAGCAGGGTATGCGGTGGAGGAATTTCGGGTGTCAGGAACCGCGCGTCTGTACCGGAACGCCCGCGGCTCGCTCGGTGCATCTGAGCCGTACGCCACTCGGATACTTGCGATCCATCCCCGGAACGACGCGAATTTCAGCGGAGTGGTGCACATCGAGTTGTTTAACCCATCGACGGGCTCTGACTTCCCAATGTTCTGGCCTGATGCGGGGTATCACCTCATGGAGCGAGGAGACGCCTACCTTGGCATCACTTGCAAATCGGTCACCATCGCCGATCTGCGGCAGCGTGACCCTGAACGCTATGCCTCACTCAGCTTCCCCCACGACAGTGCCATCTGGGACATGCTCGGTGCGGTGGCCGCAACCACACACCTTCCCGCTGCGGGAGGATTGCTTCCGGGGTTGCGCACCCCATCTCGGCGCTTTGCCACTGGATGGTCGCAATCGGGCAGCTTTCTGCGCACATACCTCTCCGAACGACTGCACGAGCAGCACTCGGCGGCTCTTGGCAAGTCGGCTCCTGCAGGTCCCAGCGGAGCACCGATTATTGATGGCTATCTCATTGGGGTGTCGAGCGGCGGCTTCGGGCCTATGGGGTACGTCGAACTGGAGCGCGATGGCGAGATGTCGCTCGACGAGAGCTTCGCGCCGGCGGGCGCGCTCGCGGGCGTTGTCCCCATCGACGATCGCCGCCGCACGATCACTCGACCGCCGGTGCCCGTTATCGAATACCACAGCGAGGATGAAGCGCAGCATCACCTCTGGCACGCCCGCCCTGATAGCGATTTGCCGGGCGATTCTTATCGATGCTACCCCGTTCCCGGTCGAGGGCATGAGCCCGGCCTGCTGCCCACCGCTGCCCGACGCAGTGAGCAGGGGCTCGGTGATGTCCCCGACACAGAGCTGAATGCCGATGATTCACCGCGCAACGAGGGCAGCAAATGGTTGATCGCGACGACAGTTTCGCACCTCGTCGCGTGGAGCGACGGTGTCGCGCCGCCTCGCGCAGACCCGATTCCCTTCGAGGTGCCGCTCGGCTTTGCACGCGATCCCGAGGGAGTTGACTATTCAGGAATCGAGCCAGTGCGCGACAATGATGGTCATGCGATCGGCGGGCTGCGCTCACTCGAAATCGATCTCCCGCTCGCCTTTATGCGCGTTGTACCGAGCGAGCGCCACATCATGCCGGCCTGGGAACACGTACCATTTACTCGTGCGGAAGCGGACGCACGGTACGGCGGACCCGACGGATACCGCAATTCAGCGCGGCGCCGCGCGGCCGAACTGGTTGACACCGGATGGCTCCTCCCGGAGCACGCCGAGCTGGCTGTGCTCTCGGCCTGCGCTCGGTATCCAGAGAATGACGACCTCAACTGATTGGCTTCCGCGAGGGTTCCGGCGGCGTCGCCGGAACCCTCGCGTCGCATGTCGCGGTGTCGTGTCCCTTATACCGGGTTCTCATTAGCCTATTCGTCTTCCTCGAGCACGGGATCTGCGAGCATCACGGGCAATGTCTCAAATTTCGTACCGCGATTGTCGATCCAATCCGATGCGCTGGGCGGGGGTGAGCAGCTTCCCCTTGATCTCTCCCTCGCTCATGCTGCTCTCGAGTACGTGCGTCAGGGAGGAACGGGTAGCGAGCTCTCGTTCCGCGAAGGCATCTGCTTCTCCGTGCCCCGGAGAGATTTCATGATGAAGTGATTGTGCAGTCGGAATCGAGGAACGTGTCATCAAGAGACTCGTTTCGCGCCGTCGCTCCGGGATGCAAAAGTCGCGCGACCCCTGCTGTCGTGGGGTCAAGCTCCACGCCCGTCACCGGCTGGCCCGGGCGCGCTTGACGGATGAAGTCGCCGGTACCTCACCCTGGCTTCAACACGGGCTCGTCAGCAGGCGCTCCAAGCCGGTCTGCGGCGTCTCACATCGCTCTGTGGGAGTCGGCGTGCGTCTAGTGCGCGTTCAGAATCGTGTGCCGTGCGGCACCTCATTCCGTGTGCCTCACATCTCCTGGAGCGCTTCACGTTCGGCGGCGTACTTGTTCGAGTTCGGGGCGAACCATTCCGGCGTCGCTCCGCAACCGGGGAAGCGGCGCAACTGATCGATTTCTACTTCGTTGCGTTCGCGGTCTTCTCCAAGGAGTCGCTGGAGAGTGCGGACCGCAGACACTCCTCCGCCCATCCGGGCGACTGCTCCGGCTCCGCCTGGTGTGAAGTATCTTCTCTCGCTCTGATCAGCGCTGGATATACCGTGTTGGCGCTTACCGTCCTGGCATCACGGGGCCTACTCGGCCGTAGCCGGTTTGCGGCATATTGCGCACTCTTCTACGCGGGCTGGTTGCCTGTCTGGGGAGGGCTCGCGCTTTCAACGGTTTTCGGTGGCGACGACAGCGCACCGCTGAGGCTTACTGCAGCTTCACCCTTTGCGATCGTCATCGGCATTTCTGTCGCGCTGATCAGCGCAGTTGCCGCGGCGCGATCGCTGCAGAGCTTCGATAAGTGGAAGTGGGTTCCCTCGATCATGTTTGCCGCCCAGGTCGTCATCGTGCCCCTCAATAATTTGCTCGCCCCATTCGTGCCGATTCAGAGCGAGATGAGCGGGATTCGGGCGGTGTTCTTCCCAGTTTCGGTGACCGTGACGATGCCGACTCCCATCGCCGTCGGCTTGCTCACTCTGGTCTTCACTGCAGTCACCCGAGACCGACGACGATCGCCGACCGGCCCACCTACAAGCGACGCAAAAAGCTCCCACCGCGAGCGCGGTGGGAACCGAAGGAGTAGGGCGTGCGGGACTTGAACCCGCGACCGATGGATTATGAGTCCAGTGCTCTAACCAACTGAGCTAACGCCCCCTGGGCAACCGTTTCATCTTAGCCGCGGCGCGCATCGATTTCGAGCTCGGCGGCCGCCTGCGGATTCTGCACGGGTGCAGGGATCTCACCGGGGTCGTAGCCCGCCCCGATGAGGGAGGCGGCGCGCTCCGTGTGCTGACTGAAGTCGAGCATGTCCGTGCGAAGTCCGAGGTCTCGGTCGACGTGCAGGGCCATGGAGTGCGCCGCGTTGCGCACGTCTCGCGCTTCGATCGCTCGGAGTACGGCGCCGTGGTCGAGATGCATGGTTTCGATCGTGGTGCCCAGGATCACCCGGCCCTGCGTGCGCGCGCGCTGCAGAACGGAGATGACGCCGAGATACAGGTCGAGCAGCAGTTTGCTGCCGCTCGCCTCGACGACCAGCAGGTGGAATGAGCCGGGGGTCGTGCTTTGCTCGCACGTGATGACTTCGTCTCGTTCCGCATGCTCATCGCGGAGGGCCGCGGCGCGCAGCGCCTCGAGCTGCGTTTCGCTCCGGTGCACAGCAGCGTGCTGAGCGGCCTCAATCTCGAGGGAGCGCCGGTAGACGAGCACCTCTTCGAGGTCGTGGTCTCCGAGGAATTCGGTGAGCAGCGTGCTCACGGGAGTTCGCGAACGCACGAACGTGCCGACGCCGGGCACGGTCTCCAGCATTCCAAAGGCGGCGAGCGAGCGAACCGCTTCGCGCACGGTCGATTTGCCGACGCCGATGAGCTCCATCAGCTCGGGCTCTCTGGGGATGAGGTCGCCGACGGCCCACGCGCTCGACGAGATTTTCTCGCGCAAGTAGTCGAGGGTGTCTCGCGCCTTCTGCGAGCCCCGCACGGGAGTGGTCATAGCGAACCTCTGGAACCAGGGGATGGATGGTGGGTCAATGCTATCGGACGCGGAATGGGAGAGGAGTGCGTCGATATGCGTGGCGGTGGAACGTTTCGCGCCTCGACGGACGGGTGGCCACATCAGATGTACAGGGCGCCGAGTGATAGCGTGCTGCTGATACCGCGCGTCCAGGCCTCGCGCCTGGCGTTCGGCGGAAGCGATCAGGAGTACGAGCACTGCGTGCTCACGTCAGAAGGGAAGCCGCATGAACGAGGGAGCCCGGCCGCAGGTCGACCACCGGCACGTCGCCGAGGAGATTAATGCAGCGACGAACTTCACGATGTACGCCGTGTTCAAGGAGCACCGCACCCATGCAGACGGGCGGGTTTCGGGGAGCACGGGGGCAGCGCCGGGCAGCGTGTCGGAGGTGCTGGCGGCCCTTGAACGCATCGACGGGCTCGTCACCCGCGGCTGGTACGACATCTCCGGCTTCCGGGCCGACGCCGACCTGCTCGTCTGGTGGTATGCGCCGACGACGGACGCGCTGCAACTCGCGTACCGAACGCTCTGGGAGTGGAGCCGGGGGCGCCTCTCTCCTGTGTGGTCGAACATCGGCGTGCACCGAGCAGCAGAGTTCAATCGCGGCCACGTGCCGGCGTTCCTCGCCGGTGACGCGCCGAAGGAGTTCTTGTGCGTGTACCCCTTCGTGCGCGGCCGCGACTGGTATCTCCTTCCCGACGCCGATCGTGGCAAGATGCTCCGGGAGCACGGCATGGCAGCACGGGATTACGGCGACGTGCTCGCCAATACGGTCGCGTCGTTCGCTCTGGGCGATTACGAGTGGTTGCTCGCGTTCGAGGCGGATGACCTGGTGCGCATCGTCGACTTGATGCGCGAGCTGCGTGCCACCGAGGCGCGGCGTCACGTGATCGAGGAGACGCCGTTCTTCACCGGCCCGCGCCGATCCGCGGAGCTGCTGCTCGGCCGCGTCATCGGCTGACAATCCCGCGCTTCATCTGGGAAATCCGGGCGTATTAAGGGAGCCTTGCCTTCCTTGCGCACGTGAGAAATCGGCGTAATGTGAAGGGTAATCAGTCACACGAACGAAAGGGATCCACTCGATGTCTACTAAGCAGATCACTGTTCCCGCAGCTCAGGGCGACCTCCACCGTCCCTCCGGTGTGGCTCAGTACCTGACCCCCGTCGTGCACGACCTCATCGCGCTCGCCGTGAATGGCAAGCAGGCTCACTGGCACGTTCGAGGCGAGAACTTCATCGGCGTGCACGAGTACCTCGACACCGTGGTGTCGAATGCGCAGAACGCGGCGGACACCGTCGCTGAGCGCATCGTCGCTCTGGGCCTCCCCGTCGACGCACGCCTCGGCACGGTCGCGGCGCGCGCGACCACCCCCGAGCTGAGCGACGGTTTCCAGCAGTCGAAGGTCACCGTGCGCGAGGTCGTCGCCCAGATCGATGCGACGCTCGCAACGGTGTACGCCGCGGTGAAGGGGCTCGACGACGTCGACCTCGTGAGCCAGGATGTGGTGATCGCGATCGCGCAGGAACTCGACAAGGATCGCTGGTTCCTGTCGTCGCACTTCGCAGAGTAGTTCGCGGTCGCCGGTTGCGGCGTCCTCTAGGAGCGGGCGTGGTCCTTTGGGGATCACGCCCGTTTTTCGTGTCATCACATCAGATGAATGTGTGGTAAATTCCCCGTGTAAGGGGAGCCTTACTCAAGTCCTATCTTTGAGGAAGGTTCGTAGCCGATGGTCGGAACGTTGATGATCGGGCTCCGTGAGGGGCTCGAAGCGGCGCTCGTCGTCAGCGTGCTGCTCGCGTACGTCACGCAGCTCGGTCGGCGGGATGTCGCCCGCAAGATCTGGTGGGGAGTCGCTGCGGCGATCCTGCTGTCCTTGATCGTCGGCGGTGTGCTGACGTTCGGTGCCTATGGTCTGTCGTTCCAGGCGCAGGAGATCATCGGGGGATCGCTCTCGATCCTCGCCGTCGTCATGGTCACCTGGATGGTGTTCTGGATGTTGCGGGCCGCGCGCGGCCTGAGCGCGGAGCTCCGTGGGCAGCTGGATCGCGCCATTGTCGGGGGAGGCTGGAGCGTCGCAGTGCTCGCCTTCGTCTCCGTCGGCCGCGAGGGCCTGGAGACTGCGTTGTTCATCTGGGCCACGACTCGCGCGAGTCAGCTCACACCGCTGCTGGGATTCGCGATCGCCGTCTCCGGAATCGTCGTCGCCGTAGTACTCGGCTGGGCGCTGTTCCGGGGGATGATCCGGATCAATCTCACGAGGTTCTTCAGATGGTCCGGAATCCTGCTCATCGTGTTCGCGGCCGGCGTGCTCGCGTACGGAGTGCACGACTTGCAGGAGGCCGGCGTGCTGCCCGGGCCGTTCGCGGAGGCGCCTCCGGGAGCCGGTGCGTTCGCCGCCGCATGGTTCGGCGATGCCGCGTGGGCTTTCCGCATTCCGCACATCATCGCTCCCGACGGTTTCCTCGGCGCGCTGCTCAAGGGGATCTTCGGATTCTCTCCCGAGATGACCAAACTCGAGGTGATCGCTTGGTTCGCGTACCTCGTTCCGACACTCACGCTCTTCCTGCGCGCGTCCTTCGCCCAGGATCGCCATTCCCGTCAGCTTCGCGCGGCCGCCGCAACGGCGCCTGTGCTCTCGAAAGGAACTCCGTGACACACGTTCTCACCCTCCGACGCGCCTCCGGCGGACTGCTCGCCGTCGCAGCCGGCGCTCTCCTGCTCACGGGCTGCGTGCCGAACGCCGCGCCGAGTGCCGACGCGATCGCCGTTACGGCGAGCGACTCCGGTTGCAGTGTCGATGCAGCCGAAGCGGCCAGCGGGACGGTCACCTTCAGCGTGCAGAACGACGGATCGAAGGTCAACGAGTTCTACGTGCTGGGCAGCAACCAGCTCACGATCGTCGGAGAGGTCGAGAACATCGCCCCCGGATCGAGTCGCGATCTCACGGTGCAGGTGGGTCCGGGCGACTACTACACCAGTTGCAAGCCCGGGATGATCGGCGCTGGCGTTGGGCAGGCCGCGTTCACTGTCACGGGGGACGCCCTCGAGACGACGCCGGAGAACGAGGCCGTCGTCGCGCAGTACGTGGGGTACGTCAAAGCTCAGAGCGAAGAGCTGCTGCCCCAGGTGCAAGCCTTCGTCGATGCGTACGCTGCGGGGGACGATGCGGAGGCGAAGCGTCTCTTCCCGCTGGCGCGCATCAACTACGAACGCATCGAACCGACCGCCGAGCAGTTCGGCGACCTGGACCCCAAGATCGACTACCGCAAGCCAGGCGCCGACGAGGAGGGAATCGAGTTCACCGGCTTCCACCGCATCGAGATGGACCTCTGGAATGATGCCGCTGTGGCGAACGGCGACTACCCGGGCGACCCCGACTTGACGCCGCTCACCCCCGAGGAACGCGCGGAGCTGGGCGAGAAGCTCGTGGCCGACGTCACGGAGCTGAAGGAGAAGGTCTCGTCACCCGACTTCACGTTGACCATCGCCGATATCACCGAGGGCGCCAAAGGTCTGCTCGACGAGATCGCGGCGCCTGATGGCAAACTGCCCGGTGAAGAGAACGAGTTCTCGCATACCGACCTCTACGACTTCACGGCGAACGTCGAGGGCGCGCAGGTCGCTTTCGATACCGTGCGCGAGACGGCGGTGGCCAATGGTCATGCCGACCTGGTCGACGAACTGGACCAGCGCTTCGAGGATATGTTCGCCCTGCTCGCCACCTATGGCGACTACGACGCCGGCTTCGTCTTCTACGACACGGTGCCGCAGTCGGAGCGCAATGAGCTCGCCGCGCAGCTGAACGCGCTCAGCGAGCCCCTCTCGCAGCTCACCGCGGCGGTCGTGGCGAGTTGACACGATGACTGAAGCATCGCCCGGTGCGGAGCCCCTCCGCCCGTCACGCCGAAACCTCCTCGGGTTCGTCGGGGCGGGCGTCGCCGGGCTCGCCGCGGGGGCTGCCGCAGGTGGGGTCGCCGCGTCGATCGCGCATACCGGCGGAGGCGGGGCAGGCGGAGGCGGGAGCGTCGTCCCGTTCTTCGGGGCGCACCAAGCTGGCATCACCACTCCAGCTCAGGATCGCCTGCACTTCGCGGCCTTCCGCATGCTCTCGGGCACCACGAGGGACGACCTCGTCGCGCTGCTGCAGGAGTGGACGACGGCCGCTGCGTCGCTCACGAGCGGGCGCTCGATCGGGACGGGGAGCGAACCAGACAATGCGCTGCTGCCTCCTGACGATACCGGCGAGGCCGAGGGGCTGCATGCGGCGAATCTGACGCTCACCTTCGGTGTGGGGCGCGCGCTCTTCGACCCGCGCGACGGGATCGAAGATCCGTACGGTATCCGTGCACGGCTGCCGCAGGCGTTCGAGCCGCTGCCGTCCTTCGCCTTCGACTTGCTCGAGCCGGACCAGAGTGACGGTGATCTGTGCGTGCAGGCCTGCGCAGACGACCCGCAAGTCGCCGTACACGCGATTCGCAACCTCGCCCGCATCGCAGCGGGCAGTGCGCACCTGGTCTGGAGTCAACTCGGGTTCGGGCGAACGTCGTCGACCACCCGAGCGCAAGACACCCCGCGCAATCTGTTCGGCTTCAAAGACGGCACGGCGAACGTCATGTCGGAGGAGCGGGAGGCGCTCGACGAGTTCGTCTGGGCGGGGAGTGAAGCGCCCGCGTGGATGCGCGGCGGGAGCTACCTCGTTGCACGGAAGATCCAGATGACGATCGAGACCTGGGACCGAGCGTCGCTGGGGGAGCAGGAGCGGATCATCGGCCGCACCAAGCTCGCTGGAGGCCCGCTCTCTGGCGGCGATGAATTTGCCGCAGCCGACTTCACCGCTGCGGATGCGGTGGATACCGCGTCTCCTGCCATCGACATGGCCTCGCACCTGCGCCTGGCGCATCCCACGAACAATGCCGGGGTGCGCTTGCTGCGTCGCGGATACAACTACGTCGACGGATCGAACACTCTCGGACAGTTGGGTGCCGGGCTCTTCTTCATTTCCTACCAGCGCGATCCTGCAGCGTTCGTGCGCGTCCAGCGGTCGCTGAAGTCCGATCTCCTGAACGAGTACATCAGGCACATCGGCTCGGGTCTCTGGGCGGTGCCGAGAGGTGTACGGCGGGGTGAGTACCTGGCTCAGGCGCTCTTCGAATAGGTCGGTGCGCCAGCAGGGGGTTCGGGTGGCATCGCCCCGCGATGCCCTCGACGGGAGTCCAGATACTCCTCGACGAACCGGCCGAGCACCATGTGCGACGCGCGAACGTCCGCGGCCTCAGCGGTCGCGATGATGGTGTCGACCTGGGACGGTTCGAAATAGCCGTGCCCGGCGTACGAGCGCACCCGCGAGGTGAACGCGGCGGTGTCGAGTTCGGGGTGGAACTGCGTCGCATACACATTCTCACCCACTCGAAACGCCTGTACGGGGCAGGTCGGCGAACTGGCCAGGACCGTGATGCTCGGAGGCACCTCGCTGATGGCCTCCTTATGCCCGACGAAGGCATCGAACGAGGGCGGGAGCTCGTGCAGAAGCGCGTCGGTGCGTCCTGCCGCCGTCAGGCTGATGCGGACCGCTTGGGAGGGTTCGCCATACGTCCGGTCGACGCGGGCTCCCTGGTGGGATCCGATGGTGCCGACGCCGTAGCAGACTCCGAGGAACGGGAAATCGCGACGGACGACGTCGTCGAGCAGGGCGGCCAGCTCGCGTTCGACGCGTCGTTCCGTCGCCGACTTGCGATCTTCCGGCTCGCTGACGGTGAACGGGCTCCCCGCGAGGATGATGCCGGAGTACCGCGCGAACTCGATCGTGCCGATCGGTGCGCGATCGGCACGAATCCATTCGAGCTCATCGGGCAGCAGGCCGGTCAACCGGCAGTACGCGGCGTGCTCATGCGCAGCGACGTCGTCCTCGCCGCGCGTGGTGATGAGCAGGAACGGCTTCATCCTTCTACCGTACCGCGCGCGAGGCGGAAGCCGTCCCCGCCGCGTCATCCGCGGTCACGGGCGACCTCGCCCCCGGTCCTACTCGTACGAGCGGATCGCGAGGACCGCGTTGTGACCGCCGAAGCCGAACGAGTTCGAGATCGCGAGCTGAGGCCCGTCGCCGAGCGACTGCTGGTCGCTCGAGACGGTGAGCGGGATCTCAGGATCCTTCGATACGAGGTTGATCGTGGGCGGGGCGATGCGGTGCTGCACCGCGAGCACCGTGAAGATCGCCTCGAGCGCACCCGTGCCGCCGAGCAGGTGGCCGGTCGCGGCTTTCGTCGCCGATACCGGGATCTCGTTCACGCGGTCGCCGAAGACGTTGCGCAATGCGGTGTACTCCGCGATGTCACCCACCGGCGTCGACGTGGCGTGCGCGTTGATGTGCGTGACTTCGTCAGCGGCCGCGCCCGCCTGCTCCAAGGCGAGCTCGACGGCGCGGCTCGCACCCTTGCCTTCCGGGTCGTTCGCGGTGATGTGGTACGAATCCGCGGTCACTCCGCCGCCGGCGATCTCCGCGTAGATCTTCGCGCCGCGTGCGAGCGCGTGCTCTTCGGTCTCGAGCACGAGCGCGCCAGCGCCCTCACCCATGACGAAGCCGTCGCGATCGGTGTTGTACGGGCGCGACGCCGTAGCGGGGGAGTCGTTGCGCTTCGACAGCGCCTGCGCCGAGTTGAAGGAAGCGAGCGTGATGGGGTGGATCGCGGCTTCAGCCCCGCCAGCGATCACGACATCGGCGAGCCCGAGCTGGAGATGCTCGTATGCGTTCGCGATCGACTCCGTGCTCGATGCGCAGGCCGAGGCGACCGTGCGCGCGTATGCACGAGCCTCGAGGTGCATGGATACGGCTGCGGCGGGAGCGTTCGGCATGAGCATCGGAACCGTGAGCGGCATGACGCGGCGCGGGCCCTTCTCACGCAGGGTGTCCCAGGCGTCGAGGAGGGTCCACAGGCCGCCGATGCCGGTCGCCCAGTCCACGCCCAGGCGCTCCGACTCGACGCTCGGGCTGCCCGCGTCGGCCCACGCCTCGAGCGCGGCGACGAGAGCGAAACGACTCGACGGGTCCAGGCGCTTTGCAACGGGACGCTCGAGCACCTCAGCCGGGTCGACCTTCGCCGTGCCGGCGAAACCGACTGCGAGGCCGTACTGCTCGACCCAGTCGTTCTCAAGCGTGCGAACTCCGGATTCTCCGGCGAGCAGTGCTCGCCAGCTCTCGGGAGCCGTTCCGCCGAGGGGTGAGGAGGCTCCGATGCCGGTGACAACGATCTTCTTCGTCATGATGTTCGTGCTCCGCGTTCTGAGTGGGGCTGAAGTCGAGGGAAAGTTGAGGGAGGAGCGAGCGCGGCGGGCCCTGTCGGGTGGACGTGTCCGTTGACCGCCGCGCTCCGCTCGATACCGCGTGCTTAGGCCTGAGCCTTCACGATGAAGTCGACGGCGTCGCCGACGGTCTTGAGGTTCTTGACTTCCTCGTCGGGGATCTTGACGTCGAACTTCTCCTCTGCGTTGACGACGATCGTCATCATCGAGATCGAGTCGATGTCGAGGTCGTCCGTGAACGACTTGTCGAGTGCGACGACGTCCGCCGCGATGCCGGTCTCATCGTTGACGAGCTCGGCCAGACCTGCGAGGACCTCTTCATTGCTGAATGCCATTGTGTGTTTCTCCTTGATCGGGGTTTCGGTCGGTGAAAAGTGTATGTCGCGCAGCGGGGTGCGCGGGTTCGACGCGCGAGGGGAGCGCGTCGTGGCGGTGTCAGGGAATCTCGATGACCTGGGCGCCGTAGACGAGGCCTGCACCGAATCCGATGGTCAGTGCGAGCCCGCCGGAGAGCTCGGGCCGTTCCTGCAGTAGCGCGTCCAGCGCGAGCGGAATCGATGCTGCTGAGGTGTTCCCCTGCATCTCGATGTCACGGGCGATGGCCACCGATTCCGGCAGCTTCAGCTGCTTGGCGAACTCGTCGACGATCCGCATGTTGGCCTGATGGGGGATGAAAGCTGCCAGATCGGAGGCCTCGATACCGGAGGCCTCGAGCGTTTCGCGCGCGACCTTCGCCATCTCCCACACGGCCCACCGGAACACGGTCTGGCCGTCCTGACGGAGTGTCGGCCACGCGATGACTCCGGGGTTGCTGCGGTACTCCTCGAAGGTGGACGTCACGCGAATGGCGTCCCACTTCTCGCCGTCGGATCCCCAGATGGTCGGGCCGATGCCGGTGTGGTCGCTCGGGCCGACGACCACAGCGCCGGCGCCGTCGGCGAGCAGGAAGGAGATGCTGCGGTCCGTCGGATCGACGATGTCCGAGAGCTTCTCGGCGCCGATGACCAGCACGTTGCGGCACACGCCCGAACGCACGAGTGCGTCTGCCTGCGCCACGCCGTAGACGTACCCGGCGCACGCGGCTGAGATGTCGAAGGCCGCCGCCGGTGTGAGGCCGAGACGGTGAGCGGCGAGAGATGCCATCGAGGGAGTCACCGCGACGTTCGAGATGGTCGCGATGATGACTCCGTCGATCTCTGCGCGATCGAGACCCGACCTCTGAATCGCGGATTCCGCCGCCTCGACGGCGAGGTCGATGGCTCCGATCGAACGGCTCGCGCGTCGCCGTTGCACGATGCCGGTGCGCTGGCGGATCCACTCATCGGAGGAGTCGATCGGGCCGACGAGATCGTCGTTCGGGATTTCGAGGTCGCCGCGTGCGGCGCCGATGGAGAGGATGCGGGAATGAGCAGGGCCCGAGGGCTGCACGAGAGCAGGCATGTGCACGGTTCCGTTTCGGTCAGGCAGCGGGGCCGGTGACGAGTGCCACGGCCGCGTCGAGATCATCAGGGGTCTTGATGGCGACAGCCGGCGTGCCCTTGAGCGCACGCTTCGCGATGCCGGTCAGAGCGCCGGCGGGCGCGAGTTCGACGAGGCCGGTGATGCCGGCCGCTTCGAAGCCCGCCATGCAGGCGTCCCAGCGCACTGGGTTCGCGATCTGAGACACGAGGAGGTCGACGAAACGACCCCCGTCGGCGACGCGCGAGCCGTCTGCGTTGGTCCAGAGCGGATGACGAGGATCGGTCGGCGTCACGCCTTCCGCGGCCTCGCGCAGCAGGGGGATTGCCGACGCCATCGCATCGGTATGGAACGCACCCGCGACCTGGAGAGCGATCACGCGCGCTCCGCGCGGCGCATCGGCGGCGAGGGCGTCCAGGGATGCGCGGCTTCCGGCTGCGACGATCTGTCCTCCGCCGTTGCGATTCGCGGGGGTGAGGCCGTGCTCGTCGATCTTGGCGAGCACATCGGCTTCGCCGCCGCCCACGACGGCCGCCATACCGGTGTCGGCGCGGGCGGCGGCATCGGCCATCGCGCGCCCGCGCACCGCGACGAGACGCAGCGCCTCGGCCTCGGTCAATACGTCGGCCGCTGCCGCTGCGGCGAACTCGCCCACCGAGTGGCCGGCGATCCCGGCATCTGCGATGGAGACGCGAGCTGACAGTTCCCGCCAGGCGAGGAGGCTCGCAGCGACGATCAGCGGCTGCGCGATCGCGGTGTCGCGAATCGTGTCGGCGTCGCTCTGCGTGCCGTGGGCGATCAGATCGACGCCCGCGTGCTCCGAGGCCTCTCCGAGGAAGTCGCGGGCGCCCGGCAGCTCGAGCCAGGGGGCGAGGAAGCCGGGGGTCTGGGAGCCCTGTCCAGGGCAGGCGATAACAATCACGTGTTCCAGTTTCTCAGATCATGGCCGTGCAGCCTGCATATTTCCGACCACACTTTGTGGATTTCTTTGTGGAATCTCGTCAGAGGCGTCGCCGTCATCGGCCACGAGGGCTCGCTAACGCGACCCTTCCCGCTTCGGAGCCGGGGCGCGGCGGCCGTGCTGCGCGATCGACCCGGCGATGAGCGCGGACTGCAGAATGAGGGCTTCGCGCGCACCGGTGGCATTCCACCCGATGACGTCGGAGACCTTTTTCAGGCGGTAGCGCACCGTATTCGGATGAACGAACAGCTCTCGTGCGGTGGCCTCCAGCGACCTTCCGTTGTCGAGGTAGCACCAGAGCGTCTCGAGGAGCTCGCCAGAGTGCGCGGCGAGCGGTTCGTAGATCTGCTCGATGAGGGTGCGTCGTGCGAGTCCGTCTCCCGCGAGCGCGCGCTCGGGAAGGAGATCGTCGGCCGCCACCGGGCGGGGTGCGTGACGCCACGAGCGTGCGACGGCGACCCCGGCGAGTGCCGCTCGAGCGCTGCGCGATGCATCCACCAGATTCTCGACGGTGGGGCCCAGCACGAGCGGCCCGTCCGAGAACCCGTCGGCGAGCCGTTGAGCGATCTCGAGGAATGACAGCCGCTCGGCAGCACCATTGGCCCCCGGCTCGGGGAGGGGCGCGTCGAGGCGTCCGAGCACGAGCACGAGACGTGTGCCCTGCAGGCCGATCAGCACATCTGCGCCCGCGTGGCGAGCCGAGCGTCGCAACTGGTCGACGTCCACATAGCGTTCGGCGGTGCCGACGAGAACGGCGGCCTCTCCATCGCCGTGCCAACCGAGCGCCGCGATTCGACTGGGCAGCTCGTCATCGCTCTCGCCCGTCAGAATCGAGTCGACGACGAGCGCTTCGAGGCGGGCGTCCCAGAGCCCGCGCGCCTCGGCTGCCCGCGCATAGACGTCGGCGGCCGCGAATGCCACGTCGCGCGAGTAGTGGAGCACGGCCTCCCGCAGCGCCTCGCTCTTCGGCGCCACGCGATCCTCCACCACCGAGACCACGACCCGGATCAACTGCAGGGTCTCCTGCAGACTGATCGATCTGAGCAGCTCGCGCGGAGCGGCGCTGAAGACGTCGGACGCGATCCAGGGCGTCGACGTCGGGTCTTCGTACCACTGGATGAACGAACTGATGCCGGTCTGGGCGACCAGCCCGATCGCCGATCGCCGGCTCGGCGGCATATTCCCGTACCAGGGGAGTGTGTCGTCGAGCCGGGTGATCGTGCGGGTCGAGAGCTCACCGGTGATCGTGCGGAGCCACGCGAGCTCCTGCGCTTTCGTTCGATCCATGGGCGTGGCGTCGGGCTGCATCGGGGCGTCCGTCAGGACTCCCCGCCTGCGCCGCCCGTCGAGCCGGCGTTCACGTCGCCGAGGCGATACTGCTCGGCAGCGCGGCGAGGCACGTCGGCGTCGATCTTGCCCTGCAGCGCGAGACGCTGCAGCACCTTCACGACGACCGATTCCCGGTCGATGCCGAAGTAGCGACGCGCCGCTGCGCGAGTGTCGGAGAACCCGAAGCCGTCGGCGCCCAGCACCGAGTAGTCGTTCGGAACGAACGCGCGGATCTGCTCGGGCACCTGGGTGGCCCAGTCGCTCACGGCGACGACGGGTCCGTCGGAACCTCGCAGCTTCTCGGTCAGGTACGGCACCCGCGGCTCGTCGCCGAAGTTGCGGAAGTTGTGATCCTCCGCTGCGACGCCGTCACGACCGAGCTCGGTCCAACTCGTGACGCTCCACACATCAGCGGCGACGTCCCAGTCGCGAGCGAGGATCTGCTGCGCCTGGAGCGCCCACGGCACGGCCACGCCGGACGCGAAGATCTGCGCACTGTGCGTGCCGGACTCCGCGGCGCGAACCTTGTGGATGCCGCGGACGATGCCCTCGACGTCGACGTTCTCGGGCTCAGCAGGGTGCACGATCGGCTCGTTGTAGACCGTCAAGTAGTACATGACGTTCGGATCCGGGTGCTCTCCGCCGTACATGCGCTCGATACCCGAACGCATGATGTGCCCGAGTTCGTAGCCGTACGCCGCGTCGTACGAGACGACCGCGGGGTTGGTCGCGGCGAGTGCGATCGAATGGCCGTCGGCGTGCTGCAGCCCCTCGCCCGTGAGCGTGGTGCGGCCGGCGGTGGCGCCGATCACGAAGCCGCGCGCCATCTGATCGCCGGCAGCCCAGAATGCGTCGCCCGTTCTCTGGAACCCGAACATCGAGTAGAAGATGTAGACGGGGATGAGGGGCTCGCCCTGCGTCGAGTACGAGGTGCCGACCGCGGTGAACGCGGCGGCGGCGCCCGCCTCGTTGATGCCGACGTGGATCAGCACGCCCTGCGGGCTCTCCTTGTACGCGAGCAGCAGCTCGCGGTCGACGGAGACGTAGTTCTGCCCGTTGGGGTTGTAGATCTTCGACGTGGGGAAGTACGAATCCATGCCGAAGGTACGGGCCTCATCGGGGATGATCGGGACGATGCGCGGGCCGAACGACTTGTCGCGCATCAGGTCCTTGAGGAGGCGGACGAAGACCATCGTCGTCGCGGCCTCCTGCGTGCCGGATCCCTTCGCGGCGATGGCGTACGTCTTCTTCTCGGGCAGCGCCAGCTCGGTGTGCTTCGTGCGGCGCTCGGGAAGGTATCCGCCGAGCTCGCGACGGCGCTCATGGATGTACTGGATCGCCTCGTCATCGTTGCCCGGGAAGTAGTACGGCGGGCGGTACGGATCGGCTTCGAGCTGCGCATCGGAGATCGGAATGCGCATGGTGTCGCGGAACGTCTTAATGTCGTCCAGCGTCATCTTCTTCATCTGATGCGTCGCATTGCGACCCTCGAAGTGCGGGCCGAGCCCGTAGCCCTTGACCGTCTTCGCGAGAATGACCGTCGGGCGACCCTTGTGCGCGAGCGCTGCGGCGTACGCCGCGTAGACCTTGCGGTAGTCGTGGCCGCCGCGGCGGAGCTGCCAGATCTGATCGTCGCTGTAGTCGTCGACGAGATGCATGGCGCGCTCGTCCTTGCCGAAGAAGTGGTTGCGGATGTACGCGCCGTTCTCGGCCTTGTACGTCTGGTAGTCGCCGTCGGGCGTCGTGTTCATGATGTTGAGCAGCGCGCCGTCGACGTCGCGCTCCAGCAGGTCGTCCCACTCGCGACCCCAGATGACCTTGATGACGTTCCAGCCGGCGCCGCGGAAGTAGCTCTCGAGCTCCTGGATGATCTTGCCGTTGCCGCGGACCGGACCGTCGAGGCGCTGCAGGTTGCAGTTGATGACGAAGGTCAGATTGTCGAGGCCCTCGTTCGCTGCGACCTGGAGCTGGCCGCGGCTCTCGACCTCGTCCATCTCGCCATCGCCGAGGAAGGCCCAGACGTGCTGGTCAGAGGCGTCTTTGATGCCGCGGTTCGTGAGGTACTTATTGAGCTGCGCCTGGTAGATGGCGTTGATCGGACCGAGTCCCATCGACACCGTGGGGAACTGCCAGAACTCGGGCGCCAGGCGCGGATGCGGGTAGCTGGGAAGGCCGCCGCCCGCGTGCGACTTCTCCTGACGGAACCCGTCGAGCTGGTCGGCGGTGAGCCGCCCCTCGAGGAAGGCCCGTGCGTACATGCCGGGGGAGGCGTGCCCCTGCGCGAAGATCTGGTCGCCGCCGCCCGGGTGATCCTGACCGCGGAAGAAGTGGTTGAACCCGACCTCGTAGAGAGAGGCGGCCGACGCGTACGACGAGATGTGACCGCCGACGCCGATGCCGGGGGCCTGCGCGCGGTGCACGGTCATCGCCGCGTTCCAACGGATCCACGAGCGGTACTTGCGCTCGAGCTCCTCGTTGCCAGGGAAGTCGGGCTCGTCGTCGGAGGCGATCGTATTGACGTAATCGGTGGTCGGCACCTGGGGCACGTTGAGGTGCAGCTGCCGCGAGCGGTCGAGCAGGCTCGTCATGATCTCGCGGCCGCGCCCTGCGCCCCGCTCTTCGACGACCGCGTCGAGGGACTCGCGCCATTCGGCGGTCTCCTGCGGATCCTGATCTTCGTTCCCGCTTGCGTAGGGATCCTGCGTGTTGACGGCCAAGATTGTGCTCCATTCACCATGAGGCGTGCAGGAGCCAGAACCGCTGGTTGGTGCGTCGGCGCGCTGCACGAAAGGCGCCCGCTGGATTCGCGGGTGTGGCTCCAGACTATCGAATTTGTACGAAGGATCATTCAGCCGACGCCCATCGTGTGTGATTTCAGCACAATCCGCACGGTGTTCGGTGTTTGGCTACAGTTGGTCGCACTGCATCGCGATCGGGTCGATCGGCCGGAATAGGAGTCCTCATGGTGCTCGCTGCGGGTGCGCTGGCGCCCGATTTCACGCTGTCGGATCAGTTCGGCGCGGAGGTCGCTCTGTCTGAGCTGCTGCTCGATGGTCCCGTCGCGCTGGTCTTCGTGCCGTTCGCCTTCTCGCGCATCTGCACCGCGGAGTTCGCCGAGCTGTCTGCGAGCCAGGGCCTGTTCGCAGAGCACTCGGTGCGATTGATCGGCGTCACGGTCGATTCGGTGTGGACGTTGAGAGCCTGGGCCGAGCACGAAGGATTCGAGTTTCCGATTCTCTCTGATTTCTGGCCGCACGGCGCTGTCTCGCGCGCGTACGGCGCCTTCGTCGAACGCACGGGCGCAGCCTCGCGTGCGAGCGTCCTGATCGGTCGCGACGGACTCGTCGCCGCGTCCTTCGAATCACCGGTGGGCGAAGCTCGCCCGCTCGCCGACTACGGCGACGCGCTTCGAGCCCTCGCTGCGGAATGACGAACGCCAAGTGCGCCGTGAGCCTCCCGATTTCTCGGCGGGCAGGGGATTCCCCTAAGCTATGGGGTGCTGCAACGCGGCATCGGGCCTGTAGCTCAGTTGGTTAGAGCATCTCGTTTACACCGAGAGGGTCGGGGGTTCGAGTCCCTCCGGGCCCACCATCACCTACCTCGGCAGTGCCGCTTCGATTGCCGACACGATCGAAGGGTCGTCGGGTTCGACGGTGGGGCGGAAGCGCGCGACCGACCCGTCGGGAGCGACCAAGAACTTCTCGAAGTTCCACTTCACCCGCCCGGCCTTGCCGTCAGCATCCGGGATCTCGCGGAGCTGCTCGTACAAGGGGTGCTTGCGACGCCCGTTCACTTTCACCTTCTCCATGAGGGGGAAGGTGACGCCGTACGACGTGGAGCAGAACGTCTTGATCTCCTCGCCGTCACCGGGCTCCTGACCCATGAACTGGTTGCACGGGAATCCGAGTACGGTGAACCCGCGATCGCCGTACTGCCGCTGCAGGGCCTCGAGCTTCTCGTACTGCGGCGTCAGCCCGCACTTCGACGCGACGTTGACGACGAGCACCGCCCGGTCGGCGTAGTCGGCGAGGGAGACCGGGTCGCCGTCGATGGTCGTGAAAGAGATATCGCGAAGCTGCATGTCCACAGCCTAGGCCAGCGGCGCGACGGAATGAACCGGCCGCACGATACGTTGGGATCGGTGTCGGGGTGCGTTCGCATTCCGTTGAGTCTGAGAGAGGCACGGTGCGCATGAGTTCGGCCCCGGAGAATGCAACGGTGGGATTCGACGCGAGCGGGGTCACCGGCGCGGATGCGCTGAAACAGGCCTTCAGGGAACACCCTGCCGGCGTCGCGCTCATCACCGCGATGACGGAGGATGGGCCGGTGGGGCTGACGGCCTCCAGCGTCGCCTCCGTGGGGATCGATCCGCCGGCAATCGCCTTCTCCGTCACGCGCGCCACGGGCAGCGCCGGCGGCGTGCTGAGCGCCGACACGCATCTCGTGCATCTCCTCGACTCGCGTCACGCGGAGGTCGCGCAGGCGTTCGCCGTGTCGGGCGCTGAGCGCTTCACCGCCGCGCAGGGGTGGTCGTCTCTCGCCACAGGCGAGCCGTACCTGCCTGCCTCGCGAGTCGCGCTGCGCTGCCGCCCGCTCCACACGCTCGGCGTCGGATCCTCGGTGGTCGTGGTCGCCGAGGTGCTCGGAGCCGTGTTCGGGGATGCCGCTGATCCGATGGTGTACGTGGATCGCCGCTTCCACACGCTGCCCTCAGCCGAACGCCCCTAGCATCGACAGCACGACCAGAGGAGAACCGATGAGCGCATCGTCCGAATCATCCGAATCGTCCATGGGAAGCTACGTGACCGGAGGCGCCTTCGAGCGCGACACTCAGTACATCGAGGATCGCATCGTCGCCGACCCGGAGGCCGTGGCCGCGTTGCCGGCCCCGCCGGAGTCGAAGATCGGCTCGCTCGGCTTCGGACTCTCAGAGGGCGCGGAAGCGTGGCCGGTCGAGCCGGGACGGTACCGCCTCATCGCGGCCGCGGCTTGCCCGTGGGCGAATCGCACGCTCATCGTGCGGCGATTGCTCGGACTTGAAGACGTCATCTCGCTCGGGAAGCCGGGGCCGGTGCACGATGCGCGGTCCTGGACCTTCGATCTCGACCCCGATGGCCGCGACCCCGTGCTTGGCAGCGAGCGATTGCAGGAGCACTACTTCAGGCGGTTCCCCGGGTACCCGCGCGGGATCACCGTGCCGGCGATCGTCGATGTGCCGAGCGGTGGCGTCGTGACGAACAACTATCCGCAGATGACGCTCGACTTCTCGACCGAATGGCGCGAGTTCCACCGGCCCGGGGCTCCCGACCTGCTGCCCGTCAAGCTCGTCGACGAGATGTGGCCGGTGATGGAGCGGATCTTCACGGAGGTGAACAACGGCGTCTATCGCTGCGGCTTCGCGGGCAGCCAGGAGGCGTACGACGCCGCGTACGAGCGGCTGTGGACGGCGATGGACTGGCTCGAGGAGCGTCTCTCCACGCGCCGGTTCGTGATGGGCGACACCATCACGGAGGCCGACGTGCGCCTCTTCACGACGCTGGCGCGCTTCGATCCGGTGTATCACGGGCATTTCAAGGCGAATCGCAACAAACTCAGCGAGATGGAGCACCTCTGGGGGTACGCACGAGATCTCTTCCAGACGCCCGGCTTCGGCGACACCATCGATTTCACGCAGATCAAGCAGCACTACTACGCCACGCACTCGGACATCAACCCGACGCGGATCGTGCCACTCGGACCCGACCTCTCGAACTGGGAGACCCCTCACGGGCGCGAGCGTCTGGGCGGAGAGCCGTTCGGCGACGGCACGCCGCCCGCTCCGCGGCGCTAGCGCGGAACCGCGACGCCGACGGTGTCGAGGTTTCGCGCCTTGTCACGACGTTCGACGGCGATCCCGGCGAGTGCGAGCGCCATGCCGATGACGCCGAGCGCGACGCCGACCCAGCCGGGTGCGAGATAGCCGAGGCCCCCGGCGATGGCGAGTCCTCCGAGCCATGCGCCCAGGCTGTTGCCGACGTTGAACGCGGCATGGTTGATGGCGGCTCCGAAAAGCGCCGCTTCCCCTGAGACGCGGATGAGGCGCGACTGGATGGACGGCATGAGAACCGACGACGTCACGCCGAGGAGGAACGTCGTCACGATGAGCCCAACGGGATGCCAGGCGACGAAGGCGTACGCGATGAGCACGGCGATGAACGAGCTGAAGCCGAAGACGATCGTGCGGGTGAGATCTTTGTCGCTCGCCCAGCCGCCCGCGAGATTGCCGATGGTCATCCCGAGGCCCAGACCGGCCAGCACCCACGGCACCGCCGCCTCCGGAAGCCCCGTGAGCCGCGTCGTGACCTCGGCGATGTACGAGTACACGGCGAAGAACCCGCCGAACCCGATGGCACCGACACCGATCATGATCCACAGTCGGTAGTTGCGGAGTGCCGAGAGCTCGCGCATGGCACTGCGCGACGGGTTTCCGGGGAAGCGGGGGAGAAAGGCGACACACAGCAGGAGCGTCGCGGTGAAGATCACCGCGACGAGCACGTACGCCCAGCGCCATCCAGCGACCTGGCCGATCCATGTGGCGATCGGAACGCCGACGACATTGGCGACAGTCAGGCCCGAGAGGGCGAGCGCGATCCCTCTGCCCTGCATTCCCGGGCCCATGATGCGAGCGGCGAGAAGCGACGCGACGCCGAAGTAGGCGCCGTGCGGCAGCGCAGCGATGAAGCGCGCGATCGCGAGCGATCCGAACGTCGGCATGAAGACGGAGGCGATCGTGCCGAGGATGAAGAGCCCCAGGAGGAGGAAGGCGAGCTTCGTCTGCGACATGCGGGCGGCCAGCACCGCGAAGGTGGGTGCGCCGACCACCACGCCGAGCGCATAGGCGGTGATCAGCCAACCCGCTCGCGCGATGACCGTGTCGGGCGACTCGGCGAAACCCGGCAGGAGGTCGTGGGCGATCTCCGGGAGGAACCCCATCGTCGCGAACTCCGTCACGCCGATCCCGAAACCGCCGAGCGCGAGTGCGAAGAGCGCGAATCCGCGGCGAAGCGGCGTGAGGTGGGTCATCGAGAGACGCCTTCCCGGAAGTGTGCGGAGCGACGTGCGCGACGCCGAAGTACTGCCGCGTCACGGCGACCCAGCAAGACTACCGGGTGGATCTCACCAGCCGCGCGCCAGCCAGTTCTCGAGGGCGGGCTGCTCCGATGCGATCGTGGTCCCTGCTCCATGGCCGGGCCGCACGGATGTCTCGCCGGGGAGCGGGAACAACCGTGTGCTGATCGAATCGATGATCTCGGGAAAGCTCGAGTACTCCCACCGGGTCGCGCCGGGACCGCCCTGGAAGAGCGTGTCCCCGGAGAAGACCGTCTCGAGCGAGGGCGCGGCGAAGCAGACGGAGCCGGGCGTGTGACCCGGGGTGTGGAGCGTCGTCAGCTCCACACCCGAGACCATGAACGAAGCGGCGTGGGCGAGCTCGATGTCGGGAAGCCGGTCGCCGTGCGTCTCGCTCCAGAGGAACAGGTCATCGGGATGCAGGTGGATCAGGGCGTCGAGGCGCTGGGCGAGTTCGACCGCAGCATTGACGTGATCATTGTGACCATGCGTGAGGAGGATGCCGAGGGTCTCGCGATCGCCGACAGCTTCGGCGATCGCGCCGGCGTCATGGCTCGCGTCGATGATGACGACCTGTTCATCGTCCCCGACGATCCATACGTTGTTCTCGATGGGAAACGCCTCCGGCTCAGCACCGCCGCGATCGACGAGGATCGTGCCCTGAGTCGTCACGCACTCGACCCGTACTTCGTTCATCGGTGCAGGCTCCTGTTCCTGAGACGGTGCGCTATCCACGGGTGATGACGACCGGGCACGGCAGCGCCTGGAGCACGCCGTGGCTCACCGAGCCCAGCAGCAGTCGTGAAATCCCGCCGCGGCCGCGGCTTCCGACCACGAGCAGCTCCGCGTGCTCGGCTGCCTGCACCAGGGCTGCGACCGGCGACGACTGGATGATCTCGCGGCGCACCTCGAGATCCGGGTATCGATGTGCGATGCCGGCGACGCCGATGGCGATCGCCTCCTCCGCCGCGGCGCGCTGAGCTTCGACCAGCTCTTCGCTCCAGAGGTACTCGAGTCCCGGGGTGAGCGGGGGCATCCACGCGTACACGGCGACGAGCGGAACCTCTCGCAGGGACGCCTGCTCGGACGCGAAAGCGATCGCCCGCTTGGACGCCTCCGACCCGTCGACGCCGACCACCACGGGGGCGTTCGGTCGCGTCTCGGTCTGGGGGATGACGGCGACAGGGCAGTGGGCGGTAGCAGCCACCTTCACCGCGCGCGTGCCGAAGAACGAACCCGAGAAACGCCCGCCCTGGTGCGCGCCGAGCACCACCAGGTCTGCCCGCTTCGACGCCGCCTCGATCTCGGCGATCGGGTGCCCGACGACGGCGGTTCCCGTGATGGTGCCGGTGAAGCCGAGCTCGCGGGCGTAGACCGTCTCGGCCTGCAGCATCTGCTCAGAGGCCTGCTGCGCTTCCGATAGAAACGCGACGCTCTCGGACAGGAACGAGTCGTCCGCCACATGTATGAGCTCCACGGCGGCGCCGCGCTCCGTGGCTCGCGCGAGGCCCCAGGCGAGCGCGACCCTGCTCTGCTCGGATCCATCGACTCCGATGAGGTACTTCTCAGACATGATCTGTCCTTTCTCTCCGTTGATGTTCGAGTGAGCAGGGCCGCGAGCGACTCAGCTCTCGAGTACCGGAAGGTGGACCGGGTGGCCACCCGCGAGGTGCTCGATGATGCGCACGACCTGGCAGCTGTAGCCGTACTCGTTGTCGTACCAGACGTAGACGACCGCGCTGTCTCCAGTCGCGATGGTCGCGAGGCCATCGACGATGCCGGCGCGGTTGGAGCCGACGAAATCGGTCGAGACGATCTCGTCCGACTCGACGTAATCGATCTGCGTGCGCAGCGCTCCGGTCAGCGAGACCTCTTCCAGGGCGGAGTTGATCTCTTCACGGCTGGTCTCCCGCTCGAGCTGCAGGTTGAGCACGGCCATCGACACGTCGGGCGTCGGCACTCGGATCGCGTTGCCGGTCAGCTTGCCGGCGAACTCGGGGAGCGCCTTCGCGACGGCTTTCGCAGCACCGGTCTCGGCCAGCACCATGTTGAGGGCTGCCGAGCGACCACGTCGAGCGCCCTTGTGGAAGTTGTCGGTGAGGTTCTGGTCGTTCGTGTACGAGTGCACGGTCTCCACGTGCCCCCGCGTGACGCCGAAGCGGTCGTTGAGCACCTTGAGCACGGGGGTGATCGCGTTCGTCGTGCACGAAGCGGCGCTGAGGATCCGCTGGTCATCGCTGATGGCTCCGTGATTGACGCCGTAGACCACGTTCAGCAGCTCGCCCTTGCCCGGTGCGGTGAGCAGCACGCGCGCGATGCCGGGGTTCTCCAGGTGCTGCGCGAGTCCGTCGGCGTCGCGCCAGCGGCCCGTGTTGTCGACGAGGATCGCGTTCTCGATGCCGTACTGGCCGTAGTCGACGCTCGCCGGGTCGTTCGAGTAGATCACCTGGATCCGCACGCCGTTCGCCAGGATGACGTTCTCGTCTTCGAGCACCTTGATGGTGCCGTTGAAGGGGCCGTGGACCGAGTCGCGCTTCAGCAGGTTCGCGCGCTTCTCGAGGTCGTTCTCGGCGCCGCGGCGCACGACGATCGCCCGAAGATTCAGGCCGTTGCCGCTGCCCGTGTGCTCGATGATGATGCGGGCGAGCAAGCGGCCGATCCGGCCGAAACCGTAGAGAACGACGTCGGTGCCGCTCCCGCCTGCAGCGGCATCCGCGGCGGGCAGGGTCTCGCGCAGATACGCGTCGAGATCGTCGCTGCCCGAATCCCGGAACGCCTTGGCGAGGAGCGCGAGGTCGACGGAGGCGGGACCGGGCTGAATGCGCGCCAGAGCCGTCACGATGGCCGAAGTCTCGACGAGCGGCAGTTCGACGTCATCGATCTTCCGGGCGAAGCTGTGGGCCCGGATGATGTCGATGGGCGATCGGCCGACGAGGCTGCGACCGTGCACGGACATGACGACGTCGTGGTCCCGGTACAGCTGGCCGATGAGCGGGATCATGCGCTCTGCGAGCTCCTGCTTCGCCTTCCACGCTTCGAGGTGATCGTCAGCACGCTGGTTCATGTGAACGGAGGGTTCCTTCCTGAGGAGTACACGAGGGATCGGCCTGCCCGCCGGAGACGTTCGACGTCTCGCCTCCAGTATCCCACGGGCGTGCGGCGAACGCGCCCGGCGCGCGCATGACGCTGTGTGACAGGCGGATTTCGGAGCCCGGCGTCCGTCGCACATCCTGGGATGCGACCCCGCGGGCTGACGGCCCGCATCCCCAATCCCTACATTGAGGAACACTATGACGTTCACGAAGCGCGGCACTCTCGCCGCCTCGCTCACGGCGTGCGCTCTCGCCGCCGCCACCGTTCTCGCCGGGTGCTCGACCGGCGCGTCCGACGATGCTGCCGACTCCGGCGAAGGCTCCGAGACGGTCAAGATCGGCGTCGTCGGAGCAAGCGATCCGTACTGGCAGACCTTCACGGATGCCGCCGCCGACGAGGGCATCACCGTCGAGCTGATCGACTTCACCGACTACAACCAGCCCAACCCGGCGCTGGCCGAAGGCGAACTCGATCTGAATCAGTTCCAGCACATCCAGTACCTCGCCGACTACAACGTGTCGAACGACGACGACCTCGTATCCGTCGGCGCGACCGCGATCTACCCTCTCGCGGTGTTCTCGACGAAGCACGATGCGCTCGAGGACATTCCGGAAGGCGGCACCGTCGCAGTCCCGTCGGATCCGAGCAACCGCGCCCGTGCGTTGAACGTGCTGCAGTCGGCCGAGCTCATCGAGCTCTCCGATGGCGGCACACTCTTCTCGACGCCCGACGACGTGGACGCGGCGAAGTCCAAGGTCGAGGTCACGGAGATGGATGCATCCTTCACGGCGACGTCGCTCGCCGATGTCGATGCCGCGGTCGTGAACAACGACTTCGTCACCGACGCCGGCCTCGAGTTCTCCGAGGCCCTCTACCAGGACGATCCGAGCGACGAGGGAGCGAAGTACTTCATCAACATCTTCGCTGCGCGCGCCGACGACGCCGACAACGAGACGTTCAAGAAGCTGATCGAGATCTACCAGACCAACGAAGAGGTGCAGGCCGGCGTCGCTGAGAACTCGGGCGACTCCGCGATCCTGCTCGACACCCCGGCTGCTGAGCTGCAGGAGATCCAGGACGACGCAGAGGCGCAGATCGCCGAGAGCAAGGGCTGAATCGGCTCGCTGTTTCCGCATAGGATCGGGGCGTTCGGTTTTCCGAGCGCCCCGTTGCTATGAGACCCGAAAGGAGACGCGATGACCCGCGTCCAGATGATCGGCGTGTCCAAGCGCTACCCGGGGCGGGGCGCCAACGCCGCGCCCGTCGTCGCCGTCGACGATGTGACGATCGACGTCGCCTCCGGCGAGATCCACGCCATCATCGGGTACTCCGGTGCGGGTAAGAGCACGCTGCTGCGCCTGGTGAACGGGCTGGAGCACGCGAGCGACGGGCGGATCCTCGTCGGCGACGACGAGATCACCTCGCTTCGCGAGTCGAAACTGCGCGAGGTGCGCGGCCGCATCGGCATGATCTTCCAGCAGTTCAACCTGTTCCATTCGAAGCGCGTCGCGAAGAACGTCGAGTATCCGCTGGTGGTGGCCGGCGTGTCGGCTGCGGAGCGGAAGCGCAGAGTCGCGGAACTGCTCGAGTTCGTCGGCCTGTCAGAGAAGAGCGGCGCGTTCACCGACCAGCTCTCCGGCGGCCAGAAGCAGCGCGTCGGCATCGCCCGCGCCCTCGCGACCAATCCGGGCGTGCTGCTCGCCGACGAGGCCACGAGCGCCCTGGACCCCCAGACATCGCGGGAGGTGCTCGCGCTGCTCAAACGGGTGAACGCCGAGTTCGGCATCACCATCATTCTGATCACGCACGAGATGGAGGTCGTGCGGGAGATCGCCGACCGCGTCACCGTCATGGACAGCGGCAGCGCGGTGGAGCAGGGCGACGTCTTCGACGTGTTCTCCGACCCGCAGTCGCAGACCACGAAGCGGTTCGTCGCGACGGCGCTGCCGACCGAGCCGCGGGCCGAACGGCTCGACGAGTTGCGAGAACGGCATCGCGGCAGGCTCATCGCGCTCACGTTCCGAGATGGCGATGTCGATCAGCCCGTCGTGTTCCGCACTCTCGCCGAACGCGGCGTCGGCGTGAGCATCGTGCACGGCGGCATCACCGATGTGGGCGGGCGGAGCTTCGGCAAGCTCACCCTCGAACTCATCGGCGACGATCTGAAGGTCGAGCACGCGATCGCGGCGCTCGCGCAGGAGACGGCTCTGGAGGTGCTGGCGTAATGGACAATCTCATCGAACTGCTCTCCAACGGCAAGTTCCTCGAAGCGACGATTCAGACGCTGACGTATGTGGTCATCGCCATGGGCCTGGGCGGCGTGCTCGGGCTCGTGCTGGGCGTGCTGCTGACGGTGACGCGTCAGGGCGGGGTGCTGCAGAGCCGCGGCGTCTACGTGGTGCTGAACTTCCTCGTCAACTTCTTCCGACCGATTCCATTCGTCATCTTGATTGCCGCGATCCAGCCGCTCGCCCGCGTCGTCGTCGGAACCGGCATCGGTGATCGCGCGCTCATCTTCGTGCTGACCTTCGCCGCGACCTTCGGCATCGCCCGACTCGTCGAGCAGAATCTGCTGACCGTGCCTCCGGGCGTCATCGAAGCATCGCGCGCCATGGGAGCCGGCCCGTGGCGAACGATACTGACGGTGCTGATTCCCGAGGGCCTCGGCCCCGTCGTGCTCGGGTACACCTTCGCCTTCATCGCCGTCGTCGATATGACCGCGATGGCCGGCGTGATCGGGGGCGGCGGGCTCGGAAACCTCGCGCTGCAGTACGGGTACCGGCAGTTCAACCCGTGGGTGACCTGGGCCGCCGTGCTGCTCATCATCATCATCGTGCAGATCGTGCAGCTGCTCGGCAATGTCATCGCGCGGAAGCTGCTGAGGAGGTAACCGCATGTCCCAGACGCAACGATCGTTCGAGCTCGCCGATCTGCGAGCGGTCGCGGAGGAGCTGTGGCCGGGGGAGATCGCTGAGGGGTGGGACCGCGTCGGTCTCGTCTCCGGCGCAGACGCCGCACCGCTGCGCCGAGTGCTCCTCGCGGTCGATGCGGTCGACGCCACCGTGACGGAAGCGATCGAATGGGGTGCCGACGCCCTGCTCACGCACCACCCGCTGCTGCTCCGCGGGGTGCACTCCCTGGCCGAGGACACGGCGAAGGGGGCGCTGATCGCGCGGCTGATCCGCGGAGGCTGCGCACTGCTGGCCGCGCACACGAACGCCGATCAGCCGGCCGGCGGCGTCTCCGACGTCATCGCCGAGCGGCTCGGTCTCATGGGAAGCTCGCCGATCGTGCCGCACGCGTCGGACCCGTCGATCGGCATTGGGCGGATCGGTGAGCTCGAGTCGCCTGAATCGTTGCGGGCGTTCGCGAATCGTGTCGCAGCTGCGCTGCCGGCCACGGTCTCGGGGGTGCGGGTCTCGGGAGATCCTGATCGCTCCGTGCAGCGCGTCGCGCTCCTCGGCGGAGCGGGGGACAGCCTGCTCGATCACGCAACTGTCCGCGGAGCGGATGTCTACCTCACCTCCGATCTCCGGCACCACCCGGCGCAGGAAACCGTCGAAACGGGTGCTGTCTCCGGCGGGCCGGCTCTCGTCGACGTCGCGCACTGGGCGAGCGAATCGCTGTGGTTGGACGGAGCGGCCGACCGCCTCGCCGAGCGACTGCCCGGTGTCGAGTTCCGCGTGAGCGGCATCTGCACCGACCCGTGGACGTTCTCCGTCGGCGCCCGCCAGGCGTGAGAGCCGGAACCCGGCGGGGCCGGTAGGCTGGCACCCATGAAGGCCAGCCCGCGGCAGCAGCGACTCCTGCTCGATCTCCAAGACCTCGACAACACGCTCGCCCGTCTGCGGCGGAAGCGCGCGACGTTGCCCGAGCGGGCTGAACTCATCGGGTTGAGCGGCGACGCCTCCGACGCGAGAGCGAAGTACATGGCGGCGCAGCGCGAGCTCGATACGCAGAATGCTGACCTGGAGCGCATCGAGGCCGACGTCGCGCTCGTGCAGCAGCGACGCGACCGTGACGAGCAGCTGCTCGCGGCGAGCACCTCGAGCAAGGAGGCGCAGGCGCTCCAAGCCGAACTGGAGACGCTGACCCGCCGGCAGTCGGAGCTCGAGGATCGCGAACTCGAACTCATGGAGGCGCAGGAACGCGCACTGCAGGCGTTCTCGCTGGCCGAGGAGCTCTTCGCAGGAGTCGACGCGCGACGCGCCGATATCGAAGCCCGTATCTCGGAGGCGGAGCAGCGGATCGATCGCGAGTTGGCGTCGAACGCTGAGGAGCGCGCCGGCGTCGCGGCCGAACTGCAGCGCGACGTGCTCGGCCTGTACGAGGAACTGCGCAAGCGCGTCGGGATCGGCGCGGCGCATCTTCGCGGAAATGTCTCAGAGGCCAGCAATATGGCGCTCGCTCCCGCCGAGCTGAGCGGAATCCGTGCCGCAGCTCCCGACGAGATCGTCTTCTGCCCCGGCACGGGTGCGATTCTCGTGCGCGTCGACGAGGAGTAGGGCGCGTCGAGTAAGCTGTTCTCTGGAATGGGTCGGTGAGACGATCGCGTCGGTTCCGCCGCCTCGGCAGCGGGACCGCCGAGGAACGTCCGGGCTCCTCAGGGGAGAACGGTGGGTAACGCCCACCCGGGGCAACCCGCGAGAAAGTGCAACAGAGAGTAGACCGCCTGGCGTGGTTCGCCGCGCTCGGTAAGGGTGAAAGGGTGGTGTAAGAGACCACCGGCGTTCGTGGTGACACGGGCGGCCAGGTAAACCTCGTTCGGAGCAAGGCCAGACAGAGGATGATGACGCGCCCCGCCGAGTCCTCGGGTAGGCCGCTAGAGAGTGCCGGCAACGGTACTCCGAGAGAGATGATCGTCACCGGCCGGTTCGCCGGCCGGAACAGAACCCGGCGTATGATCCGGCCCATTCCACTGCACAGCACACGGGTGCGTCGTCCGAGGCTCCCGTCTCTCCGGCTTCAGTCGGACACGGTGAGCAGTTCGAAACCGTCCTCTCGGATGAGCACCGTGTGCTCGAACTGCGCGGTCACACTCCGATCCCGTGTCACCACCGTCCAGCCGTCGTCCCACTGCTCCCACTCGTGAGTTCCCAGCGTGAGCATGGGTTCCACCGTGAACACCATGCCCGGCTTGATGATGTCGCCATAGGCGGGGGCCGAGTCGTAGTGCGGGACGATGAGTCCGGTGTGAAAGGCCGAGCCGACACCGTGCCCGGTGAAATCACGGACGACTCCGTAACCGAAGCGCTTGGCGTACGTCTCGATCACGCGGCCGATGACGTTCACCGCGCGTCCGGGCTTCGCGGCGCGAATGCCGCGCATCATCGCCTCGTGCGTGCGCTCGACGAGCAGGTCGACCTCCTCCGACACTCGGCCGACGCGGAAGGTGCGATTGGTGTCGCCGTGGAAGCCGTCGAGAAACGCGGTGACGTCGACGTTCACGAGATCGCCGTCTCGCAGGACCGTGTCATCCGGGATGCCGTGGCAGATCACCTCGTTGACCGACGTGCAGGACGACGCGGGATACCCGCGGTACCCGAGAGTCGACGGGTAAGCGCCGTGAGCCGTCACGTACTCGTGCGCGACTCGATCGAGCGCTGCGGTGGTCGCACCGGGCGCGACCGCCTCCGCAACCGCATCGAGCGCTCCTGCCGCGATGCGACCCGCGGCTCGGATGCGGTCCACCTCGTCGCTCGTGTAGGTGTTGTCGCCCTCATACGCGGGCGGAGCAGCGAGGCCGACGTACGGCGGTCGGGTGATCGCACTCGGAACAGCGCGGGGCGCCGGTCGGGAACCGGGGATCAGGTGTCCGTGTGCGTCGAAGGGCATGCCTCTAGTCTAGGAAGTGCGGGAGGCGGAGCCGAACGCAGACGTCATCGAGTGCGCGCGAGCGCTGAGTGGAGGCCGACATGAGCAAGCAGGAGTGGGGAATCGAGGACCCCGCCGACACGTTCTGGTTCAATACCCGCACGGGTCAGGTCGAGGACGGGCCGCAGTCGCTCTCGGTCGATCGCATCGGCCCGTTCGCGACGCGCGAAGAAGCCGCACGTGCTGAGGAAATCGTCGCCGAGCGAGCTCGCAAATGGCGCGAAGAGGAAGCCGCCGAGGACTGATCACGCCGTAACACGATTGTCACGGTCAGGGGATAGTCTGTGGCCATCGGCGGAGCCGGAGCGCGTATTTCGCGCGCGACGTGCCCGCAGACAGCAACGACGAACGGAGTAGGCGTGAGCAAGCAGCGCGATTTTGTTCTGCGCACCATCGAGGAGCGCGGTGTCAGGTTCGTTCGACTCTGGTTCAGCGATGTTTCGGGAACGCTCAAGTCGGTCGCGCTCGCGCCCGCCGAGGTCGAGGGAGCGTTCAGTGAAGGGATCGGTTTCGACGGCTCTGCGATCGAGGGACTGACGCGCGCGTACGAGTCGGACCTGCTCGCGGTGCCCGATCCGTCGACCTTCCAGCTGCTGCCGTGGCGCAGCCAGACGTCTCCGACTGCCCGCATGTTCTGCGACATCAGCACCCCGAACGGCGAACCGGCCGTCGCGGATCCGCGGAACGTGCTCAAGCGCACGCTCGCGACCGCCGCGGAGCAGGGGTTCAGCTTCTACACGCATCCCGAGATCGAGTTCTACCTGCTGAAGTCGAAGGAGTTCGACGCCCGCGGTCCGGTACCGGTGGATCGTGCCGGCTATTTCGACAACGTTCCCGGCGGCACGGCGCACGACTTCCGCCGCGAGAGCGTGAACATGCTGGAGGAACTCGGGATCTCCGTCGAGTTCAGCCACCACGAGGCCGGCCCGGGGCAGAACGAGATCGACCTGCGGTACGCCGACGCGCTGACCACGGCCGACAACATCATGACCTTCCGCACGGTCGTCAAAGAGGTCGCGATCGCGCAGGGAGTGCATGCGACGTTCATGCCGAAGCCGCTCGCCGGGCAACCCGGGTCGGGCATGCACACGCACCTCTCGCTGCTCGAGGGCGACACGAATGCCTTCTACGATCCAGGCGCCAGATACCAGATCTCGCAGACGGGGCGCCGCTTCATCGCCGGCCTCCTGCGGCACGCGCCCGAGATCACCGCCGTGACGAATCAGTACATCAACTCGTACAAGCGGCTCTGGGGCGGAGACGAGGCGCCGTCGTTCGTCAGCTGGGGCCACAACAACCGGTCGGCGCTCGTGCGCGTGCCGATGTACAAGCCGGGCAAGGGCGACGCGGCGCGCGTCGAGTACCGCGGCATGGACAGCGCTGTGAACCCGTACCTCGGGTTCTCGATGCTGCTCGCCGCCGGCCTGAAGGGTATTCGTGAAGAGTACGAGCTTCCGCCGGAGGCCGAGAACAACGTCTGGGCGCTGAGCGACGGGGAACGCCGCGCCATGGGCTTCGATCCCTTGCCGGCCAGCCTGGACCACGCCCTCGCAGTGATGGAGCGCTCGGAGCTGGTCGCGGAGACGCTGGGGGAGCAGGTATTCGCCTACTTCATCCGCGACAAGCGCCGCGAGGTGACCGAGTACCACAGCCAGGTCACGCCGTACGAGCTCTCATCGATGCTCGACACCATCTGATCGGTCTACGCTGGACGAATGGCACGCGAGCATTTCACCGTCACTCTGTCGGAGATCGCCCGCGCCGGATTCCAGGATCTGGCTGACGCACGGGACGCACTGTCGGAACTGGCAGAGCGATTGGCGCAACCGATCGCTCCGCTGCTCTCCGGGCTCGCAGCCGCAGCCGATCCCGACGCGGCGCTCCATCGCGTGCGGCAGCTCTCGGAACAGCACCGCGACGTGCTCGCGGCCATCGACTTCGACGACTTCGCACGGCTCTGCGTACTGGTGGGCGCGTCGCCCGCACTGGGGGATTTCTTCACGCGGCATCCGGCCCGGCTTCCTGAGATCTTGCACGAGGGTGGAGCGGTCATCTCGGCGGATGACGCGCGTGAGGAACTGCTGCGGGCGGTGTCGGATGACGACACCGCAGAGCCGCTCGTCGCAGAGGCGGGGTGGATCGCGCTGCGCACGCGCTACCGCGAGCTGCTCGCGCAGCTCATGCTCTTCGATCTCTACGCCGGGCGTGACGGGCGGGCGGAGCGCGTATTCGAGGCGGTAGCCGAGTCCCTCTCCGGCCTCGCAGCAGCTGCGATCGATGCCTCGCTGCACGTCGCGAGAGCGACGCTCGCAGCGGGTGCATCTGGCCCGGCCGTTTCGCCGGAACGACTGGATGCCCTGCAGCTCGGAATCATCGCGATGGGAAAGTGCGGCGCCGGCGAGCTGAATGTCGTCTCAGATGTCGACGTCATCTTCGTCGTCGAGAGCAGCAATGCCGATGCCCTCGACGGCGACGCCCTCATCCGTCTCGGTACGCGTCTTGCGAGCGAGGTGATGCGAGGCATCCATGATCCGGCGATCGAACCGCCGTTGTGGCAGCTCGACGCGAACCTGCGGCCCGAGGGCCGGCACGGGCCGCTCGTGCGAACTCTCGGCTCGATGCGCAGCTACTACGATCGGTGGGCGAAGGCGTGGGAGTTTCAGGCGCTGCTCAAGGCGCGCCCCCTGGCGGGCGACCTGGAGATCGCCGCAGCCTTCGTCGCAGACACGCGCCCGCTGGTGTGGACGTCGTCGTCGCGGGAGGACTTCGTCGGGTCCGTGCAGCGCATGCGCGAACGCGTCACCGAGCACATCGCCGATGAAGAACTCGACGTGCAGCTCAAACTCGGACCCGGCGGCCTTCGCGACATCGAGTTCAGCGTGCAGCTCCTGCAGCTCGTCCACGGCCAGTACGACGAGAGCCTGCACGTCGCCGGCACGCTGCCGGCACTGCGAGCACTCGTGGACGGCGGGTACATCGCGCGCAGCGACGGCGACTGCCTCGCGTCCGACTACTGTTTCCTTCGCGTGCTCGAACACCGTCTGCAGTTGCGCGACCTGCGCCGCACGGCGCTGATGCCGACCGAGGATCACGAACTCCGAGTGCTGGCTCGCGCGACCGGCCTGGCGCCGTCGGCCGCTGAGCTCCATTCCCGGTGGTCGGCGAGAAAGCGAGAGGTGCGCCAACTGCACCTCAAGATCTTCTACGCGCCGCTGCTCAGCGCCGTAGCGTCCCTCCCGGAGGAGGAGCTCGTGCTCGGCAGCGACGCCGCGCGGGCGCGCCTCGCGAGCGTGGGCTTCCGGGATCCCGATGGCGCTATGCGCCATATGGCGGCGCTCACGCGGGGCACGTCCCGGCGAGCGATGATCCAACGAAACCTGATGCCGGTGCTGCTCCAGTGGCTCTCCGACGGAACCGACCCGGATTTCGGACTGCTCGCGTTCCGCCGGGTGAGCGAGGCGAATCGTGAGACCCCCTGGTATCTGCGACTGCTTCGCGACGGCACCGAGGCCGCTGAGCGCCTCACCCGAGTGCTCTCGAACTCCAGGTACGCCGCCGAACTCCTCGAATCCATCCCCGAGGCCGTCGCGTGGCTCGAGCGTGACGAATCTTTGCAACCCATGCAGTTGCAGACGCTCTTCGACGAGATGCGGGCCATCGCCTCGCGGCGAGCCGGGATCGATTCCGCCGCGGTCGCGCTTCGAGCGGTGCATCGCCGAGAGGTGCTGCGACTCGCCATGGGGCGCATCGTCGGGGTGATCGACGATGTCGCGGTCGCCGCCGGTCTCGACGCGGCGCACACGGCCCTCCTCGACGCCCTGCTGCTCTCGGTGCGCGGCGGCACAGCCCCGTACGGCAGAGCTCCGGCGAACTCGGAATCGGGCGGTGAGGCGCCGCCCGCGATCGAGCTGGCGCTGATCGGCATGGGTCGGTACGGAGGGCGGGAGCTGGGCTTCGCGTCTGACATCGACCTCATCGCCGTGTTCCGTGCACCACCGGACGTTGCGAGCGACCGCGCCTCCCGGGAAGCGACCAGGCTGATCTCCGAGCTGCGGCGAGCGGTCGCCGATCCTCGATTCCCGGTGGATCTCGATTTCGATCTTCGGCCCGAGGGCAAGAACGGACCCCTGGTCAGGAGTCTCGACGCGTATCGCGCCTACTACGCTCGCTGGTCGGTCACCTGGGAGGCGCAGGCGCTCCTGCGCGCACGACCGGTAGCAGGCGACGCGCGCCTGGGCGCCGACTTCGTGTCGCTCGCCGATGAGATCAGATACCCTCAGCACTTCGCCGAAGAACAGGTGCGCGAGGTGCGCCGCATCAAAGCGCGCGTCGAGGCGGAGCGTCTCCCGCGCGGCGCCGATCCCAAGCGGCATCTGAAGCTCGGTCCGGGCGGAATCAGCGATGTCGAGTGGCTGGTGCAGCTTCTCCAATTGCGTTCGGGCGCAGAGCACCCTGCGCTGCGCACGGTGTCGACGGTCGCGGCCCTCCAGGCGGCGGGCGAGGTCGGCCTCCTGCGGGAAGACGACATCGAACACCTGCTCGATTCTTGGCGCTTCGCGAGCCGGGTGCGCACGGCACTGAAGCTGTGGACCGGCCGCTCTTCGAATTCACTGCCCACGGGTTGGAACGACCTGGCGGGGATCGCGGGCGTACTCGGCATGTCCCGGACGCACACGTCTGAACTCGAGGAACGGTGGTTCGCAGTGTCTCGCCGGGCGCGCGCCGTCTTCGAACGGGAGTTCTTCGGATACGAGGATGCTCCTCGGTTCACCGTGACATGATCGGACGTCGCTCGACAGCGCCGAACGACGACAAGCCAGACGGAATTCGGACACCGTTCACCGAAAACGCTCGCGCAAACCTCACCGGAAGCGTAACCTGATCGTTATGCAGTATTTGCAAAGGTTCCTCGAGGCGCTGCTCGCTGAAGACGGCGCCGAGTTCGAGGACGAACTCGAGTCCTAGTCCCTTCGAACCGGTGCGACACAGCCGTCGCGCCGCTCTATCGCGCCCCGAATCGCCGCACGCGAGCCGGGGCGCTTCTGCGTCCACGACACCTCCGCAACGCACACGGCGGCCCCGCTCCTATGATCAGGAGCGGGGCCGCCGTACGAGCGCCTCGCGAGCGTTACACGCCGTAGTAGAGCTCGAACTCGAAGGGATGCGGCCGCAGCGCCATCGGGGCGATCTCAGCATCGCGCTTGAACGAGATCCAGGTCTCGACGAGCTCCTCGGTGAACACGTCACCTTCGAGCAGGAACTGGTGGTCCGCCTCGAGCGCGGCGAGCGCCTCTTCCAGCGAGCCCGGCACCTGAGGAATGTTCTTGGCCTCCTCCGGGGGCAGCTCGTAGAGATCCTTGTCGATCGGGTCCATCGGCTCGATGCGGTTGCGAATCCCGTCGAGCCCGGCCATCATCTGCGCGGCGAAGGCGAGGTACGGGTTGCCCGAGGCATCGGGCGCCCGGAACTCGATGCGCTTGGCCTTCGGGTTCGACCCGGTGAGCGGGATGCGCACCGCTGCTGAACGGTTGCCGGCAGAGTAGGCGAGGTTCACGGGGGCTTCGTAGCCCTTGACCAGGCGACGGTAGCTGTTGATCGTCGGGTTCGTGAACGCGAGCAGCGCAGGGGCGTGATGGAGGATCCCGCCGATGTACCAGCGCGCGATATCGGAGAGCTGGGCGTAGCCGTTCTCGTCGTAGAAGAGGGGCTCGCCGCCCTTCCACAGCGACATGTGCGTGTGCATGCCCGAGCCGTTGTCGCCGAAGACCGGCTTCGGCATGAAGGTCGCGGTCTTGCCCCACAGCTCAGCGGTGTTCTTCACCACGTACTTGAACTTGAGCACGTCATCCGCCGCCTTGACGAGCGTGTCGAAGCGGTAGTTGATCTCGGCCTGGCCGGGAGCGCCGACCTCGTGGTGGGAACGCTCGAGCTTCAGGCCTGCCTCGATGAGTCGCAGCGAGATGTCGTCGCGCAGATCCGCCTGCTTGTCGACGGGGGAGACGGGGAAGTAGCCGCCCTTCTCGTGCGTCGTGTTGCCGAGGTTGCCGCCCTCGATCTCGCGCGCGGAGTTCCAGCTCGCCTCTTCCGAGTCGATCTCGTACATCGTGCGGCGAGGAGTCGTCTCGTACCGGACCGAATCGAGGATGTAGAACTCGGCTTCAGGGGCGAAGAACGCCGTGTCCGCGACGCCGGTGGACGCCAGGTACTGCTCCGCCTTCTTCGCGACCTGACGGGGATCCTTCGAATAGATCTCGCCGGTACGCGGGTTGAAGATGTCGCAGATGACGATCAGCGTGCGCTCTGCGCGGAACTGGTCAAGGTACGCGGTCGAGACGTCGGGGATGAGCTGCATGTCGGATTCAGCGATGCCCGCGAACCCGCGGATCGAGGAGCCGTCGAACATCTGGCCGATTTCGAAGAAGTCCTCGTCGACCGTCGCAGCCGGGATGTTGAAGTGCTGCTGCACCCCGGGCAGGTCGGTGAAACGGATGTCGACGAACTTCACATCGGTGTCCTTGATGAAGTCGATGACTTCCTGCGGGGTGGTGAACATTCTGCTCCTCGGGTTCGTTCCGGCCGCGGATATCGGATCTTCACCGCGCCGATCGTGTATCTCCACCTTAGGGGACCTTGATTTCAAAACCATGAGTCGTGTGTTTCACGGAGGTTACGCGGACCCGATGCACGATGCCTCGAGATACGGGTGTGTCAGGACCGGATCAGCACGGTTCCGGCGATCTTGTCGTGGAACGCACGCTGATCCGAGTCCCAGACGAGCACCGGGACGACGAGGCACAGGAGCACCGTTCGGACGATCGGCCTCCACGGCCCGACCCACCCGCCGGTGAGCGGTACAACGCGAAGCCCCACGATGCGATGGCCGAGCGACCCGCCGATCGTCGGGATGAAGACGATCTGCAGGATGGCGAACACGAGCACATTCCACAGTTCCGGGTGGGCGCCGCCGATGAGCAGGTAGGCGGGAAGCGCTGCGAGGCCCCAGTCGATGAGGATCGCCACGACGCGCCGACCCACCCGCGCCACCGATCTTGGTCCCTCGTCTGGGAGCCCGAGCCGTTCGCCGGGCCACTGGCTCGGCTCGAGTTCGCCGAAACGCTGGGGAGCTGAGGACGGCATGTATCAGCGAGGGCGCTGCGAGCGAACGCGGTTCGGGTCCATGCCCTTGGGAATGCCGACCGGCGAGCTCTGCAGTGACGACAGACGCGTGTAGACCGCCCCGACCTCGTTGCGGCTCATGACCGGCTTCAGCTTGACGAGCGTGCGGGAGAGCTTCGAGAGCGGGATGCCGTCGCCGTCGGGACCCACATACAGGTGGACGACCTCCACATTGCGGAGCGCCCGCTTCACCTTCCGCTCCTCATCGGCTGCCATGCGCTGCGTGCGCTGGCGCGAGCCCTCGGAGATCAGGACGACCCCTCCGCGGCCGACCACGCGGTACACGGCGTCCTGATTCCGGTTGATCGCAATCGGGGTCTCGGACCCGCGCCATGAACGGCGCAGGGCGCTCTGCACGACTGCGCCGACCGCGCCGGGTCGCCCCTCGATCTGGTCGTACGCAGTGCGCTCCGCGCGACGGCCGAGCACGATCATCACGAGGAGGATGCCGACGAGGATGCCGGTGACCGGCCACAGGATCCACGCGAACCAGCTGCCGGGCAGCAGCCAGGCGAGCAGTACGGACACCAGAATCGGCGCCACGAAGCACAGGAGCAGGATCCACGGCAGGTTCGTATCGTGCACCTTGGTGGTGCGGTAGATCTCGAACATCTGCCGAATACGTCCGCTGCGCTTCGCCTTTTCTGCTGCCATGCATCCAGGATATCGCGTCGCGGAGGTGAGGAATGACCCGGCTCGGACATTGAGGGCGCGCGTTCGCTCACAGTGGACCCCGAAGCGGCGGGCGGCGCGTCTATTCACAGAATGGAGCGCACAGCCGAACGGGCACACTCAGGGCCGGAACACTGATGGCGAAGACCTCGCGCGACGAGCCGGACCTCGCTCGGCGGGGCGGAGAGGAGGGTGCATCAGTGCGCACGAAACCGGGGGAGGCGCATCGCCGAGCGGGCGCCGCGGCTCGACTCGCGGGGGAGCTGCTCGAGTGGAGCGAGGCGGGGCTCAGTCGGCGGGCGGTCGGCCGGTGCGGGGTGCCCGACGGCGCCGAAGCCCGACACCGCGCGCGAGGCCACGACGCGGGGTGCGCTGCAATCGGCGTTCCGCGTCACGAGCTCGCGCGCATGATCGAACGAGCTGACACCGTCGGCGCGACGAAGCTGCTGCTCGACGCGGTGAACGAAGCCATCATCGACCTCGCCTCCCGCGGGGCGGGCTGGCGACTCGACACCGCGCGCGAGTTACTCGGCGAAGCGGTGGAGCGCCGCATCACGCCAGCCGTGAAGCGACCGGCCGCGGAAGGTCCGGGGCCCGCGGGCGCGATGCCCGCTGACAACCGCGTGACCGAGCCCGTGGCGGCCGAGGAGCGCCCCCGCAACACCAAGGAGGGGCCGCGACCATCAGGAATGACGGACGCGACCCCTCAGGGGCGGCACGGTTAGATGCCGAGGTTCGCCTCGAACTGGCCGCCCTCCAGGCGCTCGCGCACCTGCGTGAGGAAGCGCGCCGCGTCTGCGCCGTCGACGATGCGGTGATCGTACGAGAGGGCCAGGTACACGGTCGAGCGGATCGCGATCGAGTCGCCCTCCGGTCCGGAGACGACCACGGGCTTCTTGACGACCGCACCGGTACCCATGATGGCTACCTGCGGGAGGAAGACGAGCGGCGTGTCGAAGAGCGCGCCGCGCGATCCCGTGTTCGTCAGCGTGAAGGTGCCACCGCTGAGTTCATCCGGGGTCAGCTTGTTGTCTCGGGTGCGCGCCGCGAGGTCAGCGATCTCGCCCGAGATCTCACTGAGATTCTTCGAGCCGGCATCGCGCAGCACCGGGGTGAGCAGTCCGCGCTCGGTGTCGACGGCGATGCTGATGTTCTCCGTCGACGGGTAGGTGATGGAATCACCATCGACCGTCGCGTTGATGATCGGGTACGTCTGCAGTGCTTCCGCCGCCGCGAGAGCGAAGAACGGCAGGAAGGACAGCTTCGAGCCCGTCTTCTCCAGGAACTCGTCCTTCTTCGCCTGGCGAAGCTTCGCGATGCGGGTGACATCCACCTCGACGACCGTCGTCAACTGGGCGGTGCCCTGCAGCGACGCGACGGCGCGTTCGGCGATGACCTTGCGCAGGCGACTCATCTTCTGCGAGGTGCCGCGTAGCTCCGAGACCTGGGGAGCAGGCGCTGCACTCGCGGGCTCAGCTGCAGCGGCAGGCTGAGCGGACGATGCGCTGTCAGCGGCAGCCAGCACGTCCTCCTTGCGGATGCGGCCTCCGACGCCCGAACCGCTGAGCGAAGACAGATCCACGCCGCGCTCGTGAGCGAGCTTGCGCACGATCGGGGTGACGTACCCCGCGTTCGAATCGGCCGAACCTGACGCGGTTCCCGCTGCTGGTGCCGGTGCTGCCGGGGCCTCGGTGGCTGCGCCGGCCTGCTCATCAGCCGGAGCCGGCTTCTCGTAGCCGGCGGTGCCCTGCGTCTCAGCCGGCGCGGAAGCCGCCTGCGCAGGCGACGCCTCGGAAGGTGCCGACTCCGACGGTGCGCTGGTCTGAGCCTCAGCGCTGGATGCCGATTCGGCAGCCGGCTTCGGTTCTTCAGCCGGTTCCGCAGCGGAATCGTCCGCAGGCTGCTCATCTGCGGGGGCGGTCTCCGCGGCAGGAGCGGCTGCGCCGCTTCCCACACGAGCGAGTTCTCCACCGACCTCGACCGTTTCGTCCTCCTGCACGAGAATCTCCTGCAGCACGCCGGCGATCGGAGAAGGAACCTCGGTGTCCACCTTGTCGGTCGACACTTCGAGCAAGGGCTCATCGATCTCTACGGAGTCGCCCACGCTCTTCAACCAGCGCGTGACGGTGCCCTCGGTGATGCTCTCACCGAGTGACGGAAGCACGATGCTCTGCGAGTCGCCGGACGGCGATTCGGATCCCGCCGCTTCGGATGCGGGCGCAGACACTGGCTCCGAAGCCGACTCAGACGCCGGAGCCGATTCAGACGCGGGAGCCGATTCAGCAGCGGGCTCAGGAGACTGCTCCGCTTCCTGGGGCGCTGCAGGCTCTTCTGCTGGTGCCGCCTCCGCCGAGCCATTGCCGTCGCCGATCTTCGCAAGCACGGCACCGACCTCAGCGGTCTCGTCCTCCTGCACCAGGATCTCTTCGACGACGCCGGCGACAGGCGAGGGGATCTCGGTGTCGACCTTGTCGGTCGAGACCTCGAGCAAGGGCTCATCGACCTCGACGGAGTCGCCGACATTCTTGAGCCAGCGCGTCACCGTCCCTTCGGTCACACTCTCGCCCAGTGCGGGGAGGACCACCGATTCACTCATCGTGCATTTCTCCGTTCGTTGATCAATCTTCTCGCCGCGCTCAGATTGCGTGCAGCGGCTTGCCGGCGAGCTTCAGCATCGTCTCGCCGATGGTCTCGTTCTGCGTCGGGTGTGCGTGGACGAACGGCGCCACGTCTTCCGGGTACGCCTCCCAGTTCACGATGAGCTGCGCTTCTCCGACGAGTTCACCGACGCGTGCGCCGATCATGTGGACGCCCACGACTGGCCCGTCGTTGACCCGCACGGCCTTGACGCTTCCGGCGGTGCCGAGGATCGAGCTCTTCGCGTTGCCGGCGAGGTTGTACTCGTAGGTCGTGACCTGATCCTCCCCGTACTGCTCTTTCGCCTTGGCTTCGGTCAGCCCCACCGACGCAACCTCGGGATCGCAGTAGGTGATCTTCGGGACGTTCGCATCCAGCACAGTCACGGGGTTGAGCCCCGCGATCTGCTCGGCGACGAAGACGCCCTGCTGGTAGCTGCGATGCGCGAGCTGCAGGCCCGGCACGATGTCACCGATCGCGTACACGCCGGGAACGTTGGTCTCCAGCCGCTCGTTGGCGAGCACGAAACCGCGATCCATCTCGACTCCGACCTCCTCGAAACCGAGGCCCTGCGTGACCGGGCCTCGACCCACGGCGACGAGAAGGTAGTCGGCATCGATCGTCGCACCGTCTTCGAGCCTGATCGTCACGCTGTCGGCGTCCTGCGAGACCGACTTGAACCGCACGCCGAGCTTGAAGTCGATGCCGCGTTTGCGGAAGGCGCGCTCCAGCTGCTTCGAGATCGACTCTTCCTCGTTCGGGACGAGGTGGGGCAGACCCTCGATGATGGTCACCTCCGCGCCGAACGACTTCCAGACGCTCGCGAACTCGACGCCGATCACGCCACCGCCGAGGATCGCTACGCGCTTCGGAATCTCGTGCAGCTCGAGCGCCTGCTCGCTGGTGATGACGCGGCCTTCGATGTCGAGACCGGGGAGCGATCGGGAGAAGGAGCCGGTCGCCAGCACGATGTGCTTCCCGACGATGCGATCCGAGCCGACCTGCACCGCATCGGCGGCGACGAGCTTGCCTTCGCCCTCGATGACGGTGATCTTGTTGGCCTTGAGCAGGCCCTGCAGGCCCTTGTACTTGCTGGCGACGAGCTTCTCGCGGAAGCGCGTGACGCCCTCGATGTCGATTCCGGCGACGCTCGATTTGACTCCGTACGCCTCGCCATCGCGGGCCGCATCCGCGATCTCTGCCGAGTGCAGGAGCGCCTTCGTCGGCACGCAACCGCGGTGCAGGCAGGTGCCGCCGAGTTTGTCTTTCTCGATGACCGCGGCGCTGTATCCCAGCTGCGTCGCGCGGATCGCCGCCGCATAGCCGGCGCTGCCGCCGCCGAGTACTACGATGTCAAACTGCTGATCGGCCAAGTGGGGTCTCCCTCGGAAAGCTCGCAATGTGAAGGGCGCCCATGAGATGCCGGGCGCGCCTTGTCCAGACTACACCTGTGAGTGCGTGGTGCCATGCGGGTCGTTTCGCTGTGGGCGTGACCGAAACCGCCGGCAGAGCGCGCGGCGTTCGTAGGATGGAACAGTGACCGAATCGATCTTTTCCGCTGACTACGCCGAGCGCCGCGCTCGGGTTCCTCGCGGGCTCCCGCTCGTCGTTGCGATGCAGGGCCTCACGGACGCCGGCGGCGCCATCGCGCAACTCGAGGAGTACCTCTGGGAGCACTGCGGGCCTGAGGAACTGGTGCGATTCAACGCCGACCTGCTGCTCGACTACCGCGCTCGGCGGCCCGTCATCACCTTCGACGAGGATCACTTCGTCGATTACGCTCCCGAAGAGCTGACGCTCTCCCTGCTGCACGACGAACTCGGGGCACCCTTCCTGCTGCTCAGCGGGTACGAGCCCGACTTCAGGTGGGAGCAGTTCATCGACACCGTGCTGCTGCTCGTGCACGAGTTCGAGGTGTCCATCACGGTGTGGTCGCACGCGATCCCGATGCCGGTGCCCCACACCCGGCCGATCTCGACGACGGTGAGCGGGTCGCGAGACGACCTCATCGAGGCGCGCTCCGTGTGGAAGCCCACGACGAAGCTCTCCGCTTCGGCGTCCCATGTGCTCGAGTACCGGTTGCACAGCCTCGGGGAGGAGGTGGCGGGCTTCGCCCTCCTCATCCCGCATTACCTCGCCAATACTGAGTACCCCGACGCGCTCTTCGCCGCGCTCGACGGCATCATGGCGGCGACCGGTCTGATACTTCCGACGGATGACGTGCGGCGCCTCGCCCGTCAGTTCAACGCGCAGGTGGACACCCAGATCGCTGAGAACGACGAGTCGACGGAGATGGTGCGCACGCTCGAGCAGCGCTACGACGCGTACATGGAGGATCAGAGCCCGCGCTCGCCTCTGGTCTCGGAGGACGGCTCGATCCCGACTGCCGATCAGCTGGCGAGTGAGCTCGAACGCTATCTCGCCGAGCATCGGCGCCGTGGCGGGGACGACGACGCGCCCGTGAAGTGATGTGAATGCGGGTAAATATCACTTTGCGACGCGCGTGACAAGAACTTCGTGGTGGACGTGCAATAATTGAGGTGCTGCCCATGCAATCCGGTCGCAATTTCCGTTCCGCGGGAATACGCCGGGCTTGACATGGGTTTTCATGCTGTGAGCACTCGCTGACGGTTTTCGTCGGCGGCACAGGCCGAAATCTGAGATGAGAGAGGCGGCTGCGTGGCAACTGCAACCACGACCACAACTCGAGCGTCCACTGCGGATGCGAAGAAGAAGGCTGTCGAGACCGAGGAGGTCGGTGAAGTGACCGAAACCGCGGCGGCTCCGCGCAAGAAGGCGGCGGCGAAGAAGACCACGGCGGCGAAGAAGCCAGCTGCGGCGAAGAAGCCGGCCGCGACGAAGACGAAGCGCGCGACCAAGAAGAGCGAGGCCGATGAGATCGACCTCGACGCTCCCGACGTCGACGAAGAGGCCGAGTCAGCCGAAGAGGAAAAGCCCGCTCCGGCCGTAACCGAACCGCTGCCGACGGGCGCGATCGTGCTCAAGGCTCGGGACGAAGAAGACGTTCCCACGATCACGACGGCGATTCCCGGCGCGACCGCCGACCCCGTCAAGGACTACCTCAAGCAGATCGGCAAGGTCGCGTTGCTCAACGCGGCCGAAGAAGTCGAGCTGGCCATGCGCATCGAGGCAGGGCTGTTCGCGGAGGAGAAGCTCTCGACGGAGAAGGGCCTCCCGAAGAAGCTCGAACGCGAGCTCAAGTGGGTCGCCCGCGACGGGCAGCGCGCGAAGAGCCACCTGCTCGGCGCGAACCTGCGTCTCGTTGTCTCCCTCGCGAAGCGGTACACCGGTCGCGGTATGCAGTTCCTGGACCTCATTCAGGAAGGCAACCTCGGGCTCATCCGTGCGGTCGAGAAGTTCGACTACACCAAGGGCTTCAAGTTCTCGACGTACGCGACGTGGTGGATCCGCCAGGCGATCACCCGCGCGATGGCGGATCAGGCGCGCACCATCCGCATCCCGGTCCACATGGTCGAGGTCATCAACAAACTCGCCCGCGTGCAGCGGCAGATGCTCCAGGACCTGGGACGCGAACCCACGCCGGAAGAGCTGAGCCGCGAGCTGGACATGACGCCTGAGAAGGTCGTCGAGGTGCAGAAGTACGGGCGCGAGCCGATCTCCCTGCACACTCCGCTGGGCGAGGACGGCGACAGCGAGTTCGGCGACCTGATCGAAGACACCGAGGCCGTCGTGCCGGCTGACGCGGTGGGCTTCACCATGCTGCAGCAGCAGCTCGAGCAGCTGTTGGATTCGTTGTCGGAGCGCGAGGCGGGCGTGATCCGCATGCGCTTCGGCCTGGGAGACGGCATGCCGAAGACGCTTGATCAGATCGGCGACACCTTCGGCGTCACTCGCGAGCGAATTCGTCAGATCGAGTCGAAGACGATGGCGAAACTGCGCCACCCGTCGCGGAGCCAGCAGCTGCGCGATTACCTCGACTGAGCGAGCGAGCACGGAAAAGGCCCCCGGTGATGGAGAACATCACCGGGGGCCTTCTCGATCACGCAGCTTATGCGTTGAGCTTGTGGGTCTCGTCGTGCCAGGCCTCCGCCATCGGGCGGAGCTTCGGCTCGTGCTTGTTGGCGTGGTGCGCGCAGAACAGCAGCTCGCTCCCGCCCAGCAGCACTCGGACGTATGCCTGCGCGCCGCAGCTGTCACAGCGATCCAGCGCGCTCAGGGGACGATCCGCGGATTCGACCTCATCGGTGCGCTCCTGCTCGAGTGTCGTCATGGCAACCTCCTCTTCATCTTCATTCACTTCGTGACCATCCAAGCACGCTCTGCTCGGAATCCCCCCATTCGTGCTCGCGGGTTCGCTGACCGCGTATCCGACTCGTCCACCCGCTCACTCGCCGGGGCACCTCCGACTGAGTGTCGGCGGCGTGCCCTAGTGTTGAGCCGTCATCAACCTGAGGAGATCTGAGCAGTGGCAGATTCCAACTATTCCGCGCGGCACCTGACGGTACTCGAAGGGCTCGAAGCGGTCCGCAAGCGACCCGGCATGTACATCGGCACGACCGATTCGCGCGGGCTCATGCACTGCCTCTGGGAGATCATCGACAACTCGGTCGATGAGGCTCTCGCGGGGCACGGCGATGAGATCGGGATCACGCTCCACGACGACGGCAGCGTGACCGTCACCGACAACGGCCGTGGCGTCCCGGTCGATATCGAGCCGAAGAGCGGGTTGAGCGGAGTCGAGCTCGTGTTCACGAAGTTGCACGCGGGCGGCAAGTTCGGCGGCGGAGGGTACGCCTCCTCCGGCGGCCTGCACGGCGTCGGCGCGTCGGTCGTGAACGCGCTCTCGTCGCGGCTCGATGTGGAGGTCGACCGCGACGGCAAGACTTGGGCGATGTCCTTCCGCCACGGTGAACCGGGCGTATTCGCGGGCGACGGGCCCGACAGCCCGTTCACTCCGTTCGAAGAGTCGTCGGAGTTGCGGGTCGCTGGTAAGGTCAAGCGCGGCATCACCGGAACCCGCGTGCGATATTGGGCCGATCCCCAGATCTTTCTGTCCTCAGCGCGATTCGAGCCGGAGTCACTGGTCGCCCGCGCGCGCCAGACCGCCTTCCTGGTGCCCGGCCTCGCCATCGAGATCACGGACGAGCGAGCTGAATCGCTGGGCGAGGACGGGCATGCTCCCGTGCACCGCTTCGCGTACGAGGGCGGTCTCTCCGAGTTCGTGGACTTCCTCGCCGTCGATACGCCGCTGACCGACACCTGGCGTATCACCGACACCGGCAAATTCACGGAGACCGTGCCGGTGATGGACGAGAAGAGCGGGCACCTCGTCTCGCGAGAGGTCGAACGGGAATGCGAAGTCGACGTGGCGCTGCGCTGGGGAACCGGGTACGACACGGAGATCCAGAGTTTCGTCAACATCATCGCGACGCCGAAGGGAGGCACCCATCTGGCCGGCTTCGAGCAGGGACTCACCAAGTTCTTCCGCAAGCAGATCGAGGTCAACGCGCGCAAGCTGAAGGCGGGCAGCGACAAGCCCGACAAAGACGACATCCTCACCGGTCTCACGGCGGTCGTGACGGTGCGCGTTCCGGAGCCGCAGTTCGAGGGGCAGACGAAAGAGGTGCTCGGCACCGCGGCCGTGCGCGCCATCGTCTCGAAGGCGATCGTGCAGGGACTCACCGCGCGCTACGAATCGACGAAGAAGCCCGATAAGACCCAGACGAGCGCATTGCTCGAGAAGATGGTCTCTGAGATGAAGGCGAGGATCGCGTTGCGAGCGCAGCGCGACACCGCGCGTCGCAAGAGTTCGCTCGAGAGCTCCTCGCTGCCGGCGAAACTCATCGACTGCCGGTCGAAGACCGTCGCTGAGACCGAACTCTTCATCGTGGAGGGCGACAGCGCTCTGGGCACGGCGCGCCCGGCCCGTGACAGCGAGTTCCAGGCCCTCCTCCCGATTCGCGGTAAGATCCTCAACGTTCAGAAAGCCTCGGTCGCGGAGATGCTGAGCAACGCCGAGTGCGGCGCCATCATCAAAGTCATCGGCGCGGGGTCGGGCCGAGACTTCGAACTGGAATCCGCTCGGTACGGCAAGGTCATTCTCATGAGCGACGCGGATGTCGACGGCGCGCACATCCGAACGCTCCTCCTGACCTTGTTCTTCCGCTACATGCGCCCCATGCTCGAGGCGGGGCGCGTGTACGCAGCCGTGCCGCCTCTGCACCGCGTCATCGTGCAGAACGCCGGACGCAAGCCGAATGATGTGATTTACACCTACAGCGAGCGAGAGCTGACGACGCTTCTTGCAGATCTCAAGAAGCGGGGCAAGAAGTATCTGGAGCCGATTCAGCGGTACAAGGGTCTCGGTGAGATGGATGCGGATCAGCTCGCTGAGACGACCATGGATCGGGAGCACCGGGCACTCCGGCGAGTGCGCGTCGAAGACGCGCATGCAGCATCTCAGATCTTCGAGTTGCTGATGGGCAACGAGGTCGCTCCCCGCAAGGAGTTCATCATCGAGAACGCCGACGATCTCGATCGGGAGCGCATCGACGCCTAGCGCTCTATTGCTCTATCCATAGCGCTCTATCGCTCTATCCATAGCGCTCTAGCGCTCTATCGCGCCGAGACCTCCTTTCGCGCTCTGCTCAGACCCTTGAGAGCACGGAAAGCGCAGTTCGCGCTCCGCTGCGTGTGCGGAAGGGCACGAACTGCGCCTTCGAGCGCTGAGGCGCCTCCGCACCCTACGGAGCGACTCCGACGTACGCCGCGGACCCGTCGATGGGCTGGCCAGATCCATCGCGCTTGCCCAGCTCCGTCGGAAGCTTCCGGGCCGTGCCGTCCGAGGCGAGCGCGCGCGGCTCGCCCGTGCCGACCCAGGCGCAGGCGATCTGGTCTTCCCATTTGAGGAAGCGCTGGGCCCTGACTCCGCCCGTCGCACGGCCCTTGGCCGGAAACTCAGCCCAATCCGAGACCTTCGCCGTGGCGACGTCGGTGCCGGGAAGCGTGATCGAGCTATCCGCGACGGTCACGACGCGCGCCTCAGCGCCCTCAGGCACAGCCCCGGCGAAGACGACACGCGCTTCGGGCGAGAGCCGCATCCCTGCCATGCCCGCGGCGGGGCGCCCCTGCGGACGCACGGCTGTCGCCGGGAAGCGCAGCAACTGCGCATCGCTCGACACGGCCGCGATCTCCGTGTCGTCGGGCGCGGCGAACGCTGCGACCACGGCGTCACCCGACTTCACGCCGATGACCTCGAAGGACGGTTTCGCCGGGAGATCCGTCAGCAGCACGCGCTTCACGATGCCCTGTCGGGTGAAGATTCCGACCGGCGTATCCGATTCGAGGGGGAGTACCCCGACCACCTTGAGGTGCTTGTCGGTGACGCCGATGTAATCGAGGAGCTTCGCTCCGGCCGAGAACGCTATGCTCGCCGCGGGAACCAGCGGCAGATCCACCGGGGTGAAGCGGTGCAGCGTCCCGTCGGAGAGAATGGCTCCCATCTCACCGCGGACGGTGCCTTCGAGAGCGGTGAGCACGGCGCCGTGCTTCGTCGCCCGGGGCGCGGGGCGAATGGCGCTGGGCGCATCGGGATCTCGGTCGATCCGGAGCGCGCGACCGGTCACGGAAAGGAGAACCGTGCACGGGGTATCGGCGACCTCGAGCGAGGCCGCCGTCGACGCCGTGCGGGTCGGGCGAAGGACTGCGCCCGTGAGCACTGTGCGACGCGGGGTGCCGAAGGCTTCCGCTGCCTCGTCCATCTCCTGGGCGACGACGTCGCGCAGGCGATCCTGATCACCCAGAATGGCGAGCAGGCGATCGATCTCAGCCTGCAACTCATCGCGTTCGGCTTCGAGCTCGACACGCGAGAATTTGGTCAGTCGGCGCAGCCGCAGTTCGAGAATGTACTCGGCTTGCGCCTCGGACAGCTCGAAGACCTGCATCAGCCTCGAGCGCGCAGATTCCGCGTCATCGCTGGTGCGGATGAGCTGAATGACCTCATCGATGTCGAGGATCGCGATGAGCATGCCTTCGACGAGGTGCAGGCGCTCGCGCCGCTTCATCAGCCGGTACTCGGAGCGACGCGTCACGACGGAGATGCGGTGGTCGAGGAACACTCGGAGCATCTCTCGAAGCCCGAGCGTCTGCGGCTGCCCCTCAACGAGTGCGACGGAGTTGATGCTGAACGAATCTTCCAGCGGGGTGTATCGGAACAGCTGTTCGAGCACTGCTTCGGGGGAGAAGCCGGTCTTCAGCGTGATGACGAGCCGGAGCCCGTTCTTGCGATCGGTGAGGTCCGCGACGTCTGAGATACCCGAGAGCTTCTTGCCCTCTACGCCCTGCTTGATCTTCTCGATGACGCGCTCAGGACCGACGAGATACGGGAGTTCGGTCACCACGAGTCCGGTGCGTCGAGGAGCGAGCTGCTCGACGGCCACCTTCGCGCGCGTGCGGAACGCGCCGCGGCCCGTGCGATACGCGTCTTTCACGCCGTCGAGACCCACGATGGTGCCGCCGCCGGGCAGGTCGGGGCCGGGGATGTACTCCATGAGTTCATCGACGGTCGCATCGGGGTGTCGCAGGAGGTGCTTGGCCCCGTCGACGACCTCGATGAGGTTGTGCGGGGCGAGGTTCGTGGCCATTCCGACCGCGATCCCACTCGCTCCGTTCACGAGCAGGTTGGGAACCGCAGAGGGCAGCACCTCGGGCTGCAGCAACTGGCTGTCGTAGTTCGGTACGAAGTCGACGACGTTCTCGTCGAGCGATTCCGTCATCGCGAGCGCTGCTCCCGCAAGGCGCGCCTCGGTGTACCGCGAGGCCGCAGGCCCGTCGTCGAGCGACCCGAAGTTGCCGTGGCCGTCGACGAGCGGGAGTCGCATGGCGAACCCCTGGGCGAGCCTCACGAGCGCGTCGTAGATCGAGGAGTCGCCGTGCGGGTGCAGCTTTCCCATCACCTCGCCGACGACGCGCGCGGACTTGACGTGCCCCTTCTCCGGCCTCAGACCCATGTCTTGCATCATGTACAGAATGCGTCGCTGCACGGGTTTCAAGCCATCGCGCGCGTCGGGAAGTGCCCGCGAGTAGATGACGGAATAGGCGTACTCGAGGAACGACCCTTCCATCTCTTGCAGGATGTCGATATCTTCGATGCGCTCACCGGCGAGTTCGTGGGACGCGTCCGGTGTGCCGGCGGACGTACTGCGGGGGTCGGTCATAATGGATTTCATGCTACCGACGACCGCCGACAACGGCGCGAGGCTTGCCGCGATTCTGCCAAGCGGCCTCGCCGCGGTCGCGCGAGGCCTTGCGGCCCCACTCCCGCCGCAGCTGCACTATGCGGATTCCGAGCAGCTTCCCGCACTCCGATCGTTCGTGATGATCGTGGTGGACGGTCTCGGCAGTGCGAACCTCTCGGCTCGCGCCGGCCACGCTCCCGCCCTCGCCAGACTCCCGCGCAAACGGATCGAGACGGTGGCTCCGTCGACGACGGGGGCGGCGCTCACCACGCTGCTCACCGGGCGCCTTCCCGGTGACCACGGCTTGATCGGGTACCGCATTCGGCACCCGGAACTCGGTCTCGTCACGACGCTCCGTGATTGGGATGGCATCGAGGAGCGATCCTCCTGGCAGCACGCCACACCGCTGTTGACGCACGCCGCATCGATCGGTGCGCGTGCCGTCGCGATCGGCCGACCCGCTCATGCATCGGGAGGATTGACGGAGGCCATTCTCACGGGCGCCGAATACCTCGGCGGTCAGCGAATCGAGGACAGGTTCGCCATCGCGTCGCGGGTGCTTCGCGAAGACGCCCCCGCGATCGTCTACCTGTACATCGACGAACTCGACAAGGCCGGCCACGAGCACGGCTGGCAGAGCGAGCAGTGGGGGCGGCGCCTCGAGCAGTTCGACGCCTCGCTCGAGGGATTCTTGCGCAGCATTCCTGGCCAGGTCGGGGTAGCTCTGACCGCCGACCATGGAATGGTGGACATCGCACCGCACCAGCAGGTGATGCTCGAGGCGGATCCCGATCTGCTCGAAGGCGTTGCGGCGATCGGGGGCGAGCCGCGCTTCCGATCCCTCTACCTGCACGAGGGCGTCGACGCCGACGCCCTCGCAGCGGCGTGGCAACGAGCCGAGGGCAACCGGGCGTGGGTCGGCACACGCGCAGAGGCGATCGCCGCCGGCAGTTTCGGGCCCGTGCGGTCTGATGTTGCCCCGCGTCTCGGTGACGTGCTGATCGCAGCCCGCAAGCAGGTCGCCTACTTCACGAGTACCGAGGATGCCCGCGTGCTCTCCATGGTCGGCCAGCACGGATCGTTCACTGACGAAGAGCGCGGAGTGCCGCTCGCCCTCGGCGGAGCTCTCGCGGGTTCGTCATTCGGAGCGAGCGTTCAGGCCGCGGCGCGCCGAGCATAACCGGGCCGATCCGGGCGCGACGGCGGTCGACCGGCAGGGCCGCGCGACCGCCGGTCAGTTCGCGGGGTCTTCGTCGCTGCGCGTTCCGAACAGGATGTCATCCCAGCTCGGGATCGAGGCGCGACCCTTTTTCGTGGTGCGCTCGGCCTCCGGCGCCTCCGCCGATGATTCGGGCGGAGTGGGAGCCGGCGTGACCGTTCGAGACGGCGTTCCGGAGACGCCAGCGGTGCTCCAGATGCTCCGGGGAGCCGGGGGCGCATCCGACGCGGGCTCCGGGGTGCGGGTCGGTTGCGCACGCTCGCCGCGAGCGGGATCGGGTGCGGCGCCAGATCCCGACCCACCGTCGGCTTCCGAGTTGCCGAGCGCCGCGAGATCGAGCTCCTGCGGTTGCAGCTCGGGGCTGGGATCGGCTTCCTGGCGTTTTCCCTGATCACGCTCGCCGCGCCGCTTTCGCAGCGCATCGAGCAGGTCGGCGGTCTGACTGAGATCGGCGGGAGCCTCGGCATCCGACGAGATTGCGCGCTGGTCGATCTCCCGCCGCCGCGCGAATTCGACGTTCGGGTCGGCGGGCGACGACGTCGCCTCGTCACTCGTCTCCCGAGCTCCTTCGTCTTCGGGCCGACCCTCATCGTCGCCATCGCTCGGCAGGCCTTCGGCGTCGAAAGCGCCCGAGTCGAATCGACCGGAGCGCTCCGCCGTGTCCACGGCGCGGAGCTTGGGAATCAGTCGCTCGCCGACGTCGCCCTGCTTCGAGAGATTCACCGCATCCGGGTTGATCGGAGACAGCACGCTCTTGCGATGATCGAACGTCCACACCGCGCGGTGCCCGACATCATGGGAGGCGAATTCGAGGCTGACCATCCAGCCGCGCTCCTCATCTCGCCAGGACGACCACTCGCTGGTCTCCGAACCGAGAGCGGCGAGGCGCTCCGCTATGACTGCCCCGAACCGCTGATCTCCGTCGTCGTTGGCCTCAGTACGAACGGGAACCGCGTGAGCGCGTTCCAGGATGTATCGGCGCTCGGCGAGCACCGGCTCCTCGTAGCGCTCGATGTCCGCATCGTCGAGCCCGGTCTCCGAGGCGACCTGCGCGCGGGTCTTCCCGGCGCGGATCAACGATTGGATCTCGCGCGGCCCGACTTTGCCCGGCTGGCGCTCCCGACGCGCGAGGTGGCGGAGTTCGCTCAACGCGGCCTCGTCCACGACGAAGCGGAACTCGTCGCCAGCGTCGTTGGCGACGATCAGCGACCGGTCATCTCGGCGCACAAAGCGCAGTTCGTCCATCGGCGCATCCCTTCGTGAGTCGCGACCCAGAGTGTCACACGGAACGGCCTCTTGCGGGGATTGATGCGGCGCGTGGCGAAACGGGGGAGGCCGAAACTTCGCGCTCAGAGAACTTTCGGAGCAAGGGTTTGCGCGAGAAGTGCATCGTGCGGCAGACTATGGCCGCTCGAAGGATAAGGTGCCGACATACCGGCCCGGGAACGCAGGAGAGAATGGCCACGGATTACGACGCCCCGCGCAAGACTGAAGAAGACGCCGAGTCGATCGAGGCGTTGAAGGAGCGCGGGCCGGCAAAGGGCGCGTCGGGCCTCGACTCCGATGACGCTGACAACCCGAGTTTCGACCTCGGTGGGAACGACCTCTCCGACGTCGAACTCGACGTCATCGTGCTTCCGCAGCAGGACGACGAGTTCACCTGCGTGAGCTGCTTCCTGGTGCGCCACCGCTCGCAGATCGATCACGAGACCGACCTCGGCCCGGTGTGCCGTGAATGCTCCAACTGAATCGCATCGCGATTCAGGCATTCGCGGCTGACGCCACCGCACCAGACTGCTCCAGCTGAGCCGCGAATCCGCGGCTCGCGAGAACGGCCGCCCTTCCGTCGAGGAGGGGCGGCCGTTCGTATTGCAGCGGGCAGAGGCTGCGGCGACTCACTCCGCGCGGGCGGCAGTGATCGCGTCTGCGAGTTTTTGCGGGTGGCGGCTCGTGAGGATCCAGTGCGGAGCGGGATCGGCCGGGTCGACGTTGGCGATCCGCACGCCCCGATGGATCCATCCGCGCAGCAGCAGGTAGTTCCGCGCGTCGCTGCCCGGGCCGATGGCGGCCTTCAACCGTTCGGCGCCCAGCAACTCGATGTCGCCGAGGAGCGCGACCGGGATCTCGGCGCGTCCTGCGACCAATCGGCCATTCTCCACGGTGATCGACGGGCTCAGGAGCAGGAATGTCACTGCCAGGATCACGTACACGGCGACGCCCGTCGGGATCGCCCACTGCGCGTTGATCGGGGTGAGTACCAGCGCCACCGCGGGTATCACCAGCACCAGCGCGATGAAGAGGCTTACGCCAGGAAGAAGCCGCTCCCGATACGTCGTGGTGGGTGTGACGGTGCTGGGGTCTCGGGTCATACCCTCCATTATCCCGCGGCCCGCTTCGGAGAGTGCTCCGCGACTGCTCGCCTGTACGCATGCACGGAGGAATCCGCTAGCCTGAGCTGGTGACTGATGTGGTTGAAGTACCGATCGTGGCGGATCTTCCGCCGCACTACGCCCACGCCAACGATGCGGGCGCTGACTTGCGCGCGGCTGAGGCCGTCGAACTCGGACCGGGGGAGCGCGCCCTCATCGGCACGGGCGTGTCGATCGCTCTTCCCGATGGATACGCCGCGTTCGTGGTCCCACGGAGCGGTTTGGCGGCGAAGCACGGCATCACCGTCGTGAACTCGCCCGGAACGGTCGATGCCGGGTACCGGGGCGAGATCAAAGTGACGCTGCTGAACACCGATCGGTCGGAGCGCTTCGCCGTCGCCGAGGGCGATCGAATCGCCCAGCTGATCGTGATGCCCGTGACCCGCGCGGTATTCGTGCCGGTCGCTGAACTGCCGTCGAGCGAGCGCGGCGCTGCAGGGTTCGGGTCCACCGGCGTGAGCGATGCACCCCGCCCAACCGAGGCGGATGGCCGCCGAAAGCGTTCGACCCCCGCGGTCTAGATCAAGGAGTAGCAACTATGAGCGAATCGCAGACGCCGGAGCAGGGCTCCGCTGACGAAGTCGAATTGAGCGAACGGACGGCGGACGTCGTCGACGATGCGAAGTCAGCGCCCTCCGACCGCGATACCGCGGGCCCGTTCGACGCAGCAGAGGTTCCGGCGATGCGTCCCTACGTCGACCTCGGCGGCATCAAGGTCGCTCCGCGCGAAGGTCTGCAGCTGCGGCTCGAGGTGGACGAACGTGCGAATCGCGTGATCGCGGTGTCGCTCGAGTACGCGGAATCATTGCTGCAGGTGCAGGCATTCGCCGCTCCGAAGAAGACGGGGCTCTGGGGCCCGGTGCGAGCGGAATTGACTCAGCAGATGACGTCGCAGGGCGGCACTGTCTCCGAGGAGCACGGGGTGCTCGGTCCGGAGCTCCTCGTCAAGACCCCCGCCCCTGGAGATCAAGGGGGAACGCGCGTCGCCCGTTTCGTCGCGGTCGATGGGCCGAGGTGGATGCTTCGCGGAGTGATCATGGGCAAGGCGGCACTCGATGCTGAGGCGCGCGAACGCGTGATCGAGCTGTTCCGCGAACTCGTCGTCGTGCGAGGTGAACAGCCGATGCCGCCGAGCGAACTGCTGCAGCTGAAGGTTCCCGCGGGCGTCCAGGGCCAGCGACAGGCGCCTCCCGCCGGAACGCTCCCGGTGTGAACGACACCGGGCGCGGCTCTGCGGAGGAGCGGTTCGACGGCGCTGGGGCCGATCATCGAACACCGCTGACGCCTCCGGCATCGGAGCCCGATGCCGGAGGCGCTGGTGCGGCCGAATCCTCGGCATTCGGGGGTGCACTCGGGCGCACCGTGCGTGCCGGTATGTCAGGGGAGTCGCTCTCGGGTCGAGGTGTGCTCGACGCGATCGGCGGCTGGCGTGGAGTCGCGGAGACGCTCGTACCCGGTCTGCTCTTCCTCGTCATCTTCATCTTCACCCGGGATGCGCGAGTCTCAGCGATCGCCCCAGCCGCTCTCGCGCTCGTCGCTGTCGTCGTGCGTCTCATCCGGCGCGAGCCTCTCGTCTCCGTCTTCTCCGGCGCCGCCGGCGTTGCGATCGCTGTCGTGGCGACGCTTCTCACGGGCCGGGGCGCCGACTACTACGTTCCGGGGTTCATCACGAACATCGCGTGGTCGGCGGGCCTGCTCATCTCGATGGCGATCGGATGGCCGCTCGTCGGCGTCGCCCTCGGAGCGCTTCGGGGCGACCTCACCGGATGGCGGCGCGACCGCACCCTGAAGCGGGTGGCGATGTGGCTCACCCTGCTGTGGAGCGGGCTCTTCATCGCGCGCCTCGCCGTCCAGGTGCCTCTCTACTTCGCAGCGCGCGAGCCGGACGGTATCGCCGCGACCGACGCCCTCGGAATCGCTCGGCTCGTGATGGGGGTGCCGCTGTTCGCACTCGTGGTCGTCTTCACCTGGATGGTGCTCAGCAAGCTGACGCGATCATCAGATGAATCCGATGACGAAATTGGCGCGAGCACTGGGCAAAACACCCCGCGCACCTGACATCCTCCACGGCCGACTCGGGTGTAGAATTATCTTGACATCGAGACACATTGGAGGAGCTCAATGGGAGCCGTCAACAGCTTCGAAGCGAAGAGCACCCTCGCCGTCGGCGAGAAGGAATACGGGATCTACCGAATCGACCAGGTCCCCGGTCATGAGCGGCTGCCGTACAGCCTGAAAGTGCTGCTGGAGAACCTCCTCCGCACGGAAGACGGCGCCAACGTCACGCGCGCGCACATTGAGGCGCTCGGCAACTGGGATCCTGCAGCGCAGCCCGACACCGAGATCCAGTTCTCCCCGGCTCGCGTCATCATGCAGGACTTCACGGGTGTGCCCTGCGTCGTCGACCTCGCCACGATGCGCGAGGCGGTCGTCGATCTGGGTGGCAGGCCCGACCAGATCAACCCGCTGGCTCCGGCCGAGATGGTGATCGATCACTCCGTGATCTCCGACGTGTACGGCACGGCTGACGCCGCGGCGCGCAACGTCGAGATCGAGTACCAGCGCAACGGCGAGCGCTACCAGTTCCTCCGCTGGGGTCAGGGCGCCTTCGATGAGTTCAAGGTCGTTCCGCCCGGAACCGGTATCGTGCACCAGGTCAACATCGAGTACCTCGCGCGAGTGACCTTCACTCGCGAGATCGATGGCGAGCTGTTCGCCTACCCCGACACCTGCGTCGGGACCGACTCGCACACCACGATGGAGAACGGCCTCGGCGTGCTCGGCTGGGGCGTCGGCGGCATCGAGGCCGAGGCCGCGATGCTCGGCCAGCCGATCTCGATGCTCATCCCGCGCGTCGTCGGGTTCAAGCTCTCCGGCCAGATCCCTGCAGGCGTCACCGCGACTGACGTGGTGCTCACCATCACTCAGATGCTGCGCAAGCACGGCGTTGTCGGCAAGTTCGTGGAGTTCTACGGCGAAGGCGTCGGGTCCGTGCCGCTCGCCAATCGCGCGACCATCGGCAACATGAGCCCGGAGTTCGGCTCGACGGCCGCGATGTTCCCCGTCGACGATGTCACGCTCGACTACATGCGACTCACGGGGCGACCCGAGGATCAGATCGAGCTCGTCAAGGCGTACACGCAGGCGCAGGGCATGTGGCACGATCCGTCTCGCGAGCCTGAGTTCAGCGAGTACCTCGAGCTCGATCTCAGCACCGTCGTTTCGTCCATCGCGGGCCCGAAGCGACCGCAGGATCGCATCGAGCTGACGAACTCGAAGTCGCAGTTCGAAACCGACCTGAAGAACTACGCACAGGCAGCGAACCCGGCGAAGGTGAAGGACGAGCAGGGGCGCGAGTTCGAGATCGATCACGGCGCGGTGACGCTCGCGTCGATCACGTCGTGCACGAACACCTCCAACCCGTCCGTGATGCTCGCGGCCGGCGTCCTCGCACGAAATGCCGCCGCGCGCGGGCTTCGCGCGAAGCCGTGGGTGAAGACCACGCTGGCGCCGGGATCCAAGGTCGTCACCGACTACTACGAGAAGTCCGGCCTCAACCACGATCTCGAGAAGCTCGGCTTCTACACGGTCGGATACGGCTGCGTCACCTGCATCGGCAACTCCGGGCCGCTGAATCAGGAGATCTCCGACGCGGTCAACGAGCACGATCTCGCCGTGACGGCAGTGCTCTCGGGCAACCGCAACTTCGAGGGGCGCATCAACCCCGACATCAAGATGAACTACCTCGCCAGCCCGCCGCTCGTCATCGCGTATTCACTCGCCGGCACGATGGATTTCGATTTCGACACCGACGCGCTCGGCCAGGACGAGGCCGGAAACGATGTGTTCCTGCGCGACATCTGGCCCGACCCGGTCGAGGTGCAGAAGATCGCCGACGAGTCGATCGACTCGGGCATGTTCCTCGAGAAGTACGCGACGGTGTTCGACGGTGATGAGCACTGGACGTCGCTGCCGACCCCTGACGGCAACACCTTCGCCTGGGACGAGAAGTCGACGTACGTGCGGAAGGCACCGTACTTCGACGGCATGCAGCTCGAGCCGACGCCGGTCACGGATATCTCGGGGGCTCGGGTCCTCGCCAAGCTCGGCGACTCGGTCACCACCGACCACATCAGCCCTGCCGGCAGCTTCCGGGCCGAAACCCCTGCGGGCCGATACCTCGTCGAGAACGGCATCTCTCCGAAGGACTTCAACACCTACGGGTCGAGGCGCGGCAACCATGAGGTGATGATTCGTGGAACCTTCGCGAACATCCGCCTGCGCAACCAGCTGCTCGCCAGCGAGAACAACGGTGCCGGCGTCGAAGGCGGCTTCACGCGCGACTTCACGCTGGAAGGCGCCCCGAAGTCGTACATCTACGATGCGTCGCAGAACTACCAGGCAGCTGGTATTCCGCTCGTGGTGCTGGGCGGCAAGGAGTACGGATCGGGCTCGTCTCGCGACTGGGCAGCGAAGGGCACCAGCCTCCTGGGCGTGAAGGCCGTCATCACCGAGAGCTTCGAGCGCATTCACCGCTCGAATCTCATCGGAATGGGCGTGCTGCCGCTGCAGTTCCCGGAGGGGGAGAACGCGGAGAGCCTCGCACTCGACGGCACCGAGACCTTCGACATCTCCGGCATCACGGCGCTCAACGAGGGCGTGACTCCGCGAACGGTTTCCGTCACTGCGACGCGCGAAGACGGCACCTCGCTGCGTTTCGACGCGGTCGTTCGCATCGACACCCCGGGTGAAGCGGATTACTACCGCAACGGAGGCATCCTGCAGTACGTGCTTCGTTCGCTCGTCTAGTTCGGGAACGCACTTCTGCGTCCGTGCGCGATCAGCGCCCGGACGCAGAAGTGTGTGCGGCGGCAGTTCGGATGGCGGCCCCCGAGTAGACTGAGGGGATGCTCTGACCCTCCCGGTCGGGCGGAACGGAGGTCGGCAGGTGGCGATCCTGGATCGAATCCGAGAACCGCGTGATCTCGACCCGCTGACGCTCGAGGAGTGCGAGTTGCTCGCCGCGGAGATCCGTGAGTTCCTGATCGCCGCGGTGTCGCGCACTGGAGGGCACCTCGGACCCAACCTGGGGGTCGTCGAACTCACGATCGCGCTCCATCGCGTCTTCCGCTCGCCGAGAGACCCGATCGTCTTCGATACTGGCCATCAGAGCTACGTGCACAAGCTGCTCACGGGTCGACGGGACTTCTCAGGTCTGCGCAGTCGCGGCGGGCTCGCCGGCTACCCGCAGCGTGCAGAGTCGGAGCACGACATCGTGGAGAGCTCGCACGCCTCGAGTTCACTGAGCTGGGCCGACGGTATCTCCCGAGCGTTCGCGCGTCGCGCCGAGACCGACCCCTCGCAACAGCATCGCCACGTTGTCGCCGTCGTCGGCGACGGTGCGCTCACGGGCGGGATGACCTGGGAAGCGCTGAACAACATCACCGACGACAACGACCGCAACCTCGTGCTCGTCGTGAACGACAACGGACGGTCGTACGCCCCGACGATCGGCGGCATGGCCCGGTTCTTGAACTCCGTGCGTTCGAAGGACGCCTATCGCGACCTGCAGGAGGGGAGCGAGAAGCTGTTCTCCCGTCTCGGGACGCCAGGCCGCACCGTCTATCGTGCGGCGCGAGGAGCGATGCGCGGGTTCGTCAGCCGCGCTTCCGATAACCAGGACCTCTACTCGAATCTCGACATCAAGTATCTCGGACCGGTCGACGGCCACGATCTCCACGCCGTGGAGGAGGTGCTGCGCCAGGCGAAGGGCTACGGACGCCCGACCCTCGTGCACGTCATCACCGAGAAGGGTCGCGGCTACGCACCAGCCGAGAACGACATCGCTGACCAGTTCCACGCGATCGGCCAGATCGATCCCGGAAGCGGCGAACCCGTGGAAGTGGTGGGTGGCCGGAGCTGGACGTCGGTGTTCAGGGAGCGCATCCTCGACCTCGCGGAGGCAGACGATCGCATCATCGGTGTCACCGCGGCGATGCTCGTGCCGACCGGACTCGACCTGCTCGCATCACGGTTACCCGGCCGTGTGATCGATGTCGGTATCGCAGAGCAGCACGCAGTGGCGAGTGCTGCTGGCCTCGCATACGGTGGTCTGCACCCGGTGGTGGCCGTCTACGCGACGTTCATGAACCGTGCGTTCGACCAGCTCCTCATGGATGTGGCACTGCACCGGGCCGGCGTGACCTTCGTGCTCGACCGAGCCGGAATCACGGGCCCGGACGGCGCGAGCCACAACGGCGTCTGGGACCTCGCCACCTTGCAGGTCGTCCCCGGCATCAGGATCGCCGCACCGCGCGACGCGCAATCGCTGTCGGAGGAACTGGGCGAAGCGGTCGCGATCGACGACGGCCCGACAGTGCTGCGTTACCCCAAGGGTGCGATCGGCGACGACATCCCCGCGCTGCGTCGTCTGCACGACGGTGTCGAGGTACTCCGCGAGACGGAGATCGCGCGACGGGAGTACCGGGATGTGCTCTTCGTCGCGGTGGGGCCCATGGCTTCCATTGCGCTTGCTGCGGCTGAACAACTGGAGCGCGACGGCATTTCTTCCACCGTGATCGATCCACGCTGGGTCGTGCCCGTCTCCGGGTCACTCGTCGAGCTCGCAGAGCAGCACCGCCTGGTGATCACGATCGAAGACGGTATTCGCGTCGGCGGCGTCGGTACTCGCATTCGCCAAGCGCTCCGCGATGCGGGCGTCGACACCGCGGTGAGCGAACTCGGCACACCCGACGCGTTCCCGGGTCACGCCTCCCGTGCGGAGTTGCTGGCCGACGCTGGCCTCACTGCAGACCAGATCGCCGCTGCCGTGGCCGAGCAGGTGCGCGGCGATCGCGTACCGATCGCTCGGCCTGCAGCCAGCGATCGCCCTGTGAGCTGAGAGGGTCGGGCGAGTACGTCGCCGATGCCGATGCCCGACGGGCGCTGAACGGTGAAGCGGGGCGGGTGGGATCGACTCCCACCCGCCCCGCTTCACCGTCCCGTCGGCCTTAGCGAGCTCCCGCGATCCGAGGATCGTGGAACGTCCCGCCGAAGGCGCGCTCACTCGCGCCCGAGCGGTCGAGATACGGTGTCGCACCGCCCGCCTGGAAAGGCCAACCGGCGCCGAGGATCAGGCACAGATCGATGTCTTCCGCCGCAGCGACGACGCCTTCATCGAGCATGATCTTGATCTCACCCGCGAGCTCGTCTTCGACCCGACGGAGGATCTCCTCCTCGCTCACTGCTGTCTTGCCGAGCGTCACGACTTTCTTGCCCGACTTGGAGAGATCCTCGACCTTCCCCAGCCGTGACTTGACGAGGGGCTCTTCCACCTCAGCGAGCCGGTGCAGGTTCTCGGAGGCGTAGAAGCGGTCGGGGAACGCGGCCACCATGGTGTCTTGCACGTGGGCGGCGACCTTCCAACCGACGAGGTCGATGAGCTCGAACGGCCCCATCGGCAGCCCCATGGGAGCGAACGCACGTTCGACGACCGGGAGTGGAGTGCCAGCGTCGAGGGCGCGCGCTGCTTCGCCCATGACTTTCGCAAGGAGACGATTCACGACGAAGCCGGGGCGATCGGCGGTGATGACCGCACTCTTGCCGAGTTTCTTCGCGATGACCATCGCCGTCGCGAGGGACTCGTCGTTCGTCGTCGGTGTGCGCACGACCTCGATGAGCGGCATGACCGCGACCGGGTTGAAGAAGTGGAATCCGACGAGCCGCTCGGGGTGGGAGAGCCGCTCGCCGATCTCATGCACCGAGAGCGAGGAGGTGTTCGTCGCGAGGATGGCGGTTTCCGAGATGATCGACTCGATCTCCGAGAAGACCTGCTGCTTGACGCCGAGCTCTTCGAAGACGGCTTCGATGACCCAGTCGCAGTCTGCGTACTGCGACTTGTCGGTCGTGCCGCGCACGAGGTCCTTGATCTGGTTCGCGTCATCAGCGGTGAGCCGACCCTTGTCGAGCATCTTGTCGACTTCGCCGCGAATGTACTCGAGCCCCTTGTCCACACGCGACTGATCGAGATCCGTGATCAGCACCGGCACACGCAGTTTGCGGGCGAACAGCAGGGCGAACTGGCTCGCCATCAATCCCGCGCCGATGACGCCCACCTTCCGCACCGGCTTCGCGAGCTGCGCATCCGGGGCTCCCGCCGGTCGCTTCGCGCGCTTCTGCACGAGGTCGAAGGCGTAGACCGAAGCTGCGAACTGATCTCCCGAGATGAGCTGGGCGAGTGCTTCATCCTCGCGCTCGAACCCGCGCGCCAGATCATTGTCCTTGGCAGCGCTGAGCAGATCGAGGGCCGCATAGGGCGCTTTCGCGGTGGTGCCGATACGCGCCTTCAGCGTGTCCCGAGCGATCTTGATGGCAGCCGGCCACTTCGTGAGCCGTTCCAGCTTGCCGGGCACATGCTTGCGGTCCACCTTCACGGACCCCGAGATGACGCCGTCGGCCCACGCGATAGAACGCTCCAGGAAGCTCGCGGCGCCGAACATCGCGTCGAAGAGTCCCATCTCGAACGCCTGCTTCGGCTTCAGCATACGATTGTTCTTCAACGGATTCGAGACGATGATCTCGAGCGCCTGCTCGATCCCGATGAGGTTCGGAACGATCGTCGCGCCACCCCAGCCGGGAATGATGCCGAGGAACACCTCCGGGAAGGCGAGGGCAGCGGTCGAAGCGTCGAGCGTGCGGTAATCGCAGTGCAGAGCGATCTCCATCGCTCCGCCGAGCGCGAGGCCGTTCACGAATGCGAATGAGGGAACGCCGAGCTCACCGAACTTGCCCAGAACGAAGTGGCCGAACTGGGCCATGAGTCGCGCGTTCTCCTCCGTCGCGAGGGTCGACACCTTCGAGAGGTCGGCTCCGGCGGCGAAGATGAACGGCTTTCCGGTCACGGCGACGGCTGCGATCTCACCTGCGGCGGCGCGACGACGGAGTTCGTCGAGCACGTTCCCGAGCCCCTGGAGGGTTCGTGGCCCGAGTGTATTCGGGCGGGTGTGGTCGCGCCCGTTGTCGAGGGTGATGAGCGCGAGCGTGCCGCCGGACGGGAGCCGCACATCTTGCACGAGGGATTCGGTGACGACCTCGTCGTCGGACGCTGCGATGAGCGGAGAGAAGTCGATGCTGCGGTAGTCAGTCATGGCTTACTTGCCCTTCTTTCCGTCGAAATGCGGGTTCTCCCAGATGGCGGTACCGCCCTGACCGAGGCCGACGCACATGGCGGTGACGCCGTAGCGCACGTCCGGTCGCTGCGCGAACTGGCGCGCGAGCTGCGTCATCAGCCTGACACCCGACGCCGCGAGCGGGTGCCCGAACGCGATCGCCCCGCCCCAGGGGTTCACGCGAGGGTCGTCGTCGGCGATGCCGAAGTGGTCGGTGAACGACAGCACCTGCACCGCGAACGCCTCGTTCAGCTCGAAGAGACCGATGTCATCGATGGTCAGGCCGGCGCGCGCGAGCGCCTTCTCGGTGGAAGGCACCGGTCCGAGTCCCATGACTTCTGGCTCCACACCGGCGAACGCGAATCCAACCAGGCGCATCTTGACCGAGAGACCGAGCTGCTTGGCCGTGTCTCCTCCGGCGAGCAGGGAAACGGTCGCACCGTCGGTAAGCGGCGAGGCGTTGCCCGCGGTCACGCGGCCATGCGGGCGGAAGGGGGCCTTCAGCGTGGCCAGACCCTCCATCGTCGTCTCAGGGCGGCGCCCCTGATCCTCCGTCGCGAGGCCCCAGCCCGACTCGGAGCGCGTGGCGACCGGAATGAGGTCCGCCTGGATGTCTCCGCGGTCGTAGGCGGCCTGCACCTTCTGCTGGCTCAGCATGCCGAACCGGTCGGAGCGCTCCTTGGTGAGGGCCGGGAAGCGATCGTGCAGGCGCTCAGCCGTGATGCCCATGTTCAGCGCATCGGGGCTCACGAGCTTCTCAGCGACGAATCGCGGATTCGGGTCGGCGTCGAGCCCGATCGGGTGGCGCCCCATGTGCTCGACGCCTCCGGCGACCGCGAGGTCGTACTGCCCCGCTCCGATCGCTGCGCCCATGAACGAAGCCACGGTCAGTGCGCCGGCGCACATGCGGTCCAGCGCGAAGCCGGGCACCGTCACGGGGATGCCCGCGAGCATCGACACCGTGCGACCGAGTGTCAGCCCCTGGTCGCCCTGCTGCGTCGTCGCCGCGATGCCCACGTCATCGATGCGATCGAGCGGAAGCTCGGGATTGCGCTCGATGAGCCCCTGGAGTGCTTTGACCGCCAGGTCGTCCGCACGCGTTCCTGCATATATGCCTTTGTCGCCTGCTCGCCCGAACGGGGTGCGGACACCGTCTACGAACACGACTTCTCTCATTGCGGCCACTTCGCCTCCATCAGCATTGGTGATCTGCGTCGTTTCCATACTAGAGAGACGGAGTGTCACGCGGAACCGGACGTACCGAGGGCACTGTGATTTCGCGGGGGAGTTGCGATTCGCTTATGGAAGGTCTACAAAAGCTTCGGCAATGATTGGTGCAGTGATGCCAATCTGCCAGTCCCTCGCGCCGAGCTCCTTGAGACGGAGTGCGACGCCGGTCTCCGAACGATCCACGGGCGGGCGCCACACGAGGCGCCGAAGGGTATCTGGGGTGAGCAGATTCTCGAGCGGGATGCTCCTCGCGGCCGATTCCTGCTCGATCCGCGCTCGCACCGCGTCCAAGCGCGCCGCGGCATCGGGATCCCGCTGGGCCCAGAAGCGATGGTGCGGAATCGAATCGGGATCCCGACGCTTCTGGCCGGGAAGATTCTCGGTGGTCTTCCCCCGGAGGATCGCCGCCCACCACCGGTCGAGCTCGCTGCGGCTCGCCCGGCCCTTGAAGTCGCGCAACCGCGCAAGATCGCCTTTGGACCGAGGATTCGCGCTCGCTGCTGCGACCACGGAGGAGTCCGGTATCAGGCGCCCGGGTGCGACGTCGCGCTCACGAGCGAGAGCGTCACGGCCCTCCCAGAGCTCTCGCGCCAAAGCGAGTGCTCGCGGAGTCTTCAGCGAATTCCCGCCGGAGAGTTTGCGCCACGGTTCTTCCGGGCGCGGCTTCTCCGGCTTGGTGCGCGTCGCTTCGAATTCCTGGCGAGCGAACTCCGTCTTCTGCTGCGCCGCGAGCTGGGCCGCGACGGCGTTCCGCAGATCCGGCAGCAGGACGACGTCGAGCGCTGCATACTCCAGCCAGTCGTCAGGAAGCGGACGCTGCGACCAGTCCGCGGCCGAGTGGGCCTTCTCGAGTGTGATCCCGAGCAGGAGTTCGACGATCGCTCCGAGACCCACACGCTCGAATCCGAGCAGCCGCGCGGCCAGTTCGGTATCGAAGAGCTGCGTCGGCACCAGTCCCAGGGCGGCAAGACAGGCGAGATCCTGCGATGCCGCGTGCAGGATCCACTCGGCATCGCCGATCGCTCGCTGCAGCGGGGAGAAATCTTCGATCCCGATCGGATCGAAGAGATACGTGCCGGCGCCAGCGCGGTGCACCTGCACGAGGTACGCCTCGCCGCCGTAGCGGAATCCCGAGGCGCGCTCGGCATCCACGCCCACCGGGCCGTGCCCCGCCGCGAGCACCGTCGACGCGGCCAGGAGACCCTCCGCGTCGGTGACCATCGTCCACTCGATGTCGAGCTCCGACTGGGAGATCGTCATGCTGTTCATACCCCTTCCGCGGCTTGGCGGGATCGCCGTGCCGCGATGGAGTCTATTCCCTCAGCGTGGGGCAGTCCCGCCAGCAGGCAGACGAGCTCCGACCACGCCTCCGCATGGACGCCGAAATCCGAACCCGTCGGAGTCCATGAGGCTCGCAATTCGATCTGCGCGGAGTCACCGCGCGCCTCGAGTGCGCCAAAGCTGCTCGACAGGGTCTTCGTCGCGGTGCCGGACAAGTAGACGTATCGAGCGCCGCGCGAGTCCAGCGCGTCGACCAGCCACGACCAGGCCACATCGGAGATGAACGGATCGACGCCGATCTCGAGCTCGAGGGGTGCCTGGGCGAAGCACACGATCCGGAAGGGACCACCCCACTCGTCGATGGCTGATTCGTCGTGCATGAGCACGATCCGGCCGGCGCCATAGGGTGACTCGAGAGCGGTCTCCGCCGTCGCTCCACCGCGCGCTCCACGGGCGACGCCCGCTGCGAACGCAATCGACTTCGGAGCGATGCGCTCCGGCGCCGGGATCTCCTGGGAGACGAGTTCTTCACGCAGGCGCGCGTTCCGGAGTTGCTCGGACGCCGTGTCGAAGTCGACATGGGTGCCATTGATGCGTGCCATCACACAGGCGACACTAGAGTTTGCTGTGAACATCACGCCGGTGCCACGCCGTGATGCGGGGAACAGGGGAGGGCAAGCCCATGCAAGGACTGCGCTGGGGGCGAGCGCTCGCACTCGGGATTGCCGGCGTACTCGGCGGCGGTGCGATCGCGGCGTCCGTCGGCTCGATACTCGGCGGAGCCGCGCTCGCGCGACGAGCGGTGACCCCGGCTGTCGTTCCCGAATCTCCGGTCACCGTGATCCGGATATCCGAGGCCGGAGGCTCACCGGAGCGGAGGCAGGTGCATCTGCGGGGTGCCGATGCGGATCTCCCCGGCCGGTACTCGTTCATCTTCGACGGAGGCGCTGGCCATGCGCGACTGGGGGAGGTGATCGCGATCGAAGGCGAGACGGTGGTGCGCGAGCTCGTCGCCGTCGACCGCGGAGCGCTTCAGGCGGAGACCCGCGGAAGAATCACGGGGTGGTGGTTCACCGCTCCGGAAGAGCTCGGGTACCGCGTTGATCGGATCACGTACCGCACCGAGCTCGGCGAGGCGGACGCCTGGATCGTGCATCCGCGCTTCGCGCGCAAGCGTCGGTGGGCCGTCCACGTGCACGGACGCGGGGCGCTGCCGGAGGAGACGCTGCGAGGCGTGATCCCGCTCGCGCGCAGCGGGATCACGAACCTCGTCATCTCCTACCGCAACGATCCGGGCGCGCCTCCCGGCCTTGGCGGTCGTTACGGCGTGGGGTTCTCGGAGAGCCGAGACGTGGATTCGGCGATCGCCGAAGCCGGGCGACGAGGAGCCGAGCGGGTGACCCTCTTCGGCTGGTCCATGGGCGGTACCGCGTGCCTCGTTGCTGCCACCCGAGGCGTCCACCGCGCACTCATCGACGGTCTGATCCTCGACTCGCCCGCAGTGGACTGGAGCGCGTTGCTCCGTTACCACGCCACGGCGCAGTCAGTGCCTGCGCCGATCGCAGGTCTCGGGGTCGAGATGCTCTCCAGGGGCCTCGTCACGGGTGGCGAGAGCGGCGGGCTCCCGATCGCGACGCTGCACCCCGAGACGTTCGCGCCCGAACTCACTGTGCCAGTCCTCATCCATGCCAGTACAGCTGACACGTTCGTGCCGTCGGCGGGAGCGGAGCGGCTCGCCGAGTTGCGCCCCGACCTCGTACAGCTTCGAATGCAGCCCGGGGCCGAGCACGTGAAGCTGTGGAACGTGGACCGCAGCGGCTGGGAAGCGGTGACCCGCGTGTTCGTCCGTGCCCTGCCGCACCAGCCCTGGCGCGGCTGAGCAACGCGGCGACGGTACACTATCGGTGATGGTCTCAGACTCCCAGCACAGCACCGCCAGTCTCGTCGATCGGCGCCCCACGATCAGTGGCACCGAACTCGTAGCGACGCTGGTTCCACCGCCGCAGTTCGATCGCGCGTCGTTCGATTCGTACCGGCCGGACCCCGATTATCCGTCCCAGGAGGAGGCTCGGGAGCTGTTGCGCGCGTTCGCGGCTCCAGCTCCAGCCGTGTCTCGCGGGGGATTCTTCGGTTTCGGGCGGAAGAAGGCGGAGTCTGTTTCAGCTGCGCCCACCAAGCCCGGCATCTATCTCGACGGCGGGTTCGGGGTGGGTAAGACCCACCTACTCGCGGCGACCTGGCACGCCACGACCGGACGCAAGTACTTCGGAACGTTCATCGAGTACACCGCGCTCGTCGGTGCTCTCGGGTACAACGGCGCCGTCAGCGTGCTTCAGGGCGCTCGCCTGATCTGCATCGACGAGTTCGAGCTCGATGATCCGGGCGACACGATGCTGATGACACGCCTCATCGGCGATCTCACGTCCACCGGCACCAAGTTCGTCGCAACTTCGAATACGCCGCCCAACGCGCTCGGAGAGGGGCGCTTCGCGGCCGCCGACTTCATGCGCGAGATCCAGGCGATGTCCGATCGTTTCACGACGATTCGCATCGATGGCGTCGACTATCGGCAGCGCGACCTCGAAGGAGACGCGGTTCCGCTCTCCGACGAGGAGTACCGCTTCGCCCTCGCCGATGTCGCTGCAGCGCACGAGCGCATGACGGACGACGACTTCTCGGCGCTGATCGAGCATCTCGCGACCGTGCATCCGTCGAGCTACAGCGGCCTCCTGACGGGCGTGCAGTGCATCGGCCTGCGCGACGTTCACGTGCTGACGGACCAGTCGTCCGCCTTGCGATTCGTGGCTTTCATCGACCGCGTGTACGACGCTCAGATCCCCATCCGCGCTACGGGTGCGCCGATCACCACTGTCTTCGGCGGAGGCATGCTCGACGGCGGATATCGCAAGAAGTACCTGCGCTGCATGTCGCGTCTCAACGCGCTCTCGGCGAGCGAGATCGCGTAACGGAGATGGGGCGGGGGAACGTATCGCGCACGGTCTCTGGACTCCTGCGTTCGCTGGCCTCGGCGCTCCTGAAGCCCGCGCGGCCCACTCCTTCCGTCCGGCGGGATGTCGGGCGGAACGACGTCGCAGAGGATCGGGACCTCTCGCTCGCCGAGATTCGCGGGTTGCGCCTCGCCTACGCGCCAGACCCCGATGGCGCCCCGGATCCGGGCGAGATCGTCTGGGCCTGGGTGCCGTATGCCGAGCATGACGGCAGGGGCAAGGATCGCCCCGTGCTCATCATCGCGCGAATCGATGCGGCAACGACCGCCGGATGCTACCTGAGCACGAAGCAGCACCGCGGGTTCGTTTCGGTCGGAACCGGTCGTTGGGATGGTCAGGGGCGTGAGAGCTTCCTCGCGACCGACCGAGTGCTGCGCGTACCGGACGCGCGGGTGCGCCGAGAAGGACACGTGCTCGAGCGCGGTCGCTTCGTCGACGCCGCCGGCGCCGTGATGCGCGCGCACGGAGTCCACGCGCCCGAAGGCTGAATCGGGCGCAGCTCGCAGCGGTCGGCGCCCAGCCGTCCGCACGCTCAGTGATCCTGCCGCGCTACACGACAGTGCAGAACGGGTGGCCGACGGGATCGAGGTAGACCCGGAACGTGTCATGAGACTCGATGTGGCGAGCGCCGAGCGCGAGCACGTCGTCGTGGGCACCGGCCAAGTCAGGCACCGCGATATCGAGGTGCGCCTGCTGATCGCCGTCATCGCTCGGCCACACGGGTGCGGCGTAGCCTGGGGACTGCTGGAAGGAGAGCTTCGCCCCGATGCCATCGATCCGAAGATCGACCCAGTCGTCCCCGTCAGCCTGAATCGTGCCCCCGACGAGGCCGCGATAGAACTCGGCGAGCGCCCGCGGGTCCGGGCAGTCGAGAACGAAGCTGTGAAGGGTACCGAGGTGTGCCATGAGTGTTCCCATCTCGAAGCCGATGTTCTGGTCACCTCCATTGTGCGGTGCGGTTCCTCGCCCGGCAATCACTCTTCGGCACGTCGGGCTTCGAGCGAGCACTGCGGTCGCGCCCCCTCGGGTGTGCGCTCACTCACTCGATGCAGCTCGAACCCTGCAGAGACGAGCCGTCCGGCGAGTTCTCCGGGTGGCCACCGGTAGGCGGTGACCACGGCGTGCGCAAACGGCTCCAGCTCCGGCCAGGCGAAGGCCCCGAGAAGCAGACGGCCGCCGGGAGCCAAGATGCGGGCGAACTCGGCGAGAACTGCGTCGACCTCAGCCGGCGGAGTGTGGATCAGCGAGAACCACGAGAGGATTCCACCCGCGGAAGCCGTGGCGACGCCGCTCCGCGCGAGATCCGCGACGCGGTACTCGCTGTGCGGAAAGCGCTGGCGCGCGATCTCGATGAACGCGGGGGAGAGGTCGAAGCCCGATATCTCAGCGCCCTGACGGCGCAGATCGTCGGTCCAGTGGCCCGGGCCGCAGCCGGCATCGACGAGGGGGCCGCTGCACCGTGCCGCCCATTCGCGAATCTCTGCGACATCGTCAGCGGGGGCTGCGTCGACGGAGGCGAAGAGGTCGGCATATTCGGCCGCCCGCGCATCGTACGAGCGTCGGATCGCGGTGGCTGACATCGCTCCACCCTAGTGCGCCGCGTGACGCGAGGTCACTGGGGAAAGAAAAAGACCCGGCCGGGGCCGGGTCTATCTGTGCGCGATACTGGGATCGAACCAGCGCGAGCATCTCGGGCGAACGCATCGCGTTCGCGATGCTCGCGAGGTCACTGGGGAAAGAAAAAGACCCGGCCGGGGCCGGGTCTATCTGTGCGCGATACTGGGATCGAACCAGTGACCTCTTCCGTGTCAGGGAAGCGCGCTACCGCTGCGCCAATCGCGCCTGTTCAGGCTATTCAGTTGTGAGACGAGGTGGCGACGGGATTCGAACCCGTGTATACGGCTTTGCAGGCCGCTGCCTCGCCTCTCGGCCACGCCACCGTAGTTTTGTTACCATAAGTTTCCGAGCAAGCTCGGGCACTAGAGCGGATGACGAGACTCGAACTCGCGACCCTCACCTTGGCAAGGTGATGCGCTACCAACTGCGCTACATCCGCATTTCACCGCGTTACCGCGACCTGAATAACTATAGGGAAGCGGCGCCGGGGGTGCAAATCGGTGCGGCCATCCCGGGCGCGCCGCCTCGATTCGTGCCGTCTTCGCGCGGATCCGGCAAGTTTTTCCCACCGCCGGGCAGCCGCGCGGATACTGTTATTCCATGGCTGAAGGGGCGGCAGCGGTTCTGAAGCGATGGATCGGCTTCTCCGTGTTCCTCGCTCTCGTCGCCCTCGCGGTCGGCGCGATGCTGCTGCGTCAGGAGATCAGCGATCACCTCGCGGGAATGAACTACGAGATGAGCCCTCGGGTGAGCGATCTGGCAGACGATCTCGAGCTCACGGAGACCGGACGTCGCATCTTCATCGCGACGCACCCCACCGTGGACGGCAGCCAGCACTTCAACGAGCAGTGCGCCGACGTCGACCACTCGGAGCAGGGGCACGTGCTCGGCTGCTATACCGCCGACCGCATCCACCTCTTCGACGTCACGGATGACCGTGTGAGCGAGGTCGTTGAGATCACTGCGGCCCATGAACTGCTCCACGCGGCGTTCCATCGGCTCGGCGAGGGAGACCGGTCGCTGCTCGCCTCGCGCCTGCGGGAGGTGTACGACGAACTCGCGCCAACGGATGCGACGCTCGCAGAACGCATGAGCGTATACGAGCATCTGCCGGACGCTGCCTTCGCGAACGAGCTGCATTCGGTATTGGGCACCGAGGTGCGCGAGTTGCCGCAGTGGTTGGAAGATCATTACGCGCAGTGGTTCACGAATCGGTCCGCACTGATCGATGATTTCGAAACCTACGTGACGGTGTTCAACGATCTGCAGGCCAGGGTCGACGCACTGCAGGCCGAGATGGCGGATCTGCGCGCGGATGTGGAGCGGCGCAGCTCCGCATACGGCGAGACCGTCGAAGCTTTCAACGAGGATGCGACGGACTACGCTTCCCGACTCGAACGCGATGGATACCGCGATGATCCTGAGCAGCAGCAGCGCGATGCGGCCGCGCTGCAGCAACGGCGAGCTGAGATCGACTCCGAGCTCGCCCAGCTCCAGGCCGACATCGATCGATACAACGCGCTTCGCGACGAGCTCGAGACGCTCGGGAAGGTCAGTGCGGAACTCGATGAGCACCTCGACAGCGACCTCGCCCCCATCACGACACGCCCGAACGAGTAAGGGGGGATCCGCGGAAAGCTGCCGCTTGTCGGCGACGGTGCAATCCGCACTCTGGTTCCGTGTATGATCTTTGAGGTTGGCACGCACGGGAATCATCGCATTCCAGGAGTGCACACGGGCGATTGGCGCAGTTGGTAGCGCGCTTCCTTCACACGGAAGAGGTCATCAGTTCGAGTCTGGTATCGCCCACCGCAGCACCCCCGTGGTTCACACCGCGGGGGTGCTCTTGTTTGAGCGCCCGCGTGCACGCGAATGCTCGCGCCAGAGGTCCTGCACAGACGGCGCGCGGCGCTCCGGTAGTCTGGCGCCCATGCACGCTCCGGCCATCACCGCGCTCGACTTCCTGCCGGGGATCTTCGCCCTGACCCATGCGGTCCTCGGCCTTTGGGCGATCCTCTCGCTCGCGAAGTTCGGGGCGCAGCTCAGCTGGCCCAAGATGATCGCCTGGATCTTCTTCATCGCCGCCATTCCGCTCGTGGGAGCGACGGTCTGGTTCACGGCGGGGCGCCGACGGTTCACTGCGAGCGCCCCCGATGAGCGCGTCGACCCTCCGCAGGTCGACACCTCGCGAACCCAGTAGGATCGTACGGTGGCCGGCATCTGCGCCGACCCGGCGCGTTCGCGTTCGCGTTCCCGTCGTTTCCGACCTCCACAGTGAAGGAGTTCACCCGTGGCCGATGGCTTCTCCCGTTTCACCGATCGTTCGATCGTCGCGATGCGCGTCGATGGAGAATTGCGAGATCTCGCGGCGGAGATCACGGATACGGACACGGTGGAGCCCGTCACGGTCGACTCGGAGGACGGCCTCAACATCTTGCGGCATTCGGCGGCTCACGTGCTCGCGCAGGCGGTGCAGCGCATCAACCCTGAGACGAAGCTCGGCATCGGCCCGCCCATCGCCGATGGCTTCTACTACGACTTCGACCCCGCGGAGCCGTTCACGCCGGAAGACCTCAAGGCGATCTCCTCTGAGATGCAGAAGATCGTCAAGCAGGGGCAGCGCTTCGTGCGACGCGTGGTGACCGAGGACGAGGCTCGCGCCGAGCTCGCTGACGAGCCGTACAAGCTCGAACTCATCGGCTTGAAGGGTGGAGCAGCCGGAGATGAGAACGGTGAGAGCGTCGAGGTCGGCGGTGCCGAGCTCACCATCTACGACAACATCGACCCGAAGACGGGCGAGCTCTGCTGGAAGGATCTCTGCCGTGGGCCGCACGTGCCGAGCACGCGCATGCTCGGCAACGGCTGGGCGCTGATGCGATCGGCGGGCGCTTACTGGCGCGGCAGCGAGAAGAATCCGATGCTGCAGCGCGTCTACGGCACCGCGTGGCCGTCGAAGGACGAACTGCGTGCTTACCAGACGCGTCTCGAAGAGGCGGCGAAGCGCGATCACCGCAAGCTCGGGGTCGAGCTCGACCTCTTCAGCTTCCCGGACGAGATCGGATCCGGCCTCGCGGTGTTCCACCCCAAGGGCGGGATCATCCGTCACGAGATCGAGAACTTCATGCGCTCCGAGCTGCTGAAGAACGGGTACGAGGTCGTCAACAGCCCCCACATCACGAAGGGCACGTTGTTCGAGACCAGTCAGCATCTCAACTGGTACAAGGACGGGATGTTCCCGGCGATGCACCTGGACGAGCAGACGGATGGCGACGGCAATGTCGTCAAACAGGGGCAGGATTACTACCTGAAGCCCATGAACTGCCCGTTCCACAACCTGATCTTCCGCGCGCGCGCTCGAAGCTATCGAGAGCTGCCGCTGCGACTGGCCGAGTTCGGCACCGTGTACCGGTACGAGAAGAGCGGCACGCTCTCCGGCCTCACGCGCGTGCGCGGCCTGACGCAGGACGACGCGCACATCTACGTCACCGACGAGCAGGTGAAGGACGAGATCAAGCGACAGCTCGAGTTCGTGTTCTCCACCCTGCGCGCGTACGGGCTCAACGACTTCTATCTCGAGCTGTCGACCCGCGATCCCGAGAAGTCCGTCGGCTCGGACGAGCAGTGGGAACTCGCGACCGACACTCTTCGCGAGGTCGGCGAGGAGTCGGGGCTGGAGCTCGTCGCCGACCCCGGTGGGGCCGCGTTCTACGGGCCGAAGATCTCGGTGCAGGCCCGTGACGCCATCGGCCGCACCTGGCAGCTCTCAACCGTGCAGCTCGACTTCAACCAACCAGAGCTGTTCGAGCTGGAGTATGCGGCGGCGGATGGGACCCGGAAGCAGCCCATCATGATCCACCGGGCGCTGCTCGGCTCGGTCGAGCGCTTCTTCGCGATCCTTCTCGAGCACTACGCCGGCGCGTTCCCGGTCTGGCTGTCGCCGACGCAGGTCGTCGGCATTCCGGTGGCCGAGCAGTACGGCGAGTACCTCGACGAGGTCGTCACGCGCCTGCGCGAGCAGGGCGTGCGGGCCGAAGTCGATCACAGCGACGACCGCATGCCGAAGAAGATCCGCACGCACACGAAGGCGAAGGTCCCGTTCCAGCTCATCGCGGGCGAGGAGGATCGGGCGGCGGGCGCCGTCAGCTTCCGCTTCCGCGACGGCACGCAGTTGAACGGCGTGCCGGTCGACGAGGCGATCGATCGCATCACCGCTGCGATCCGCTCGCACGAGCAGGTCTCGACGGCATGGTCGGAGTAGTCGGAAGCGCGGGTTCGGGAGCTGACGAGGCGTCGATGCCGAGCTCCGCACCCGGTGGGGTGCGGCCGGAGTCGCTCGAGGAGAGCGGCGCCGTCGGCGTCGCCGATGACCTGCGTCGACTCTGGGTGCCGCACCGCATGGTGTACGTGTCGGACCATCATCAGCCCGGTGAGCACGACTGCCCGTTCTGCGCGGCTCCGGAGCGCGCCGATTCCGAAGCGCTGATCGTCGCGCGGGGCGAGCACGCATACGTCCTGCTGAACCTCTTCCCCTACAACAGCGGCCACATGCTCGTCTGCCCCTACCGCCACATCTCGAACTACGACGAGGCCTCCGACGCGGAGACCTCCGAGATCGCCGCGCTCACGCAGACGGCCATGCGCGTCGCACGATCGACGCTGCAGTGCGACGGATTCAATCTGGGTATGAATCAGGGAGCCATCGCCGGTGCCGGAGTCGCATCGCACCTGCATCAGCATGTCGTGCCGCGGTGGACGTCCGACGCGAACTTCTTCCCGATCATCGCGAAGACGAAAGCGATGCCCCAACTGCTCGGCGAGGTGCGCGAGCTGTTCGCCGAAGCCTGGCCCCGTCCCTGATCGGCGCAGGAGCCGACTGCGGCGGGGCGCCGCGCTCCGGCCCCATAGACTGAACTCAGACCACCCTCATTCCGAAACAATCAAAGAGGAGCTCCCGTGTCCGGACACTCCAAGTGGGCGACGACGAAGCACAAGAAGGCGATCATCGACTCGCGCCGTGCAAAGGCGTTCGCCAAGTACATCAAGAACATCGAGGTCGCGGCGCGCATCGGCGGCGCTGATCTCTCAGGGAACCCGACCCTCGTCGACGCCGTGCAGAAGGCGAAGAAGAACTCCGTTCCGGGCGACAACATCGATCGCGCCATCAAGCGCGGTGCCGGGCTCGACGGAGACGCAGTCGAGTACATGACGATCGTGTACGAGGCGTACGGCCCGAACGGCGTCGCCCTCATGATCGAGTGCCTGACGGACAACAAGAATCGTGCAGCGGCGGAGGTGCGCACCGCGTTGAATCGCAATGGCGGCACCCTCGCTGATCCGGGCAGCGTCGCGTACAACTTCGGGCGGAAGGGCGTCATCGTCGTTCCCGCCGAGGGCACCACGGAGGACGACGTGCTCGCTGCGGTGCTCGAAGCCGGTGCAGAAGAGGTCAACGCCGCTCCGAATGGCGAGACGTTCGACGTCATCACGGATGCTTCTGATCTCGTCGCTGCTCGCACCGCGCTCGTCGACGCCGGGATCGACTACGACTCGGCGGACGCGGAGTTCGTGCCGAGCCTCAAGGTCGAAGTCGATGCCGACACGGCGCGCAAGGTGTTCCGCCTGATCGATGCACTCGAGGACAGCGACGACGTGCAGAACGTCTTCACGAATGTCGACCTGACCGCAGAGGTGCAGGCCGAACTCGCTGAAGACGAGTGACGCACCGGTCGAGACCGGATCCTCGACGATGACGCGCATCATCGGCATCGACCCCGGCCTCACGCGCTGCGGCATCGGCGTGGTGACGGCCGGGGCCGGGCGGCGCGTGACGTTCGAGCACGTGGAGGTGCTCGGTTCGCCGGCGACGGCCGAACTGCCGGCTCGGCTCCATCAGCTGGGGTCCGCGATCGAACGGCTGCTCGACGGCGAGAAACCAGCGGCGATCGCTCTCGAGCGCGTCTTCGCTCAGCAGAACCTCCCGTCGGTGATGGGCGTCGCTCAAATCAGCGGCGTTGTGATGTTCCTCGCCGAGCGGCGCGGCATTCCGGTGGCGCTCTACACCCCGAACGAGGTCAAGGCGCAGGTCACGGGCTACGGCAGCGCCGACAAATTGCAGGTCACGACGATGGTGACGCGCCTCCTCAGGCTCGCCGCGCCCCCGAAGCCGGCGGACGCCGCTGATGCGCTCGCGTTGGCGATCACTCACGCCTGGCATCTCTCGCGGGGCGGGACGGCCGATCGTTCCACCCGGGCTACGGCGCCGGCGGGGGAGACGCCTGCTCAACGGGCGTGGCGCGAGGCCGAGGCCAAGGTCGGCCGACGCCGCAGCGGCCCTCGGGCGTAAGCGCCAGAACTCTCACGGCAGTCGGAACTCCGCCGACGCGTCAGGGCCGCTCTGCGGGAGGGTCCTGGTCGACGTCGCGATCTTCAGCGCCGGCGCGCGGTTCCCGCTCACCGATGTCTCCCGGTTCTGGCAGCGTGATCGGCAGTGTGATGGTGCCGGTGTGCAGCGCCTCTTCGATGACCTGTTCGACCTGGCGCTGACGCCGAAGTCGGATGCGGCTCAGCGCGCGCTGCTCGGGCAGGCTCCACCCGAACCGCACGGCGAGCAGACGAACGAGTGCAGTCACCACGACGCAGACGATGCTCGCGGGGATGACCGCGACGCCGAGCGCCAGCAGGCCGACGAGCACCGATACTCCGACCAGGCTCGCCACGGCGTAGAGCGAGCCGACATGCATGAGTGCGATCGGAATGTTGAGCATCAGGTCGCGCAGCACGCCGCCGCCCACCGCCGAGACGGTGCCGATGAAGAGCGCCGGTACGACCGGCATGCCGAGTGCGAGCGCTTTCGTCGCGCCGATCGCCCCGAACATTCCGATGCTGATCGCGTCGAGCACGGTGATCACCGGGTCTGCTTTCTCGAGCAGCCGCTGCAGCAGCATTCCGACGAGCGCGGCGCCTGTTGCCACGACGAGGTACCAGTTGTCGGCGAACGCCGCCGGCGTCGTGCCCAGGAAGACGTCGCGGAGGAAGCCGCCGCCCACCCCTGAGAAGATTCCGATGATCGCGACGCCCAGCAGATCGAGCCGTTTGAAGCCCGCGGCGAAGAGCGCGCCCTGGAGGCTGCCGACTCCGACCGCGGCGAGATCGGCGTAGAGCGGAATGCGGAACGTCTCGTCGAACACGACTCCATTCTCGCGCACGATCGGGCGAATGCGACGGGCCGCATGCGTCGTTGCGCCGCGGGCGGAATGGCGCACGCGCCGTCGCGAGGGTGGAGGATACTGGACCCGTGCCCCTCTACCGCGAACAAGGTGTTGTGCTCCGCACCCATAAGCTGGGTGAGGCCGATCGCATCGTCACCATGCTGTCGCGTGACCGCGGGCTGCTCAGGGGAGTCGCGAAGGGCGTGCGCCGCACTTCGTCGAAGTTCGGCGCCCGTCTCGAACCGTTCATGGTCGCGGATGTGCAGTGCTTCGAGGGTCGCTCGCTCGACACCATCACGCAGGCGGAGACGCTCGGCGCATACGGTCCGGCGATCAGCGCCGACTACGACCGGTACCGGGCGGGCAGCGTCATCGTGGAAACCGCGGAGCGCCTCGCCGAGGGCGACCCTTCCCGGCCGCTGTACGAACTGCTCGTGGGCGCGCTCCGCACCCTCGCGGCCGCCAGGATTCCGCCGGAGCTCGTGCGGGACGGGTATCTGCTGCGCGCGCTCTCCATCGCCGGCTGGACGCCCGGCTTCGTCGACTGCGTCCGGTGCGGCGCCGCGGGGCCCCACACCGCCGTCGTCGTGCAGCTCGGTGGCGTCGTGTGCGAGGACTGCCGCACCCCCGGCTCACCCAGGCTGGATCCGGGCAGCATTCTGTTGCTCGGGGCCCTGCTCTCGGGGAACTGGGACGACGCGCTGCAGGCCTCGGAGCGGGAGCGCGGTCAGGCCGCCGGCATCGCCGCTGCGTACACGCAGTGGCACCTCGAGCGCGGGTTGCGCTCGTTCCGCGCGCCGCGGCGCTGAGCTGCGGGGCCGCGGACCGCATCTACACTGGCAGTCATGCACCGCGCTCCGTCCTCGCTCGTGCCGGTCGACTGGACCGGGGAGCAGCCTCCGATCTTCGCCGGCCCGCCCCCGCAGCACGTCGCCATCGTCATGGACGGCAACGGGCGGTGGGCGAACCGGCGGGGCCTCCCGCGGGTCGAAGGGCACCGGATGGGGGAGCAGGCACTGCTCGACGTGGTCGCCGGGGCGATTCAGGCCGGGGTCGCCCATCTCAGCGTGTACGCGTTCTCGACCGAGAACTGGCGGCGCTCGCCCGATGAGGTCCGGTTTCTCATGGGATTCAACCGCGACGTGCTGCGCCGCCGTCGGGCGCAGCTCGATGCCTGGAACGTGCGGATGCGCTGGGCCGGGCGCCGCCCGAAGCTCTGGGGATCGGTGATCAACGAGCTGCAGGCGTCGGAGCGCGCGACTGCGTCGAACACCGGCCTCACGTTGACGATGTGCGTGAACTACGGAGGGCGCAACGAGATCACGGACGCGGTGCGCGCAATCGCCTCCGAGGTGCGCGCCGGTCGGCTCTCTCCGAACGGCATCACAGAACGCACCATCGAGCGTCACCTGTATGTTCCCGAACTGCCGAATGTCGATCTGTTCCTCCGCAGCTCCGGCGAACAGCGCACGAGCAATTTCATGCTCTGGCAGTCTGCGTACGCGGAGATGGTGTTCCTCGACACGCTCTGGCCCGATTTCGGCAGGCGGCAGCTCTGGGAGGCGATCGGCATCTATCACGACCGGGATCGTCGCTTCGGCGGTGCCGTCGACACGCCCAGCGGATCCTGATCTGCGAGAATGGTACGGATATGACTTCCCAGACTCTCGGTGACGCCCGCCTGCGCATCGGGCCGCTCGCACTCGATGTGCCCGTCGTGCTCGCCCCCATGGCCGGTATCACCAATACGGCATTCCGGCGGCTCTGCCGCGAATACGGCGCAGGGCTCTACGTGAGCGAGATGATCACGAGCCGGGCGCTCGTCGAACGCACGCCCGCGTCGTTGCGTCTCATCAAGCATCATGAGAGCGAGACGCCGCGTTCGATCCAGCTCTACGGCGTCGATCCGAAGACCGTGTCGGAGGCCGTGCGCTTCCTGGTCGATCAGAATCTCGCCGATCACATCGATCTCAACTTCGGGTGCCCGGTTCCGAAGGTCACTCGCAAGGGCGGGGGCTCTGCGCTGCCGTGGAAGAGCGATCTGTTCCGCGCGATCGTCGAGGGGGCGGTGCGGTCCGCTGGCGACATTCCGCTGACGGTGAAGATGCGCAAAGGCATTGATGAGGATCACCTGACGTACCTCGATGCCGCGCGTGCTGCCGAGGGCGCAGGCGTGGCCGCCATCGCGCTGCACGGGCGCACAGCGAATCAGTTCTACTCCGGCCAGGCCGACTGGAGTTCGATCGCGACGCTCAAGGAGACCATCACGAGCGTGCCCGTGCTCGGCAACGGCGATATCTGGTCGGCCGATGACGCCATCCGCATGGTCCGCGAAACCGGCTGCGACGGCGTCGTCGTCGGCCGCGGGTGCCTCGGACGCCCGTGGCTCTTCGGGGACCTCGCAGCGGCGTTCCGCGCTGAGGCCGGGGAGATCTCGGCAGAGGAAGCGGCGGCGTCGATCGCTCAGCCGCCGCTCGGGTTCGTCATGGATGCGATGCGTCGCCACACCGAGCTGCTCGTCGAGTTCTACGACGGCGATGAGCCGCATGCGTGCCGCGACATCCGCAAGCACGTCGCCTGGTACTTCAAGGGCTACGGGGTCGGCGGCGACACGCGTCGCGCGCTGGCGGCCGTCGAATCGCTCGAGCAGATGGACGAGATCTTCGCCACGATGGATGCCTCACTGCCGTACCCCGGCGAAGGCGCCGAAGGGCAGCGCGGTCGCGCCGGCAGCCCGAAGCGGGTCGTGCTGCCGGACCGCTGGCTCGAGAGCCGCACGAGCGAGAACATCGACTACGCCGATTTGGCGGATGCCGAGCGAGACGACTCGGGTGGGTGAGTCGGGCCTGCCCGCCGGATACGATGCGGTCGACGCCGAACGCTACGTGCCTGAGTCGCATTCGGGATCGCGCAGCGATTTCGCCCGCGACCGTGCGCGCGTGCTCCACTCGAGCGGCTGGCGACGCCTCGCGGCGAAGACGCAGGTGCTCAGCCCCACGGCCGGCATCGATTTCGCGCGGAACCGTCTGACGCATTCCCTTGAGGTCGCGCAGATCGGCCGGGAGCTCGCCGTCTCGCTGAACCTTGCGCAGGACGTGGTGGACACTGCGTGCCTCGCGCACGACCTCGGTCATCCGCCCTTCGGCCACAACGGGGAGAAGGCGCTCAACGAGTGGGCCGTCGACGCGGGCGGGTTCGAGGGCAACGCGCAGACGCTCCGAGTGCTCGCGCGACTCGAACCCAAACGGTTCACCTCCGACGGTGCGAGCGTGGGGTTGAATCTGACCCGCGCGACGCTCGATGCCAGCTGCAAGTACCCCTGGAGCCTTGCCGAGGCCGAGCCCGGCAGCGCGAAGTTCGGCTACTTCGCGGATGATGCTCCAGTCTTCGCGTGGCTGCGTGCGGGAGCGCCGGAGCGGAGGAAGTGCGCCGAGGCCCAGGTGATGGATCTCTCGGATGACATCGCCTACTCGGTGCACGATTTCGAGGACGCCGTCGTCAGCGGGTTCATCGACCCCGAGATCCTCACCGCCCGCTCAGGCCATGAATCGCTGATCCGTGCCGTGTCGGAGTGGGCCGGCGGTTCCTACTCGAGCGACGAGCTCGGGGCGGCGTACGACCGCATCTCCGAATCCGAGACCTGGCTGACCCGCTGGGACGAGAGCCGCGCCCACCAGGCGCAGCTCAAGAATTTCACGAGCGAGATGATCGGCCGGTTCGCGCGAGCATCGATCGGGGCGACGCTTGAGGCGGCGGACGGTTCACCGCTGGCGCGCTACAACGCTTCCGTCATCGTTCCCCGCGAGATCCGTGCAGAGATCGCCGTGCTCAAGGGGATCGTCGCCGCGTTCGTCATGGCGAGCGGGCGGCGTCAACCGACGTATCGTCGGCAGCGCGAGTTGCTGGGCGAACTGCTCGAGGTGCTGTGGGAATCGGGGGAGCACGAGCTGGAGCCCGCTTTCGCGGCCGACTTCCGCCAGGCTGCGGATGATGCGGGGCGGCGGCGCGCCATCGTGGACCAGGTGGCATCGCTGACGGATCAGTCCGCGATCGCCTGGCACAAGCGGCTGTGTGATGTGCCGCTGGTTTAGGCGAAACGCGCAGCGTTTCGCACCAGCGGCAGCGGCGCCACAGCGTCGCCTGGTGTAGGCGAAACGCGCAGCGTTTCGCACCAGCGGCAGCGGCGCCACAGCGTCGCCTGGTCAACGGGCTTCGGCAGTAGACTGTACAGCTATGGCAGGTCGGATCCGTGCGAGCGATATCGAGGAAGTGAAGCGTCGCACGAACCTTGCCGATCTCGTCGGTGACTACGTCACCTTGAAGAACGCCGGAATCGATTCGATGAAGGGCTTGTGCCCATTCCATGATGAGCGCAGTCCCAGTTTCCACGTGCGTCCTGCGCTCGGCTACTACCACTGCTTCGGGTGCGGGGAATCCGGTGACGCGTTCACCTTCCTCCAGCGCATGGACCATCTCACCTTCGCCGAATCGGTGGAACGTCTTGCAGCGCGGATTCACTACGGTCTGACGTACGAGGAGGGGAGTTTCGCGCGCGAAGACGGCCCGAATCGCGCCCGGCTGCTCGCGGCGAACACCGCAGCGGCCGAGTACTTCTCGGCGCAGCTCGCCGGTGAAGAAGCCGCGATGGCGCGCGACTTCCTCACGCAGCGCGGTTTCGACGAGGCCGCCTGCGAACGGTTCGGCGTCGGGTACGCCCCGCGAGGCTGGGATGGTATGAGCGGCCATTTGCGCGGACTGGGATACACGCCGCAGGAGCTGGTGCAGTCCGGTCTCGCCTCAGAAGGGCAGCGCGGTGCCTACGATCGCTTCCGCGGGCGAATCGTCTGGCCCATCCGCGACACGAGCGGCCAGACGCTCGGCTTCGGAGCGCGCAAGCTCTACGAGGACGACAACGGCCCCAAGTATCTCAATACGCCTGAATCCCCGGTTTACCACAAGTCGCAGGTGCTGTACGGCCTCGATCTCGCGAAGCGCGCGATCTCGCGCGGCAAACGCGCCGTGGTCGTCGAGGGATACACCGATGTCATGGCCTGTCATCTCGCGGGCGTGGAGACCGCGGTGGCGACCTGCGGAACGGCGTTCGGCAAGGATCACATCGCCGTGCTCCGACGCATCATGGGCGATGATTCCGCCGCCGAGGTCGTGTTCACCTTCGACCCGGATGAGGCCGGGCAGAAAGCCGCGCTCCGCGCCTTCAGCGAGGAGAAGCGCTTCACTGCGCAGACCTACGTCACTGTCGCGCCGGAAGGGCTCGATCCCTCCGATCTGCGTCAGCATCGCGGGGACGAGGCGGTTCGCGAGCTGTTCACGCGCAAGATTCCGCTCTTCGAGTTCGCGCTGAGGCAGGCGATCGCGCGTTTCGACCTGAACAGCGTGGAAGGGCGGGTCGCCGCGCTGCGCGAGGCCGCGCCGATCATCGCGGAGATCAGGGACCCGTCACTCCGCCCGGGATACACGCGAGAGCTCGCGCGCCTGCTGGGCGCCGAGCTGAATGAGGTGCAGCATGCTGTGCGCAGCGCCGAGCGCAGCCCTCGGGGCAGCGATCGCGGCGGCCAGGACCGGTCGGGTCAGGGCCAGAACGGGCCGCAACGGCAGGGCCAGCACGTGCAGAACCAACGACAGCAGCAGCGCGGCGGGTACGGGCAGCGCGGGGCCGCGCGCCGGCCAGGGTCGTCGGGGCAGCAGGAGGATTCGTACGCCTCCGGCCCGAGTGCCCAGTACGACGACGCTTCGGACCCGTACGGTGGACCCTCCGATCCGCAGCGTGATACGACACCCGCCGCGCCGCGTCGTATCGGACTCTCTTCGCTTCGCAACGCCCCTACGACCTGGCTCGAACGCGACGCCCTGATGGCGATGCTGCAGCAGGGCGAATCTGTGGGCCCTGACCTGCTGCAGCAGGCGGTGACGGCGCAGGTGCTCGAACCCGACCTGCGTGTCGTGCGCGATGCACTCGGCGCCGCATTGCCGGTACTCGGCACGCCGGCGTGGTGGGACGCCGTCATGGCGGCTGCACCCGAGTCGCATCACGGACTCATCCGCGAGCTCGCCATGGCCCCCATGCCGCAGCGAAATCTCGATCAGCTGGCGGCGTACGCCCGCGACGTGGTGGTCTCGCTGCTCGACCGGGACCTCGTGGAGCTCAAACGCGAACTGCTCGCACGCCATCAGCGCATCGGCGACTCCGCAGACCCGCGCGCTCGTCAGATTCAGGAGCAGCTCGTCGCGCTCGAATCAGCTCGCCGCAGTCTGCGCGCAGATTGAGCGGCGTGCCGAAACCGCTCCCGCCGTGCGCATCCCGATGCCCTAGGCTGCTGGTCAGCCGGAGCGCACCACGAGCCACCGAGGAGAATTCAGGATGCCCCACCCCGTAGTCGACGCCGATCCGATGATTCGGGTCTCGGACCTCTCGCTCTCGTACCCGGCGCACGCGGGGGGCCGGGAGTTCGAGGCCGTCGAGGGGCTTTCCTTCGATGTCGCGCGCGGCGATGTGTTCGCCCTCCTCGGCGAGAGCGGTTCGGGCAAGTCGACGCTTGCGAAGTTCTTGGCGGGCCGCGGGCCGGACGCCAGCGAGAAGTCGAGCCGCATTCGGCTCACCGGCGGTGAAGCCACCGTGATGGACGTGCCCATGAACCGCCTGTGGCGCCGCACCCGCGCGCGTTTGACGGCGTACGTCGGCCACCTCGCCCAGGATGCCGGCGCCACGCTCACGCCCGAGCTCAACGTCGGCGACATCCTCTTCGAGCCGATCGTCGAGCGAAGCAAGCACTTCGACCGCGATGAGCTCGGCGAGCGCATCGCGGAGATGATGGACATCGTCGCCCTTCCGCTCGCGAAACTACAGGAGTATCCGTACGAGCTGTCGAAAGGCCAGCGGCAGCGCGTCGCGGTGATGCGCTCGCTCATGCTCGACCCGCGGCTGCTGATCGCGGATGAGCCCACACTCGGCGTCGACGCGAACAACCGGCCGAAGATCGTCGAGCTGCTGCGGTGGTACCGAGAGCGCAGCGGTGCCACGATGCTGCTGATCAGCCACGACATCGGCATGCTCGAGGCCCTGGTGCAGGAGGTGCTCGTCATGCAGCAGGGCCGGCTCGTGGGGCGCGGGGAGATCAATGAGATCTTCCGCAACGCCGACCACGGGTACGTGCAGCGTCTCGCGCAGGCGCTGCGCGCGACGGCGTACGACGAGATCGCGGAAGAATAGCGTGCGCTCGGCCGGCGAATCGCCCGAACCGGGACGATTTGCACACCCGCTTCGGGGCTTGCTAACCTAGTCTGGTTGCAGTCGCAATGATCCCCTGTAGCTCAGTTGGCAGAGCGCTTGACTGTTAATCAGGATGTCGCTGGTTCGAGCCCAGCCGGGGGAGCGAGCGAAGCCCTTACCCTTGCGGTAAGGGCTTTTTCGTTTCATCCGACGCGCAGGGAGGCGCTATGACTTCGAACGATTCCTCTGCCCAGGCGGGTGCACGCGTGATCAGTGTGCCTCCGTACGGAACCCCCGTCGTGGACGAGCGCGCCTGGATCGCGCCTGGAGCCGTGGTCGTCGGTGACGTTCGCATCGGCGCGCGGTCGAGCGTCTGGTACAACGCAGTGCTGCGCGGCGACTCCGACTCCGTGCGGGTGGGGGAGCGGAGCAACATTCAGGACGGTGCGGTCGTGCACACGCAACGCGGGGATGCGGCGATCATCGGCGACGACGTCTCGGTCGGCCACCTGGCGATGATCCACGGTGCCACCATCGAGAACGGCTGCCTCATCGGCATGCACGCCACCGTGCTCACCGGCGCCGTCGTGGGGTCGGGCAGTCTCGTGGCCGCGGGAGCGGTCGTGCCGCAGGGCATGATCGTCCCGCCGCACTCGCTCGTCGTCGGCGTGCCCGGTCGAGTGGTGCGCGAACTGCGGGACGAGGACCGCGAGGCGGTGCGCCTCAACTCGGCGCGCTATCTGGAGACCACCGAGAATCATCGGGCCGCGACACGCGACGAGTGACGGCGCGTTCGTGTCGGGCTCGACGATGCAGTATGATCGGTGAGGTGCTTCGGCACGCGCTGCACGCAGCACGGGGATGTAGCTCAATGGTAGAGCCTCAGTCTTCCAAACTGATTACGCGGGTTCGATTCCCGTCATCCCCTCCGCCGAGAAGGCCCCGCTCACGCGGGGCCTTCTCCGTTTCTCCCGTCGCCGCGCCTCCGTGCGCGCGGATTCCGGCACTTCTCCGGGCACCTGCAGCGCAGCGGTTCGCGCATCGGCTAGACTTGCTCGGGTTGCGCGCGACCGCGCGCCAGCACGATGGAACTCCCGGGTACACCGGGGCGTAGCTCAGCTTGGCTAGAGCGCCCGCTTTGGGAGCGGGAGGTCGCAGGTTCGAATCCTGTCGCCCCGACCAGGGTCCGCCGGCCCGAAACCGGCATCCGAACGACATTCTGATGATGAGAGGCCAAATTGCCGAAGACGACAGCTGAGAAGCTCACTGCGACCCGCGCCAAGCTGAGCGTGGAAGTTACGCTCGACGAGCTGGAGCCCTACCTCAAGCAGGCGTACAAGACCATCTCCGAGCAGGTTTCGGTGCCCGGATTCCGCAAGGGCAAGGTCCCCGCGCCGATCATCGATCAGCGCGTCGGCCGTGAGGCAGTCATCCAGGAGGCTGTCAACAGCTCGCTGGACGACTTCTACCAGGCTGCTCTCGCCGAGGCGGACGAGCGCCCCATGGGCCGCCCCACCGCGGATGTCGAGCAGTGGCCGGAAGCCAAGGATCCGGAGAGCACCCTCGTGCTCGCGTTCGAGGTCGAGGTGCGCCCCGACTTCACGCTGCCCAAGTACGACGGCCTGAAGCTGACCGTCGACAACGTCGAGGTGGACGAGGATGCGGTCGAGGCCGAGCTGACCAAGCTCCGCGAGCGCTTCGGCACCCTCGTGACCGTGGATCGCCCCGCGAAGACCGGCGACTTCGTCGAGCTGGACCTCACCGCGACCATCGACGGCAACGAGGTCGATCAGGCGAGCGGCGTCTCCTACGAGGTCGGCGCCGGCAACCTGCTCGCAGGTACGGATGAGGCAGTCGAGACCCTCACCGCCGGCGAGACGACGAATTTCACCTCGCAGCTGCTGGGCGGGGAGTACGAGGGCCAGGACGCCGAGGTCGAGCTCACGGTCACCGCGGTCAAGGAGCGCGAGCTTCCCGAGGCCGACGACGAGTTCGCGCAGCTCGCGAGCGAGTTCGACACGATCGACGAGCTCCGCGAGAGCCTGAAGGATCAGGTTTCGAAGGCCTCCGTCTTCGCGCAGGGTCAGCAGGCACGCGATCTCTTCACCGCAACGCTCATCGAGCAGGCCGGCATCCCCGTCTCCGAAGAGCTGGTGGAGGAAGAGGTGCACCGTCACCTCGAGGGCGAAGGCCGCCTCGAGGACGACGAGCACCGCGCCGAGGTGCGGAAGTCGTCGGAGGAGCAGATCCAGCTCCAGCTGCTGCTGGACGCGATCGTCGAAGCTGAAGGCGTGACGCCGACGCAGAACGAGCTCTCGCAGTACATCTTCCAGTCGGCGCAGCAGTACGGCATGGAGCCGACGCAGTTCCTCCAGGCCATCAGCCAGGGCAACCAGATGGGCGTGATCCTCGGAGAGGTGACGCGCAACAAGGCTCTCGCGGTCGCGCTCGCGAAGGCGGAGGTCGTGGATCAGGACGGCAACGCCGTCGATCTGAGCGAGTTCACGGCCGTCGATTCCGATGAGGAAGCCGACGCATCGGACGACGCCGCTGAGGCGGTCGAGACCGAAGCCGCTCCGGAGTCAGAGGCTCCGGCTCCGGCTGCGAAGAAGGCCGCCGCGAAGAAGCCGGCCGCCGCGTCGACCGAGAGCGCTCCCGCTGACGACGAGGCCGCGAAGAAGGCCGCTCGTTCGGCTGCCGCCAAGAAGGCTGCCGCCACGCGCGCCGCCAAGAAGGCCGCCGCCGAGGCTGAAGAGGCCGGCAAGTAGGTCGCATCCCGCCGCATCCGCGATCCCCTGCCTCGAACTTCGAGGTGGGGGATCGTTGCGTATCGGCGGCCATGCGCCCACGGCGAACACGGCTCACGAGGCGCGAACGACTCGGTACGCTCGAACCAAGCAACAACGAATGGAGCGCCGCATGGCTGAACAGACGCCACCGAACAGCGTGTTCGAACGACTGCTGAAGGACCGTATCATCTGGCTCGGTTCCGAAGTCCGTGACGACAACGCGAATGAGATCTGCGCCAAGATCCTGCTGCTGGCTGCAGAGGATCCCAAGGCCGACATCTACCTCTACATCAACTCTCCCGGCGGCTCGATCACCGCGGGCATGGCGATCTACGACACGATGTCGTTCGTTCCGAATGACATCGTCACCGTCGGCATCGGCATGGCCGCGTCGATGGGCCAGTTCCTGCTCACCGCCGGCACCAGGGGCAAGCGCTACATCACCCCGAACGCCCGCGTGCTACTGCACCAGCCGCACGGCGGATTCGGTGGCACGGCGAGCGACATCCAGACCCAGGCGCAGCTCATCACCTCGATGAAGAACCGCCTCGCCGAGATCACCGCGGCGCAGACCGGGAAGACGCTGGAGCAGATCAACGAGGACGGCGACCGCGATCGCTGGTTCACCGCAGATGAGGCGCTCGAGTACGGCTTCATCGACTTCATCCGCGATTCAGCCACCGATGTCATCGGCGGCGGCGGCACCAGTAACTAACGTGACGGACAGGAAGCAACTCACTCGATGAATACTCCATACATGCCCCAGTCCGGCGGATCGAGCCTGCAGATGCCCGATGCGCGCTACGTGCTCCCGACCTTCGAAGAGCGCACGGCCTACGGCTACAAGCGTCAGGATCCGTACGCCAAGCTCTTCGAGGATCGCATCATCTTCCTCGGCGTGCAGGTCGACGATGCGTCAGCCGACGACGTCATGGCCCAGCTCCTGGTGCTCGAGAGCCAGGACCCTGAGCGGGACATCACCATGTACATCAACTCGCCGGGCGGCTCCTTCACCGCCATGACGGCGATCTACGACACGATGCAGTACATTCGCCCGCACGTGCAGACGGTGTGCCTCGGTCAGGCGGCGTCGGCTGCGGCGGTGCTGCTCGCCGGTGGAACCCCGGGGAAGCGGCTCGCGCTGCCCAACGCGCGCGTGCTGATCCACCAGCCATCCAGCGGTCAGGGCGGCCACGGCCAGGCCTCGGACATCGAGATCCAGGCCCGCGAGATCCTGCGGATGCGCGAATGGCTCGAGGAGACGCTGTCGAAGCACTCCAAGCGCAGCATCGAAGAGGTGAATCGCGACATCGATCGCGATAAGATTCTCAGCGCACAGGAGGCGTTCGAATACGGGCTCGTCGACCAGGTGCTGACGAGTCGGAAGAACCCGCAGCCGGTCATCGCGAAGTAGTCACACGGAGCCTCGGGGGCGACCCCGGGGCTCCGGCGCGCCGCCCATCAATGTCTGAGGCTCCCGCTAGTCTCGAAGGCATCGGATCAGACCGAGTTAGGTGAAGGAGCTCCGCATGGCGAAGATCGGCGAAAGCAGCGAGCTGCTCAAGTGCTCCTTCTGCGGCAAGTCGCAGAAGCAAGTGCAGCAGCTCATCGCCGGCCCGCAGATCTACATCTGCGATGAGTGCGTGGCGCTCTGCAATGAGATCATCGAGGAGCGCCTCGCGGAGCACCAGACGGGGGAGACCTCCGACTTCACTCTGCACAAGCCTCGTGAGATCGCCGACTTCCTCGACCAGTACGTCATCGGGCAGGACCGGGCCAAGCAGTCACTCGCCGTTGCGGTGTACAACCACTACAAGCGCGTGCGCGCGCTCTCGTCGCTCGCGAGCGCTGAGGTCGCCTCGGAGCAGGTGGAGATCGCGAAGTCGAATATTCTGCTCATCGGCCCGACTGGATGCGGCAAGACGTATCTCGCGCAGTCGCTGGCACGACAGCTCGGTGTGCCGTTCGCGGTTGCTGACGCCACGGCCCTCACCGAGGCGGGGTACGTCGGCGAGGACGTCGAGAACATCCTCCTGAAGCTTCTGCAGGCAGCCGATTTCGATGTCGCGCGCGCAGAGATGGGCATCATCTACATCGATGAGATCGACAAGATCTCTCGTAAAGCCGAGAACCCCTCGATCACGCGCGATGTCTCGGGCGAAGGCGTGCAGCAGGCGCTCCTCAAGATCCTGGAGGGCACGGTCGCATCGATTCCTCCGCAGGGCGGGCGCAAGCACCCGAATCAGGAGTTCATCCAACTCGACACCACGAACGTGCTCTTCATCGTCGCCGGCGCATTCGCCGGTCTCGAGGAGATCGTCGGGTCTCGCCTCGGCAAGGGCGGCATCGGGTTCGGTGCGCCGGTATCGAGCAAGCGCAACGACGATCAGCTCTTCGCTCAGGTGCAACCTGAAGATCTACACAAGTTCGGTCTGATTCCCGAGTTCATCGGACGCCTGCCGATCGTAGCGACGGTCGATCCGCTCGACGTCGAAGCGCTGACGCGCATTCTCACCGAGCCGAAGAATGCACTCGTGAAGCAGTACCAGCGCATGTTCGAACTCGACGGCGTGAGTCTCGAGTTCGAGGATGCCGCGCTCGAAGCCATCGCTGAACTCGCCGTCGAACGCAAGACCGGCGCTCGTGGGCTCCGTGCGATCCTCGAAGGGATCCTCGGGCCCGTCATGTTCGAGGTGCCTTCCGACGGTGACATCACGAAGGTCATCGTGACCCGGGAATCGGTGAACGGGGAAGCTGCGCCGCGCGTGCTGCAGGCCCGTGGAGGCCGCGAGAGCGCGTAAGTCATCGGCCTCTCTGTTGAGAGCTCGGGCGCGCCCGCGGCACGACTCCTGCGGTACGCGACGTCAAGCGCGGCGAATGCCCTCGCCAGGCTCCCAGGCGCGGCCTGCGATGGAACGCACGTGCCACGTGCCTGACTCGTCGCGCTCGACCTCGGAGATGGCGAGATTCTCGGCCCGGGGCACCTCATCTGCCGGCAGCCCGGAGATGTCCGCGAGCAGATGCCGGATGAACGAACCGTGCGTCACAGCGATGACGCGGCCGTTCCGAAACTGATCGGCGATGCGGTCGAGCGCCGATACCCCCCGCTCAGCGACCTCGTCATGACCCTCCATGCTCGGGTACTGGCGCGACGGCCAGTGCTCGAGGGCGACACTGTGCGACAAGCCTTCCGCATCGCCGAAGGAGCGCTCGACGAGCCCCTCGCACGTCACCGCCTCGAGACCGAGCCGCTCGGCGAGGATCTCAGCCGTCTGCCGAGCTCGGAGCAGCGGACTCGTCACGACCGCGTCCCACCCACCTGCTCGTGAGAGTCGCTCGGCGAGGTCGCTGGCCTGCTCTCGGCCGGTGGCGTTCAGCGGAATGTCGGTGCGACCCTGCATGCGACCGGAGAGATTCCAGTCGGTCTGCCCGTGCCGGATGAGCGCGATGCGCACGCTCAACCGCCCACTGCGGTGATATCGAAGCTCAGCAGTACGGACCCGTTCTTCTGGGGGATCTGCAGAGCGGTGACGCTCAGCGTGCCGTGTGCGAGTGTGGCGGCGACGCCGCCATCACCGGTCTCGGATCGCTCCGATTCGGCGAACCCGCTCGCGCTGACGATCGACTGCCACAGCGCATCAGCGGCAGCCTGGTCCTCAGCGGTGAGCACGAGATACCATTCGCTCGCCGATCGCTCACCGGCATCGTCGATGCGGGCGCCGTCGGGCACGACGAAATCGGCCACCGGGAATGACGCGGGGAGCGTCGTCGATTTCGACGTGTCCTGCGGATCGCCCTGCTGCGGCCATCCGCCCTCGCTGCTCCCGGAGGCGGCGCCGTTCGCTTTGCGGTCGCCCTCGCCGACGCTCGATGCATCGCTGCCCGCTTCATCGTCCGCCCCGGCGTCCTCACCGGAAGTCGCACTCTCGTCAGCCCCGGAGGAGTCGGCGTCCGCCTCCGCGGAGGCCGAGGCGGACGCCGACGATCCATCGCCGCGCGCACCGCCGTCCGCCGCAGGCTCGGGAGCACAGGCGCTCAGCCCCATGAGGGCGATGACTGCCACCGCCATACTCGCGCCGAATCGGCGCCCGACCAGGTCGTCTCCGCGAAACATCGAACTCCTCAACTCAGCCAGTCATCATCGTCGGCGTCGTCTGCGCTGTGGGCCAGACGCTCCTCCGCGAGCCCCGGCTCGCCGCCCCCGCTCACGGGCCCGGTGCGCACGCGACCGACCACGTCGAGCGCGACGAACACGAGGTCATCGAGCTCGCAGCGCGGCCGGCCTTCGAGCCAGGTCAGCGTCCACGAATCAGCCTCCGGATGCCCGTTCTCCTGCTCGGCGATCGCGGCATGCAGCGCCTCGGGCACGCTGCGGTGCGGTGGAGTGCCCCTCTGCCAGCGCGCCCCGAGCTGCATCGTCACGCCTCCACTGGTGCGAGCTGGATGTCGGCGACGGTGACTCCGCTCAGATCGTCCGGGCCGGCCTCGATCCGAAGCTCGGCGATCTTTCCGACTGCGGCGAGATCAGCCGAGGCCGACTCGAGGCGGGCGAGATCGGGCTGCCGGGCCTGCACGACCGCGATCGACACCGGGGTCTTCTGCGAAGCCTTCGCGGCCGTCTTCGCTCCTCGGATGCCCACGAGCGCCTCGCCGACGAGCCAGAGCAATGCGGCATCGGCGTCGTCCCCGGCGAGCGAGGCGGCCTCCTCGGGCACGGGCCAGGCGGCCTGGTGCACAGACCCTTCGCCGAACCACGACCACACTTCCTCCGTGGCATACGGCAGGAACGGCGCGAGCAGGCGCACGAACACGGAGAGCGAGGTGCGCAGGGCGGTCACTGCAGACGCCCGCGACTGGCCCTCACCGTTGTGCGCGCGCTCCTTCACGAGCTCGAGATAGTCGTCGCAGAAGGTCCAGAAATACGATTCGGTCAGCTCGAGTGCACGAGCATGGTCGTAGTTCTCGAATGCGCGCGTCGCCTGCTCGATCACTCCCGCGAGTCCGGCGAGCACGGCGCGGTCGAGCGCTTCCGTGACGGTCCCGGCGCCCGAGTCGTCGAAACTGAGGGTGAATTTCGCCGCGTTCAGCAGCTTGATCGCCAGACGACGGCCGATCTTGATCTGCGTCGGATTCTGCGGGTCGAACGCTGCATCCGTGCCGAGCTTCGCCGAGGCCGCCCAGTAGCGCACAGCGTCCGACCCGTGCTGCTCGAGCATGCCGGCGGGCGTCACCACGTTGCCCTTCGACTTCGACATCTTCTTCCGATCGGGATCCAGGATCCACCCGGAGATGCCCGCGTGCTGCCACGGCAGCTGGCCGCACTCGAGCTCCGAACGCAGCAGCGTCGAGAACAACCACGTCCGGATGATGTCCTGACCCTGCGGCCGGAGACTGAACGGGTATACGAGATCGAACAGCTCCGGGTCGCGCTCCCAGCCGCCCGCGAGCTGCGGGGTGAGCGAAGAGGTCGCCCACGTGTCCATCACGTCGACCTCGCCCTGGAACCCGCCTGCGACTCCGCGCTGATCGGCCGTGTACCCGGCGGGGACGTCACTCGACGGGTCAACGGGCAGCTGATCCTCACTCGGCAGGATCGGCTCGTCGAAGACCGGATTGCCGTCGGCGTCGAGCGGGTACCACACCGGGATCGCGACACCGAAGAAGCGCTGACGCGAGATCAGCCAATCACCGGAGAGGCCCTCGACCCAGTTCTCGTAGCGCACGCGCATGAAGTCGGGATGCCACTCGAGCTCTCGCCCGTGCGCGAGCAGGCGATCGCGGAGCGCCTCATCGCGCGCACCGTTCACGACGTACCACTGGCGGGTCGAAACGATTTCGAGCGGCTTGTCGCCCTTCTCGAAGAACTTGACGGGATGCGTGATCTTGCGGATGTCACCGACGAGTTCGCCGGAGGCGCGCAGCGAGTCGACGACGATCTGCTTCGCACTGAACACGGTCTTGCCCGCGATCTCCGCGTAGGCTGCCCGCCCGGTCTCGCTCGTGATGACGTCGGGCGCCTCAGAGATCACGCGGCCGTCGAATCCGAGGATGGCACGGTTCGGCAGGTCGAGTTCGCGCCACCAGACCACATCGGTCACATCGCCGAACGTGCAGATCATCGCGATTCCGGTGCCCTTGTCCTTCTGCGCGAGGTGGTGGGCCAGGATCGGCACCTCGACGTCGAACAGGGGAGTGCGCACTGTCGAGCCGAAGAGCGGCTGGAAGCGCTCATCGTCGGGGTGCGCGACGAGCGCGACGCACGCTGCGAGCAGTTCGGGACGCGTGGTGTCGATGAGGATGTCGCCCGATCCGTCCGACTTGTGGAAGGCGAGCGTGTGATAGGCGCTCGGCTGATCGCGATCCTCGAGCTCCGCCTGGGCGACCGCCGTGCGGAACGTCACGTCCCACAGGGTCGGCGCCTGGGCCTGGTAGGCCTCGCCGCGCTGGACGTTGCGGAGGAAGGCGAGCTGGGACGCGCGCAGCGACTCCGCTCCGATCGTTCGGTAGCTCTGCTTCCAGTCGACGGAGAGCCCGAGCGTGCGCCAGAGCGCCTCGAACTGCTGCTCGTCCTCCTCGGTGAGGCGCTCGCACAGCTCGATGAAGTTGCGGCGGGAGATCGGCTGCTGATCCGCCGCTTTGATGCTCTTGCCGTCGCCCCCTTCGTGCGGAGGGACGAATCCCTCGACGTACGGCAGCGACGGATCGCAGCGCACGCCGTAGTAGTTCTGCACGCGTCGCTCCGTCGGCAGCCCGTTGTCGTCCCACCCCATCGGGTAGAAGACGGCCTTGCCCTGCATGCGCTGGTACCGCGCGATGGTATCGGTGTGCGTGTACGAGAAGACGTGTCCAACGTGCAGCGATCCCGACGCCGTCGGCGGGGGCGTGTCGATGCTGTAGACGTTCTCCCGGGAAGCGCGCTCTCGCGGGAACGCGTACGTGCCCGCTTCCTCCCACACCGGGCCCCATTTCGCTTCGAGGCCTTCGAGTACGGGCTTGTCGGGAATCGCGCTCATGCGTGGGGCTCCGCTTCTCGATACCGCGCTCAGCTGCGGCATCGGGGTTCGATGTGGACGGCACCGCGTGGTCGCGCGGCAGCTCATCGCCGCGCTGGTGCCTGATGGTGTGGATCCAGCTTACCGGCCCTCAGTCACCGGCGAGCTGCACCCCGATCAGCGTCTCGTTGAGGGCAGGGTCGCCGCCGGGCTCGGGTTCGGTGAGGTACTGCTCCCAGGCGATGCCGGTCGGCTGCTCTCCCCGCTCGCTGATCCAGGCGTAGAGACGCTCGTAAGCGGCCGACAGCCCGCTGAAGTCACCGCGCAGCAGCATCGTGGCGGTGCGGGCGGCCGGAATCGTCTCGGCCGTGATCCCGCCGCCGGTTCCGGTGTATGGCTGAGGGATCGGCACGGCCACCGACAGGTCGAGGCCCTCCGCCGCCGGGGAGCCGTGCATCACGCCCATCGGGGCGGCGGCCGGAGACACGCCTGTCTCTGCCAACGCCTGGAAGATCGCCGGGTACGCGCGGTCGTAGAGCTCGGGAATGCGGTCGAACGGAACGGTCTCCCGCACGACGGCCAGATGCACTTCGGGTCGGGATTCGATCTCGGGTGCGAGGGCTGAATCGCTCATGGTCTCTCCTCGATGACAGGCCGAGCCGGAAGCGCCCGACGTCGCCGATCCTACGCGGCAACGGCGCCGGGCGCTCCTGATTTCTCTATTCGGCGAGCAGGCCGGGGAATGCGTCGGGGTGCTCGTCGATCCAGGCGTCGACGGCCTCGGCCTCTTCACCCACCTCGTATTCGTTCGTCATCGCGTTCTCGAGCGTGCTGAAGGCCTCGTCGTTCAGCTTGAAATCTGCGGCGTAGTCTGCCGCGTCGGAAAAGCGCTCGGTGAATCCCTGGGTCGCGAGCACATGAATGCCCTCGGGGGTGCCCATGACACCCTTCGGGTCTTCGAGGTCGCGCAGGCCGTACACCTCGTTCGCCCAGAACGGGCGCCAGCTCGTCACGACGATGTCGTCGCGGGTCTCGACCGCGTCGCTCACCGAGGCGAGCATCGCCGCCGTCGACGAGGACACGAGGGAGAACTCACTGTCGAGTCCGTAGGCAGGCATGCCGACTTCCTCCGTGTGCTTCATCTGACCCGCGCTCGGCTCGATGCCGATGATCTTCCCGTCGAATCGATCGGCACTCGGCGCGAGTTCTTCGAGTGACGTGATATCGACATAGTCGGGCACCGAGAGGGTGATCGTGCCGTTGTCGTACCAGGTGCCGAGATCCTCGAAGTCATCTTCCCGCCCCGCGACGTACTCGGCCTGCGTGCGCTCGGTCCAAGCACCCGAGAAGACGTCGATGCTGCCCTCCGCGAGACTCGTGTACAGCACGGCTGCCTCAGTGAGCTCCTGCATCTCAACGTCGTAGCCGAGCTTTTCGAACTGGTCCTTGAGGAGGAAGCCGCTGGTCTTGCCATCGCTCCAGGAGGGGACGTAGCCGATGGTGATGCTGTCTGCGCTGGCATCGGCGGCGTCTTCGGCAGAACATCCGGCGAGCGCCAGAGCGGCTGCTGCGGTGAGTGCGAGAGCAGAAGTGAGGGTGCGGAACTGCAAATGGTGTCCTTTCGTAAAGCGTGGTGCCGCTGTGCGGCATGAAAAAAGGAGCCCTTCCCGGAACTGTGTTTCGGGAAGGGCTCCTTTCGTACTGCGTGATTCCCCGAAGGGAAACGACGGATCGGTCAGCTGGTGATCAGACCCGGGTACGCATCTCCGTACTCCTCGAGCCATGCATCGACGGCGGCCTCGGGGTCGTCCTTGTACTCGTCACCGGTGACCATGCTCTCGAGCGCGCCGTAGGCGACGTCGTCGAGCTTGATGTCGGCGATGTAGTCGGCGACCTCGGGGTACTCCTCCGAGAGACCCTTCTTCCCCAGGAAGTGCAGGGTCTCGGGCTCGCCCATCGCACCCTTCGGGTCCTCGAGATCCTTCAGCGGGAAGGCATCGTTCGCCCAGAACGGGCGCCAGAGCGTCACGACGACGTCTTCTTCGTTGTCGATCTTGTCCTGCAGCGTCGCGAGCATCGTGGCGGTGGAGGAGGTCACGAGCTCGAAGTCGCCGTCCAGGCCGTACTCCGGCATCGCGACGTCCTGCGTCTGCGCGGTCAGCCCTGCGCCCGGCTCGATGCCGATGATCTCGCCGCCGAATCGATCCGCTTCACCGGCGAGGTCTTCGATGGAGTCGATGTCGACGTACTCGGGCACCGCGAGCGTCAGCACGGCGCCGTCGTAGTAGCCGCCGAGATCCTCGATCTGGTCGCCGAATTCCTCCATGTACGAGGCGTGCGTCACCTCCGGCCATGCGGAGGGGTAGATGTCGAAGTCTCCACCGGCGAGTCCTGCGTAGAGCACGCCCGCATCGGTCAGCTCTTCCATCTCGACGTCGTAGCCCATCTTGCCGAGCTGATCCTCGAGCAGGTAGGCGGTGCTGAGCCCGTCCGTCCAACCCGGCAGGTAGCCCAGTGTGACGGTGCCGTTCTCGCCGCCGCCGTCGCCGTCGGAGCCGCTGCCGGACCCATTGCCGGAGCAACCTGCAAGGGCGAGGGTTGCGGCGGCTCCCAGAGCCAGCATTCCGGTGAGAGTGCGCTTCTGCATACTTCGTCCTTTCGTTTCGTGCGCGGGGCGCACGGTGTGGGGGTACGTGTGTTGCGAGGGGTACGTGCGGTGCGTCATGCAGCCTTGGCGAGCGCGCCCGTGCGGCGCGCGTCACGGCGGCGGCGGATGCCGCCCAGCAACGAGTGCTTGTAGTCGCCGGGATTGCCGAGGGCCGCGGTCACGCGGTCGAGGAAGACGGCGAGGATCACGACGCTCAGGCCGGCCTCGACGCCCTGCGCGATGTTCAGGGTCGAGATGGCCGCGACGACCTCCTTGCCGAGTCCGTTCGCGCCGGCCATACCGGCGACGACGGCCATCGAGAGGGCGAGCATGATCACCTGGTTGATGCCGGCCATGATGGTCGGCATCGCGAGCGGCAGCTGGATGCCTCGGAGGATCTTCCCCGGTGCGGCTCCGAATGCATAGCCGGCCTCGACCGTCTCGGAGTCGACTCCGCGGATGCCGAGTTCGGTGAACCTCACGCCGGGAGCGACCGAGAACAGGACCGTTGCGAAGACGCCCGGCACGAACCCGATGCTGAAGAAGATCACGGCGGGGATCAGGTAGACGAAGGCCGGCATCGTCTGCATGAAGTCGAGCACGGGCTTCAGGATCGCGCTGAACGTATCGCTCCGCGCTGCCGCGATGCCGAGCGGGATCGCGACGACGATGGCGATGAGGGCTGCGATGAGCACGAGCGCGAGCGTCAGCATCGCGTTCTCCCACTGGCCCATGCCGACGACGAGGAGCATCGTGATGACGGTGCCGACCGCGAGCTGCCAGGAGCGCAGCAGCCAGCCGATCAGCCCGAACACGATGATGAGGACGGGGAAGGGAACGGACGTCAGTCCGTCGGCCAGCCCCTCGACGAGGAACTTGATCACCAGGGTGACCACGTCGAGGAAGCCGTCGAACGTCGCCTTGAACCAGTTGAGTCCATCGGCTACCCAGTCGCCGAGAGGAATGCGGAAGTCGTCCATCAGCGCACCTCCTCATTCTCGGGTGCGAACCCGGCTCCGGCGGCGCTCTCCGGAGCATCGCCCAGTGTCTCTGAGATCATCGCCGCCGACACGGTGGGTGTCGGTTCGATGATCGGAATCTCCGTCGTCATAGTCGGGAGGTCGGTCAGTGCTGCGAGGAGCGTGACGCGCGGAACGACGCCGATGAGCCGATCCTGGTCGTCGGTCACAGCCACGGGCAGCGGACTCTCCACTGCGAGCTCGAAGAGCTCGGAGATGTATTGATCGCGCTTCACGATCGAGGGCGTGGGCCGGAGGCGCTCCGTGATGTCGGTACCGCCTTCGCGGACCTGGCGCAGCACATCCTTATCGCGGACGACGCCGAGCAGCTTGCGCGACGAGGACGTGACGAAGCACGCCGACGTCTGCAGATCGCGCATGGTGCGCAGCGCGGTGCGCGGGCCGGCGGTCGCCGGGACCACGGCGCGGGGCGGCTCCATCACGTCTCCCGCGGTGAGCACCCGGGCGCGATCGACGTCCTGCACGAACTGGGCGACGTAATCGTTGGCCGGGTCGGTGAGGATGTCGTTCGGCGTTCCGACCTGCACGATCCTCCCGTCGCGCATGACGGCGATGCGGTCGCCCAGGAACATCGCTTCATTCAAGTCGTGCGTGATGAAGACGATCGTCTTGTTGAGCTCCTGCTGCAGTTCGACGAGCTGCTCCTGCATCTCTCGCCGAATCAGCGGGTCGAGCGCTGAGAACGCTTCATCCATGAGCAGGATGTCGGTGTCAGCGGCGAACGCGCGGGCGATGCCGACGCGCTGCTGCATGCCGCCCGAGAGTTCACCGGGCAAGTGCTCCTCCCAGCCGCCCAGGCCGACGCGCGTGAGCCAGTGCTGCGCTCGCTCTCGACGCTCAGCTGGCGCAACGCCCTGCAACTCGAGTCCGTAGGCGACGTTGTCGAGGACACTGCGGTGGGGGAGCAGTGCGAAGTGCTGGAACACCATCGACATCCGGTCGCGACGCAACTCGCGCAGTTCTTGTCCGCTCAGGCCGACGACCTCGGTGCCGAAGACCGTGATCGACCCGTCAGTCGTGTCGTTCAGGCCGTTGAGCATGCGGATCAGGGTCGACTTGCCGGAACCCGACAGGCCCATCACCACGAAGATCTCGCCTTGATTGACGCTGAAGCTCGTGTCGATCACAGCCGCGGTACCCTGCCCGCGGACCTCTTCCCGCGTTGCGCCCTTTCGGAGGCGCTTGACGACCTCTCTGGGGCGTCGCCCGAACACCTTGTAGGCGTGGGAGACCGCGATCGCGGGTGACACCGTGTCTGGGGTCTCACCCGGCCGCACTTCGCCCGCAACCCCGGGCTGTTCCGTTGTACTGGTCACTGTAAACTCCTCGTTCTTGGCACGACGAAATCGGAGGCACGCCGGCGACTCGCGGGATCGCGGCGATCGCGGCGCAAGCGTCGCCCGGCAGCCTCTCAATTGGCCAGTTCGTATTGCGGAGGATCGGGCCGCACTCGACTTCCCGCACTCCGGGGCACCGAATTTCGGCGCTGGATGTCCCGGAGCGGATCAGGAAGAATGGCACGCGGCCGCCCTCAACGCTGAGACGACGCTAACAACGTCGTGCAATGGAGTGCAAGGCGCGCCCGGGCGCATGCGGCGCTCAGGCGGGGTGATTCTCCGCGCTGATCTGGTATTTTTCGCTAACCGCATCGTTACTTGTTCGTTACCAACGGCGCACTTCCGGCCCGCCGCCGAAGCCCCTCGTCGCATGGCGAAGTCCGCCCGACGCTGCGCTAGACTGGCTTCAACGACTGCGAACCGACCATCATCGGGGAGTCTTCGGAAGAACAGCGGTTCGACGCTCTCGGATGTAACGGGGTGCGGGCCGCCCAGTAGAACCGAACGGGTCGGGCCCGTCATCGCCCAATGAAGTGGTCGATGTGTCTCCCGACGGGAGCCGCGAGCGGCAAGCGGGGTGGTACCGCGGGTGACGGAGAGCGATCCGGACCTCGTCCCGGCGCAGGCAACAACACTCACGCCGGAACCGAGAAGGAACCCATGCCGTACCCTCAGCAGCCCACGGGAACCCCGTCCACCGCATCAGCCGCAGACCCGCACGCGGGTGCCGCCTTCGGCGTCGCCGCTTCTCCGCGGCTTCCCGAGATCGAACGACGCGTGCTCGACTTCTGGGCGGCGGACGACACGTTCCGCGCCTCGATTCGTCAGCGAGAGAGCGCACCGGAATGGGTCTTCAACGACGGACCGCCGTTCGCGAACGGCCTGCCTCACTACGGTCACCTGCTGACCGGATACGCGAAGGACGTCTTCCCGCGATTCCAGACGATGCGCGGCAAGAAGGTGGAGCGACGCTTCGGTTGGGACACGCACGGCCTCCCCGCTGAACTCGAGGCGATGAAGCAGCTCGGCATCACCGAGAAGTCGGAGATCGAGGAGATGGGCGTCGCGGCGTTCAACGGGAAGGCGCGCGCCTCTGTGCTGCAGTACACGCGCGAGTGGGAGGAGTACGTCACGCGTCAGGCCCGGTGGGTGGACTTCGAGAACGGCTACAAGACTCTCGATCTCAGCTACATGGAGAGTGTCATCTGGGCGTTCAAGAAGCTCTACGACGACGGGCTCGCGTACGAGGGCTCGCGCATTCTGCCGTACTGCTGGCGCGATGAGACGCCGCTGTCGAACCACGAGCTGCGCATGGACGACGATGTCTATCAGATGCGCCAGGATCCCTCGGTCACCGTCGCGTTCCCGCTCTCGGGGGACCGCGCGGCACAGCTCGATCTGACCGGCGTTCGCGCCCTCGCCTGGACGACGACTCCATGGACGCTGCCGACGAATGCCGCTCTCGCGGTGGGGCCTGACATCGACTACGCCGTGGTGCCCGCCGGACCCGGCGGCGCCGGCGACGGCGGTGCGGCCGGAACGGCGCAGTACCTGCTCGCGCAGGATCTGGTCGGAGCGCATGCCAAGGACCTGGGATACGCCTCGATCGAGGATGCCGTCTCCGCGGTGTCCCGCACGGTGCGCGGCTCCGACCTTTCGGGTGTGACGTACGCCCCGCTCTTCGACTACTTCGCAGATGCCGAGACCTGGGGCACGGAGAACTGCTGGCAGATCCTCGTCGATGACTACGTCTCGACCACCGACGGCACCGGCATCGTGCACCAGTCGCCAGCGTACGGCGAGGACGACTACCGGATCACGACGGCGGCGGGAATGCCGACGATCGTCAGCGTCGATGCCGGGGGCCGCTTCATCAGCGCGGTGACCGACGTCGCCGGTGAGCTCTGGATGGACGCGAACCGCCCGTTGATCCGCCTGGTGCGCGAGCGCGGGCGGCTGCTCCGCGAGCAGAGCTACGAGCACTCGTACCCGCACTGCTGGCGCTGCCGCAACCCGCTCATCTACAAGGCGGTGTCCAGCTGGTTCGTGCGCGTCACCGACATCAAGGAACGCATGCTCGAGACGAACGAGCAGATCACCTGGGTGCCCGAGAACGTCAAGCACGGTCAGTTCGGGAAATGGCTCGAGGGGGCGCGCGACTGGTCGATCAGTCGCAACCGCTACTGGGGCAGCCCCATTCCGGTGTGGAAGAGCGATGACCCGGAGTACCCGAGGGTCGACGTGTACGGCTCCGTCGCAGAACTCGAAGCCGACTTCGGAGCATTGCCCCGCAACGAATCCGGCGACATCGACCTGCACCGCCCCTACATCGACGGACTCACGCGCCCCAATCCCGACGATCCGACCGGGCGCTCCACCATGCGCCGGATCGAGGACGTGCTCGACGTGTGGTTCGACTCCGGATCGATGCCGTTCGCCCAAGCCCACTACCCGTTCGAGAACCAGGAGTGGTTCGAGACCCATCAGCCCGCGGACTTCATCGTCGAGTACATCGGCCAGACGCGGGGATGGTTCTACGTCCAGCATGTGCTCGCAACCGCGCTGTTCGACCGTCCGGCGTTCACGAACGTGATCAGCCACGGCATCGTGCTCGGCTCCGACGGCAACAAAATGTCGAAGTCGCTCCGCAACTATCCCGACGTGAACGAAGTCTTCGATCGCGACGGGTCGGACGCGATGCGCTGGTTCCTCATGGCTTCGCCCGTCGTGCGCGGCGGCAACCTCGTGGTGACCGAGGAGGGAATCCGGGAGGGCGTTCGACAGTTCATCCTGCCCCTCTGGAACACGTGGTACTTCTTCTCGCTCTACGCGAACGCCGACGGCGTCACGGCCGAGCGCCGCACCGACTCCGTCGATCCGCTCGACCGCTACATCCTCGCCAAGACCGGACGGCTCGTACGAGACGTCGAGGCCCATCTCGACGCGCTCGACACCACCTCCGCCGCCGACGCCCTGCGAGGGTTCGCAGAGGTGCTCACGAACTGGTACGTGCGCCGCTCGCGCGATCGCTTCTGGGCGGGGACCGGCGGGGATCAGGGCGCGGGCGAGAATCGCCAGGCCTTCGACACGCTGTTCACCGTGCTCGAAACCGTCGCGCGCGTCGCGGCTCCTCTCGCGCCCCTCGTCACCGAAGAACTGTGGCGCGGGCTCACCGGCGGCCGATCGGTGCACCTCGCGGACTGGCCCGAGGCGGCCGAGTTCCCCGCGGACGACACCCTGGTGCAGGCGATGGACGAAGTGCGACAGATCACCTCCCAGACCCTCGCTCTGCGCAAGAGCCGCGGCCTTCGCGTCCGCCTCCCGCTCGCCGAGCTGACGGTCGTGGTCGAGCACCCGGACGCCGTTGCCCCGTTTGCGGACATTCTCCGGGAAGAGCTGAACGTCAAATCGGTCAAGCTCGTCGAGCAGACGGAGACGAGCGCGCAGGAGCACGGCATCGTGCAGACGCTCGCCGTCAACGCACGCGCCGCTGGGCCCCGTCTCGGAAAGCAGGTGCAGCAGGCGATCAAGGCGGCGAAGTCGGGCGATTGGAGCGAGGACGGCGGAGTCGTCATCGCGGGCGGCATCGCCCTCGAACCGCACGAGTACGAGCTCACGCTTCGAGCGGGAGACGACGCCGAGGGCGGTCCGGCGCTCACCCTGCTGCCAGGGGGCGGTTTCGCGCTGCTCGACACGACGCTGACCCCCGAACTCGAGGCTGAGGGCATCGCTCGTGACGCGATCCGTGCGGTGCAGGAGGCGCGGAAGAACGCCGGGCTCGAGGTCAGCGATCGGATCGTGCTGGCGTTGAACGCAGAGCCCGAGCACGCCGCCGCACTGCAGATGCACTCCTCGCTCATCGCCGCCGAAACGCTGGCTGAAGGGTTCGCCGTGCAGGAGGCCATCGGCATCGATGCGATCGCCGACGATATCTCCTCGCCAGGCGACGGCGTTCACGTGTCGGCAGCGCGGGCGATCGGCGCCGAGAAGGCGGCGATCGTCATCACCATCGATGCCACGGAAGCGGCATCGCAGCAGGCGGGAGTCGTGGCATGACCGGCGCGGAACGCGTCTACGCCGCTCTGCTTGAGCGCGTCGGAGAGGCGCAGCCGCGACCGCGCATCGACCCGGTGCGGCGGCTCGCCGAACTCGCGGGGTCGCCGCAGCTCTCGTTCCCCGTCATCCAGGTCGCGGGAACGAACGGGAAGACCTCGACCAGCCGCGCCATCGCGTCGTTGATGCGGGCGCACGGTCTGCGGACGGGGCTCTTCACCAGTCCGCATCTCGTCGATTTCACCGAGCGGTTCCAGCTCGACGGCGAGTCCGTCGACGGCGATGTGCTCGCCGCGGCATGGGATGAATTGCAGGTGCCGCTCGAAGTCGTCGATGCAGAACTCGCCGAGGCCGGCCACGGTCGGATCACGTTCTTCGAGGCCCTCGCTGTGCTCGCCTTCGCCGTCTTCGCCGACGCGCCGGTCGACGTGGCGGTCGTCGAGGTCGGCATGGGCGGCGAGTGGGACGCGACGAACATCGTGGATGCTCGCGTCGCCGTGTTCACCCCGATCGACCTCGACCACACGAGCATTCTGGGATCCGACGTCGCGACGATCGCACGCACCAAGGCGGGCATCATCAAGAGCGGATCCGTGGTCGTGTCAGCGGCGCAGGAACCCGACGCGCTCGCCGAGCTCGCAGAAGCGGCGGAGCGGCACGATGCGGCGCTCGCGGTGCTGGGGCGCGACTTCGCGCTCGTCGACGATCGTCTCGCGGTCGGCGGCCGGCAGATCGATGTCGTCGGTCTCAGCGGCCAGTCGTACGATCCGATCTTCGTACCGTTGTTCGGTCACCACCAGGCGGAGAATGCAGCACTTGCGATCGCAGCGGCCGAGGCGTTCTTCGGCGCAAGTCGCCCGCTGCCGGAAGAAGTGCTCGACGACGGCTTCGGATCGCTGACCTCGCCCGGACGTCTGCAGCTCATCGGCACCGACCCCGTCGTCTATGTGGATGCGGCGCACAACCCCCACGGTGCTGCGGCGCTCGTCTCGGCGGTGTCTGAGTCCTTCACCTTCGCAGAGCTCGCCCTGGTCGTCGGCGTCCTCGAGGAGAAGGACGTCTCCGGCCTGATGGCGACGCTCGCGCCCATCGCGCATCGCGTGACCGTCGCACCCGTCGACTCGCCGCGGAGCATCCCGGCTGGTGATCTCCAGCAGATCGCCGAGGACGAGATCCCCGGCACCCCGATCGAGATCGCCGAGTCGCTCCCCGAGGCGCTCGAAGAAGCACGAGGATGGGCGATGCGCGCCGAGGGACGGGCAGTACTCGTCGTCGGTTCAGTGCTCCTCGCGGGCGAGGCCATCGCGTTCGCCCGCTCCGAGGGCTGGGGCGCAGCGTGAACGGCGCTGAGGCATCACGCCGGCCGGATGACGACGGCGAGCCGGAACTCGTCCTCTCTCCTTCGGAGACCGTCGCGCACAACTCCGCGATGCGCATCGCCGGGGCACGGCGCGGACCCACATCGACGCAGAAGGCCCTCGCCTCGATCGTTCTGGGCTTCGAACTCTTCATCGTGGCGCTCTTCGGCCTGACGATCTTCGGGCTGAGCGCGCTCGAACCGCGGGAGCTGGGGCTCGTCCTCGGCGGTGGACTCGGAGTCGCGATCCTGATCGCCCTCGTCGGTATGCGGCGCGGCCGTTTCGGCATCCTGGTCGGATGGGTCGTGCACGTCTTGATGCTGCTCACCGCGATCATCCTGCCGATGTCGCTCATCGTGAGCGTGCTGTTCACCGCCCTCTGGGTCTACTGCATGGTGCGCGGCGCGCGAATCGACCGCGACCGCGCGGCCTGGGTGGCGGCACAGGGCGGCGCCGCCTGATTCGATACACTCTCAGATCGGAGCGCATCTGCGCGGCCACTTGCGAGTTTTCCCGCCCCCGACCCATGAGGAGTACGTATGTCGGTTGAAGAAACACTGATCCTGGTGAAGCCCGACGGCGTCGCTCGCGGCCTCACCGGCGAGATCATCCGGCGCATCGAGGCGAAGGGCTATCGCCTCGCGGATCTCCGTCTCGTCGCCCCCGATCGCGAACTGCTCGCCGCGCACTACGCGGAGCACGAGGGCAAGCCGTTCTACGAGCCGTTGCTCGAATTCATGGCCTCGGGCCCGGCCGTCGCGATTCGCGCGCAGGGCGAGCGAGTCATCGAGGGCTTCCGGTCGCTCGCCGGCACGACCGATCCGACGACCGCGGCTCCGGGAACGATCCGCGGCGACCTCGGCCGCGACTGGGGCCTGAAGGTGCAGCAGAACCTCGTGCACGGCTCCGATTCGCCGGAGTCGGCCTCGCGCGAGCTCGCGCTCTGGTTCGCCTGAGGTCAGGCACGAAATTGCCGGTGCGCGGTCGCGGGGGAGTTCACTCCGCGGCCGCGTCGCCGTGTGCGCGGATCCGCTGCGCGAGACGCGTCCCGGCCGCGCACGAAGCGATCCAGCGTGTCCGTGGCTCGCGGTAGCGTACGCTCATGCTTTCAATCTCAGCCGGAGAGGCGCGGCGCATAGCGCTCGCCGCGCAAGGCTTCGCGAATACCGCGCGCATCGGCAAACGCCGCCCGTTCGACGCCGCCCTCGAGCGCTTGCACGTGCTGCAGATCGATTCGGTCAATGTCTTCGCACGGAGTCACTATCTTCCGGTGTTCTCCCGTCATGGGAGCTACGACGCCACGGCGCTCGATCGGCATCTGTGGCGGAGCGGCCGGTTCACCGAGTACTGGGCCCACGAGGCGGCGTTCATTCCCGTGCAGGATCGGCCGCTCTTCGGCTGGCGCATGGCCGAGCGCAGAGCTCGCGACGAGCGGACGGGCAGAGCGGCAGAGCTCGCGCCCGCGCTCGACCGGGTGCGGGCCCGGCTGAAGAGCGATGGCCCCTCGTTCGTACGCGACCTCGAGGACGGTCCGCGCGCGAATCGCGGGCCGTGGTGGGACTGGAGCGAAACGAAACGCGCCGTCGAAACGCTCTTCGCCTGGGGCGAGGTGGCTTCTGCGGGCCGTGAGGGCTTCCAGCGCCGGTATGCGCTCGCCGATCACGTGCTCCCGGAGCAGCATCTCGGCAGCGCTCCAGTTGGAGACGCTCAACGCGAGCTCATCTCTCGCGCTGCCCGCTCCCTCGGCATCGGCACGCTGGCCGACTTCGCGGACTATCACCGGCTCCGGCTGGGGCCGGCGAGAGCGGCCGTCGCAGACCTCGTCGAGGCGGGCGAACTGCTCCCGGTCCAGGTCGAGGGGTGGACCTCCGCTGCCGGCGAGTTCTCCGAGGCGTGGGTGCACCGCGACGCCAGCGTGCCCTCGCGGCTCGCCCCCGATGCGCTGCTCACGCCGTTCGATCCCATGGTCTGGTACCGGCCCCGCGCGGAGCGGATGTTCGGTTTCCACTACCGCATCGAGATCTACACCCCCAAAGAGCAGCGGCAGTTCGGGTACTACTGCCTTCCGCTCATGGTGGGCGGGCGCATGGCCGGGCGCCTCGATCTGAAGGCGGACCGCGCGGGCGGCGCGCTGCTCGTGCAGGCCGCGTGGCGGGAATCGCGCGCGCCAGTTCGAACGGGCAGCGCGGCACGCGCGCTGCTCGCCCGGGCGGCGGCATGGCAGGGCCTCGCCGAGGTGCGCTGGTCGGGCGCGGGCAATCTGGAGCTGCCTCTGCGGTTCGAAGCAGCCGAGTGATCAGGGCGCGTCATCGATGACCGGCAGGATCTCTGTGAAGACGTGGGCCGGGAGATCCGGGTCCTCGCCGGTGCCGTTGATCAGCAGGGCGACCGTTCTCCCCGAATCGGGATCGTGCATCACGAGACCCTGGAATCCGAGACCGTTGCCCGTGTGCCCGACCCAGCCGTCGATCTCGCCGATGGCGAAGCCGTACGCATCGTACTCCGGACTGCGCGCGTCATCGTCCGTCGCGCCGAAGGAGTCGAGCCTCCACTGCTGCGTGTCGGCAGCGAGCTCGGCGCCCGTGCCCAGCGCACGGCCCCAGACGGCCAGATCCCCGACGTCTCCGGCAAGTGCGCCAGCGGCCCCGAACCAGCCGGGAGCGACCCACGGGAGTTCCTCCACGACGGCGCCGTCGGCGAGTTGGTACCCGGCCGCATCGCGATCGCTGTCGCTGAGACCGTCGGTGACGGAATCGAGATCGAGGGCGGCGAGCAGGCGGTCGTCGACCTCGTCGTACCATGGTCGTCCCGTCGCAGACGTGATGACCTCGCCGAGCAGCAGCGTATTCGTGTTCGAGTACTCGTACGCAGCGCCTGGGGCGAATTCGGGAGAATCCGGGAACGCGAGATCCAGGAGCTCGGTCACAGCGGGCTCTCGCGCCGGATCGACGACGAGAAGGTCGGTGAGTCGAGGGGAGCCCGAGTAGTTCGCGACCCCGCTGCGCATCGTTCCGAGCTGCTCGATCGTGATCTCATCGCCGTTCGGCACGCCGTCCACGTACAGACTCACCGGGTCGGAGAGCGAGAGGACGCCCTCGTCGGCGAGCTGGAGGACGACCGTCCCCACGAACGACTTCGTCATGCTGCGATACGCGAACGGTGTCTGCAGTGTGACGTCGCGACCCTCCGCTGCTCTGCCGAAGGCGTACTCGAACGCATTGCCGCCGTCGGAGCCCGTTACGACGATCGCACCCCCAGGAACACCACTCCCGGCGAGTGCCGCATCGACGGCTGACGCGAACGTCTCGGCATCACCGGAGGCATGCGGGGCATCCTCGCCGTGCTTCGCGTCAGCAGCGAGCGGCGCGCAGCCCGCCACCAGGAATCCGCTCAGCAGAACTGCGCTCAGGCCCCACCTCGCGCGCGTACTCATGCGGCAAGTGAAACACACGAGAGATGGTCGCACCAGAGCGGACGCGCAACCCTCTCGACGCGGAATCATGAATGTCGGTGGTCGCGAGTACTCTCGAAGACATGGAACCCACCCGTAGCGTCCGCCCATTCGAAGTGGTCAGCGACTATGAGCCGAGCGGTGATCAGCCCGGCGCGATCGAAGATCTGACGCGTCGCATCAACGCCGGCGAGACCGATGTGGTCCTGCTCGGCGCGACGGGCACCGGTAAGTCCGCGACGACGGCCTGGTTGATCGAAGCGGTGCAGCGCCCGACGCTCGTGCTCGCGCACAACAAGACCCTCGCCGCCCAGTTGGCCAGCGAGCTTCGAGAACTCTTTCCGCACAACGCCGTCGAGTACTTCGTCAGCTATTACGACTATTACCAGCCTGAGGCCTACGTGCCGCAGACCGATACGTTCATCGAAAAAGACTCCTCGGTGAACGCAGAGGTCGAGCGGCTCCGTCACTCGACGACGAATGCCCTGCTCAGCAGGCGCGACACCATCGTCGTGTCGACCGTCTCATGCATCTACGGCTTGGGCAAGCCTGAGGAATACTACGAGGCGATGGTGCCGCTCGCGGTGGGCGACCGGCTCGACCGCGACGTGCTCCTGCGCCGATTCGTCGACATGCAGTACCAGCGCAACGACATCGAGTTCGTGCGCGGCAACTTCCGTGTCCGGGGCGACACCGTCGAGATCATCCCGATGTACGAAGAGCTCGCGGTGCGCATCGAGTTCTTCGGCGATGAGATCGAGGCACTGTACTACCTGCACCCGCTGACAGGCGAGGTGATCAAGCAGGTGGAGACGATCTCCGTGTTCCCCGGGTCGCACTACGTTGCCAGTCGCGACGTGATGAACCGGGCGATGGGCCAGATCACGAACGAACTCGAGAGTCGTACGCGCGAACTCAAACAGCAGAACAAGCTCGTGGAGGAGCAGCGACTGCGCATGCGCACGACCTTCGACCTCGAGATGATGGAGCAGATCGGTTTCTGCTCCGGCATCGAGAATTACTCGATGCACATGGACGGACGGCGACCGGGCGAGGCGCCGCACTGCCTGCTCGACTACTTTCCCGACGACTTCCTCGTCGTCATCGACGAGTCCCACGTGACCGTGCCGCAGATCGGAGCGATGTTCGAGGGCGACGCGTCACGAAAGCGCACCCTCGTCGACCATGGGTTCCGGTTGCCCAGCGCACTCGACAACCGGCCGCTGAAGTTCAGCGAGTTCAAGGAACGGGTCGGTCAGACCGTCTACCTCTCAGCGACCCCGGGAAAGTACGAGCTGGAGCGCGCGGACGGCGTCGTCGAGCAGATCATCCGCCCGACCGGACTCATCGATCCCGAGATCGTGATCAAACCGAGCGAAGGTCAGATCGACGATCTGCTCGAAGAGGTGCGCGTGCGCGCCGAGCGCGATGAGCGAGTGCTCGTCACGACGCTTACGAAGAAGATGGCCGAGCAGCTGACGACCTTCATGGAAGAGGCCGGTGTCAGGGTTCGCTACCTGCACTCGGATGTCGATACGCTGCGACGCGTCGAGCTCCTGACGGAGCTGCGCGCGGGCGTGTACGACGTGCTCATCGGCATCAACCTTCTTCGAGAGGGACTCGACTTGCCCGAGGTGTCGCTCGTATCGATCCTCGACGCCGACAAAGAGGGGTTCCTGCGATCGAGCACCTCGCTCATTCAGACGATCGGCCGCGCCGCGCGCAACGTCTCGGGCCAGGTGCACATGTACGCAGACACGATTACGCGCTCGATGCGCGAGGCCATCGATGAGACGAACCGTCGTCGCGAGATTCAGGTCGCCTACAACACCGAACGCGGCCTCGACCCGCAACCGCTGCGCAAGAAGATCGGCGACATCACAGCGATGCTCAATCGCGAAGCGGCCGACACCGAAGACATCCTCTCGCGTTCCGGTGCACACGCGCAGCGAAAGAGTCCATCGCCGCAGCGCGGCAAGGGCAAGTCGGCAGCGCGCGCCGGAGCGATCGCGGGCGAGGGCGCTGCGAAGCTCGAAGAGCTCATCAGCGACCTCACCGACCAGATGCTGGCCGCGGCCGAGGAGCTGAAGTTCGAGCTCGCCGCGCGACTGCGCGACGAGCTCTCGGAGATCAAGCGCGAACTCCGCAGCATGGACCAAGCGGGACACCTGTAACGTCGATGTACTCGGAATGGGCGGTTCAGGGGCTCGGCGTCGTATGGCGGGTCGAGCCGCCGACGCCGCACGAGCACTCGGAGCCGGCGTCCACCATCGTTCCCGCTGACGGCTGCGCCGACTTCGTGCTGCGGGGAGATGCACTCCTCATCGCCGGCCCTTCGACGACCTGGCTGCGGAGCCCCGTCGAACTGGCGCGTCCAACCGTGGGCATGCGCTTCGCCCCCGGGACCGCCGCGACGGCGTTGCAACGCCCACTCCGAGCACTCCGCGACGAGCTGGTGCTCGCGGAGGACGCCGTCGAACGTGCGGCAGCCCATCGCACTGCCGGAGTGCTGCGCGCACTCGCAGCTGGCACAGTGTCGGCCGCTCGGCACCTGATGCACGACCGCACCTACATCGAGACCCTGATGACCTCGATCGACACCGAGGGCGACGCCGGCGGCTCGCCGCCCCTCTGGACGCGCACCGTGATTCGCGCAGCCGATCGGGAGGAGGCGTTCGGCCCCCTCGCCCGTCGGCTCGGACGATCGGAACGACAGCTGCACCGGAGCATGATCAGCGAGTTCGGATACGGGTACGCGGCGCTGCGCCGCGTGCGTCGAGGACAACGCGCCCGCGCCCGGTTGCAGGCCGGCGATACGCTCGCCGAAGTCGCGGTTGAGGCGGGCTACAGCGATCAAGCCCACTTCACGAGGGAGTTCTCACGACTGACCGGCGAGTCGCCCTCCCGATACGCGCGCTCGATTCAGGCTGTCGCGGAGTCGTCTGCCGGGGCCGTCGGGAGCGGTGCGTAGATGTCGACGGAGTTGCCGTCGGGATCCCGCACGGTGGCGTACCGCTGCCCCCACGGTGCGTCCCACGGCTCCGTGTCCGCCGCAGCGGGGTGCCGCTCGACGATCTCGGCGTAGGCGGAGTCCACCTCGGCCGGTGACGCCGCACTGCACGCAAAGGCGATGCGGTTCTCGCCCTCCGGGAGCTCGAACCCGGGGGAGAAGCTCTCGATCGTCGCCACCGGGTCCCACGCGAGCTTCATGCCGCCGGGCAGCTGAACCTCCACATGAGGCGCGTCATCCAGCCCTTCTGGAATCGGGACCCCCAGCGAACGATAGAAGTCGAGAGAACGCCCCAGATCCGCGGTGACGATGCCGATGAAATCAAAATTCAGTGTCATGGGCTCAGGTTACGCGGAGGGCGCGATCCCCGTCTTGTATGAATCGGACACGCGGCAAGCCGTCGTGACACCGGGGGAGGCGCCGCGCCACGACGGAGCTTCACACGACCACATAGCCGTACCGCGCTGCGATCCGGTCGATCACGCCGGTGAGTTCGTCTCGATCCAGACGCAGCTGGGCGATCGGATGGCGCGGCATCGCGTCCTCCGCCGGCGACCAGAGTGCGACGACCCGCGCACTGGGAACGACGGACGACGCGGAGACCACGCCGTCGAGGCTGGGATACCGGGTGCGAATCGCCCGCGCCCAGGCGCGGGACGCCATGCGGTCTCCCGACGAGATCGCCGCGTTGCCGCCCGCCACCGCGACCCAGTCGCTATCGCTCAGGTTGAGGAGGCGCAACGTCCTCGACGTCTCGAAGATGGCGAGTGTGGGTGTTCCGTCGGAGCGGCGCACGATTCGGGTGGACTGGAACACCTCCAGGAGACACGCAGCGAGTGGTGAAGCAGATTCTCGTGCAGCGCCGGGCAGTTCGAGCGCGGCGTAGAGCACGCCGGAATCCGCATACTCAGCAGGCGGCTCGGGATGCGGATCGAAACGTGCATCGACCGGTCCGTACGTGCGGAACTCGTGCCACGCGACCGGATAGCGTCCGCCCGCTGTGAAAATGCGCGCCAGCGCTGTGCCGCTGGGAACCTCTCGCACCCATCCGGGATCCCGCGCGAGGTCGGGGAGTGCGTCCGCTCGGGGCGGCGGCAGGTACTCGCTCACGGGAGCCGATGCAGTGCGTCGTCCACCGCCGTCGCCGCGACCTGAGGATCTCCGCCCTGCGCCAGCCATTCGAAGGGTGCGAGTTCTTCACCATCACTCAGCAGCGCGGGGGCGGGCGAAGTCAATACACGTTCGGCGAACAGCAGAGGGGTGCCGCGCGGGATCACCAGCGCGACCGACGCCCACCCCGGCAGCTCACGATCCTCGGGGAACTGGAAGCGAGGGAGATGCCACCCGTCGCTGCGGCGCTGCGCGAGGAGGGTGCCAGCAGCGCAGCGTTGACGCACCCGAGCCGGAGTGACGCCGAGCATGTCCGCAGCCTCCGCCACGGTCGCGCTCCGAGCGGCCAACGACTGGTCTGCCATGAGCCCCTGTGTCGTCGCCTCCAATGCGTCCGGTCGACGCAACGCATCTTCAGACACCCCGAAACGAGCGAGCGCCGAGACCTCCGTCTCCGTGAGCGCCCGAGTTCCCGCCTGCTGATGCGCGAGCAGCCCCGAGAGAAGCGCTTCCGCTGAATCCATCCGCGACGAATCGAGGTGAGCCACGAGATCGATCAGACGCTTCCGAGTGGGGTCGCCCGCGCGCGACGCCGCGCTGATCGGGGACGGGCCGAGATGCGCGATCGACATGAGTACTCCTTGCATTTGCTTACGACAATAGTAACCGATAATGCCGTCGATCGGTGCGCTCCTGGCGAAAGCATCGTAGGTATGTTCGAATTCGGGCGCAGGAGCGGATAGAATGAGTCGGTGACTTCGAAGCACTCAACTCCGATCCGATCCTCCGCAGCCCACGCGCAGATCAGCGTGCAGGGCGCCCGTGTGCATAACCTGCAGAACGTCGATCTTGCCATCCCGCGGGACTCGATGGTGGTCTTCACGGGGTTGTCGGGGAGCGGGAAGTCGAGTCTCGCCTTCGACACGATCTTCGCGGAGGGCCAGCGGAGATACGTGGAATCGCTGAGCGCTTACGCTCGGCAGTTCCTCGGGCAGGTCGACCGACCCGACGTCGATTTCATCGAGGGACTGAGCCCGGCGGTCTCCATCGATCAGAAGTCGACGAACCGCAATCCGCGATCCACGGTCGGCACGATCACCGAGATCTACGACTACATGCGGCTCCTCTGGGCTCGCATCGGCGTCCCGCACTGCGCCGTCTGCGGTGAGCGGATCGAGGCGCAGACGGTCCAGCAGATCGCAGATCGCCTCATGGGACTCGAGGAGCGGACGCGGTACCAGGTGCTCGCGCCGGTCGTCAGCAAGAAGAAGGGAGAGTTCGTCGATCTCTTCCAGGACCTCGCCGCGAGCGGATACTCCCGCGCGATCGTGGACGGCGACGTGATCCAGCTCTCCGACCCGCCGAAGCTCAAGAAGCAGGTCAAGCACGACATCTCGGTCGTGATCGATCGCCTCGTGGCAGGTCCCGATATTCTCGGCCGTCTCACCGACTCGCTCGAGACCGCTCTGCGCCTCGCCGGAGGCATCCTCGCCGTCGACTTCGTCGACCGTGAGGCGAAGGCTGACGATCGCGTGCAGCAGTTCTCGGAGCAGCTCTCATGCCCGAACCAGCACCCGGTGCAGCTCACCGAGATCGAGCCGCGAACGTTCTCATTCAACGCGCCGTTCGGTGCATGCCCGGTCTGCTCGGGGCTGGGCACGAGCATGTCCGTGGACGAGGATCTCGTGCTCGGCGATCCGCAACTCTCCATCTCAGAGGGCGTCATCGTGCCCTGGACGAGCCAGGGGAAGAGCCTCTACCAGTATTACGAGAAGCTCCTGATCGGCCTCTCCGACGATCTGAAGTTCTCGTTGCAGACGCCATGGTCGGGCCTGAGCGAGGACGTGCAGCAGGCGGTCCTGTACGGCAACGACTTCAAGGTGAACGTGCGGTGGCGCAATCGCTTCGGCCGGGAGGTGAAGTACTCCTCGGGATTCGAGGGTGTCATCCCGTTCATCGAACGCCAGTACGCGGAAGCTGAATCCGACGCCAAGCGCGATCGCTGGGCGGAGTTCCTCCGTGAGGTTCCGTGTCATGCGTGCCAGGGGCAGCGGCTCAAGCCCGAGGTGCTCGCGGTGACGGTCAATGATCGGTCGATCGCTTCGGTCGGCGAGCTCAGCCTGCTCAATGCGAAGACCTTCTTCGACGATGTCGTGCTCACCGAGCGAGAGGCGAAGATCGCGGCGCAGGTGCTCCGCGAGATCCGGCTCCGGTTCGACTTCCTGATCGAGGTCGGCCTCGGCTACCTCACGCTGGCGCGTGCGGCCGGGACGCTGTCCGGCGGCGAGGCGCAGCGCATCCGCCTGGCCACGCAGATCGGGTCAGGACTCACCGGCGTGCTCTACGTGCTCGACGAGCCGAGCATCGGACTGCACCAGCGCGACAATCGGCGCCTGATCGAGACGCTGATGAAGTTGCGCGATCTCGGGAATACGCTCATCGTCGTCGAGCACGACGAGGAGACCATCGAAGCGGCCGACTGGATCGTCGACATCGGCCCAGGGGCGGGCGTCGAGGGCGGGACCGTGGTGCACTCGGGGCACTACGATGAACTGCTGAACAACCGCGACTCCATGACGGGGGACTACCTCGCCGGGCGGCGGAGCATCGAAACCCCGAAGCGTCGTCGCAAGCGAGACCGCAAGCGAGAGCTCAAGGTCGTGGGCGCTCGCTCGAACAACCTCCGGAACGTCGATGCCACGTTCCCCCTGGGCGTCATGACCGCCGTGACCGGGGTCTCCGGATCGGGCAAATCGACGCTCGTCAACGACATCCTCTACCGGGTGCTCGCGAACCAGCTGAACGGTGCGCGACTCGTCCCAGGGAAGCACACGCGCGTCACCGGGCTCGAGCACCTCGACAAGGTCGTCCATGTCGATCAAGCGCCCATCGGTCGCACACCGCGATCGAATCCCGCGACGTACACGGGGGTCTTCGACAAGATCCGCAACCTCTTCGCCGAGACCCAGGAGGCGAAGACGCGAGGCTACCTTCCCGGAAGGTTCAGCTTCAACGTGAAGGGCGGCCGGTGCGAGGCGTGCTCCGGCGACGGCACGCTCAAGATCGAGATGAACTTCCTCCCCGACGTGTACGTGGCATGCGAGGTCTGCGGTGGGTCGCGCTACAACCGCGAGACCCTGCAGGTGCGCTACAAGGGCAAGAACATCTCCGAGGTGCTCGAGATGCCGATCGCCGAGGCTGAGCAGTTCTTCGAGCCGATCTCCTCGATTCATCGCTATATGAAGACGCTTGTCGATGTCGGACTGGGCTACGTGCGGCTCGGTCAGAGCGCGACAACACTCTCGGGCGGTGAAGCCCAGCGCGTGAAGCTCGCCACCGAGTTGCAGAAGCGATCGAACGGCCGCAGCATCTACGTGCTCGACGAGCCGACGACGGGTCTCCACTTCGAAGACGTGCGCAAGCTCCTGCTCGTGCTCAACGGTCTCGTCGACAAGGGCAATACGGTGATCACGATCGAGCACAACCTCGACGTCATCAGAAGCGCCGACTGGGTCATCGATCTCGGTCCGGAGGGCGGATCGGGTGGCGGCATGATCATCGCCGAGGGCACACCCGAGCAACTGGTGAACGCATCCGAGAGCCACACCGGTCAGTTCCTGAACGAGGTGCTGAACGGTCGGGCGAAAGCCTCCGCTTGAACGGCACCGATAACCGCGCGTCGTTCCGACCCGCCCAGGGGGAGATCCCGACGTCGCCCGGCGTGTACCGGTTCAGCGACCGGCATGGGCGAGTGCTCTACATCGGCAAGGCGAAGAACCTGCGAGCCCGCCTCGCGAACTACTTCCAGCCGCTGCACTCGCTCATGCCGCGCACGCGCACGATGCTCTCCATCGCCGCCAAGGTGGATTGGACAGTCGTCGCAACCGACACCGAGTCGCTCATCCTCGAGCACACGTGGATCACCGAGTACAAACCGCCGTTCAACGTCCAATTCAAGGACGACAAGACCTATCCGTACCTCGCGGTGACGTTGCGCGAGGAAGCGCCGCGCCTCGTCATCACCCGGAACGAACGCATCCGCGGAGCGCGCTACTTCGGCCCCTACCCGAAGGTGTGGGCGCTGCGCGAGACCACCGCGTTGCTGCAGCAGGCGTTTCCGATCCGCACCTGCAACGACGCCGATTACCAGCGCGCGATGAGCTCCGGCAAGCCCTGCCTCGCCGGGCAGATCGGGCGCTGCAGCGGCCCCTGCTCGCAGAAGCTCACCGTGGAGGAGCACCGCGCACGAGTGGGCGAACTGGTCGCCTTCCTCGGAGGCAGCGACACGAGCCATCTGAAGGCTCTGCAGCGCGCCATGCGCGAGGCCGCGAGCGAGCAGCGATACGAGGAGGCCGCCCGTCTCCGCGACCAGGCGCAAGCTGTGGAGCACGTCATGGAGAAGAACGCCGTGGTGCTCGGGCTCGACGTGAATCTCGACGTGTTCGGGCTCCGATCGGACGAACTCGCCGCCGCTGCGCATCAGTTCATCATCCGCGGCGGGCGCATCCGCGGCGAACGCAGCTGGATCGTCGACGTCGAACTCGACGATTCGCCCGAGACGCTGCTCGAGCAGGTACTGCAATCCGCGTACGAGGGCGATCGCGAGCCGCCGCCGCAGATCCTCGTTCCCCAGCTCCCGGCGAACTCGGCAGCGCTCGAGGAGGCGCTCGGCGCACGTCGACCTCGTCGCGGGCGCGTCACCGTGCGCGTGCCGGAGCGCGGCGACAAGGTGCAACTGATGGATCGGGCGATGCGCAATGCCGGTGAGCACCTGATCCGGCACAAACTCAAACGAGCTGCAGACCTCACCGCACGCACCGATGCGCTCGCCGAGCTGCAGCGCGCCCTCGACATGGACGAAGCGCCGCTGCGCATCGAGTGCATCGACGTGTCGCATCTTCAGGGCACGGGCGTCGTCGCGTCACTGGTCGTTTTCGAGGACGGGCTGCCTGCGAAGGGCGCCTATCGCAAGTACCGCATCGAGCAAACGACGGACGACACGGATTCCATCTACCAGGTCGTTTCGCGCCGTGCCGCACAACTGAACGCCGCTCGGGAAGCGGGGGAGCAGCCGAGCGGCATCTACCGCGATCGACCGCAGCTGCTGATCGTCGACGGCGGTGAGCCGCAGGTGAAGGCCGCAGCTCGGGCGCTCGCAGAGGCGGGAATCACCGATATCGCCCTGTGCGGGATCGCGAAGCGACTCGAGGAGATCTGGCTGCCAGGCGACCCATTCCCGGTCATCCTGCCGCGCACCAGCGAGGCGCTCTTCCTGGTGCAGCGCGTCCGTGACGAAGCGCACCGGTTCGCGATCACATTCCAGCGTCAGCGTCGCAGTACTTCGATCTCGAGCCGACTCTCAGAAATCCCCGGGCTCGGGCCCAAGCGCGTTCAGGCCCTGCTCAAGTACGTCGGTTCGGTGACACGGCTCCGTGCGGCGTCACTCGCCGAGCTCGCCGCCGCGCCAGGCGTCGGACCGAAACTGGGAGAGCAGATCCTGGCCCATCTGCAATCGGACGCAGGGGCGGGCGCTAAGCTAGAAGCTCACGTGGACGCGAAGCAGGGAGAGGAACTCGGCGCATGAACGACGCGGCATCCCAGCAGGAGATCCTCATCGTCACCGGCATGTCCGGAGCCGGCCGTAGCACGGTCGCCAACACGCTGGAAGACCTCGGTTGGTACGTCGTCGACAATCTCCCGCTCCCGATGTTGAAGACGCTCGCCGACATGGCCGACCGTTCGGGCGGCGCTCTGCCGCGCATCGTGGCGGTCGTGGACGTTCGCGGCCGCGACCTGTTCGCCGACATTCAGGCGACAGTCGACGAGCTGCGCGACAACGCGACGGTGCGCGTCGTCTTCCTCGACGCGACCGACGAGATTCTCGTGCGCCGGTACGAGTCGGTGCGTCGTCCGCACCCGCTGCAGGGCGAAGAGCGCAGTCTGCTCGAGGGCATCCGCCTCGAGCGCGAACGCCTGCAGGAGCTCCGCGCATCGTGCGATGTGGTCATCGACACCTCGCGCTACAACGTTCACGATCTCTCGACCGCAACGCGGGAGCTGTTCTCCGATGACAACACCCCCGGGCTGCAGCTCTCGGTGTCGAGTTTCGGGTTCAAGTACGGCGCGCCGACCGATGTCGACCTGATGGTCGACATGCGGTTTCTCCCGAATCCGTTCTGGGAGCCGGAGCTCCGGGCCCTCACCGGAGTCGATCCCGAGGTCAAAGAATACGTACTCGGCCGCGAGGGTGCCGCCGAGTTCCTCGATAATTATGTCGCTGCGCTCACTCCGGTCCTGGCCGGATTCCAGCGCGAGAACAAACGACATGCATCGCTCGCGGTAGGATGCACCGGCGGCAAGCACCGCTCGGTCGCCACCGCTCGAGAGCTCGCCGACCGACTTGCCGGGCTTCCCGGCGTCAGCGTGAGCCTGCGCCACCGCGACCTCGGTCGCGAGTAGTCGACGTTCCGCACGTCGACCGATTCATTGAAACACCCTCTCCGAAAGGACTCATTCGTGCTGTCTACCCCCGAGGTCAAGAGCGAACTCGTGCGATTCCCGGTGCAGAGCACCGGCGAACGCGTTGCCGAGGTCGCCACGATCCTCCGTCTTGCAGGCGGGCTGCACACCATTTCCGGCCGCATCGCTCTGGAGGCCGAGCTTCACACCCCCCAAATCGTGCAGCGCGTGCGCAAGGATCTCGCCGAATTGTACGGAATCCGCTCCGACGCCAAGCAGCTGCCCCCTTCGAGCACCCGACCCGGCGCGCCGCAGTTCCTCGTCCGCGTCCTCGACGGCGAGACACTCGCCCGACAGCTCGGACTGCTCGACCAGCGGCGCCGACAGATTCGCGGCCTGCCGAATCGACTGACCACAGGCGCGCAGGCCGAACTCGCAGCGATCTGGCGAGGCGCCTTCCTCGCCAGGGGCGGGCTGACCGCACCGGGTCGTTCCGCGAACCTCGAGATCGTGTGCCCGAGCAACGAGGTCGCCATGGCGCTCGTCGGAGCGGCGAGCCGCATCGGCGTCGACGCGAAGAGCCGTGAGATCCGCGGGCAGCACAAGGTGCTCATTCGCGACAGCGAAGCGATCAGCGAGATGCTGGGCTTGATCGGCGCCCAGGAGGCGCGGAAGAACTGGGACGAATTGCGTCGCGCCCGGGAGACTCGCGCAACCGCGAACCGCCTCGTGAACTTCGACGATGCGAACCTTCGCCGCTCCGCTCAGGCGTCGGTTGCTGCGTGCGCCCGAGTGGAGCGAGCCATGGAGCTGCTCGGAGACAGCATTCCCGAGCATCTGCGCTACGCCGGCGAACTGCGACTCACACATCGGGAGGCGAGCCTCGACGACCTCGGGGCACGGGCTGATCCGCCGCTCACGAAGGATGCCGTGGCCGGCCGCATCAGGCGGTTGCTCGCGATGGCCGACAAGGAAGCGGAAGTGCGCGGCGTGCCGGGCACGGAGGCGAGCCTGCCCGACGAACTCGACAGAATTTAGCGTCTGGCGAACAGCGGCGATCAGACGGTCGTCTCGGACTGCCTTTCCCACCACGGGGAGAGCTCCCGCCATAGACTGAATCCGACAACTGTTCACCGAGAGATTGGATCGCCACATGGCCGCCTACTCACTTCCCGAGCTTCCCTATGATTACGCCGCTCTCGAGCCGCACATCAGCGGCAAGATCATGCAGTTGCATCACGACAAGCACCACCAGGCCTACGTGACCGGCGCGAACACCGCTCTCGAGCAGCTGGCGGAGGCGCGCGAGTCGAACAACCTCGCGGCCGTCAACAAGCTGGAGAAGGACCTCGCGTTCAACCTCGGCGGCCACGTCAACCACACGATCTTCTGGAACAACCTCTCGCCGGAGGGTGGAGACCGCCCCGAAGGCGAACTCGCCGCTGCGATCGACGAGTACTTCGGCGGTTTCGAGAAGTTCCAGGCGCATTTCACCGCGACGGCTCTCGGCGTTCAGGGCTCGGGATGGGCAGTGCTCGCGTGGGACGTGCTCGGTCAGCGCCCGAACATCGTGCAGCTCTTCGACCAGCAGGGCAACCTCCCCGCAGGCACGATTCCGCTGCTGCAGCTCGATGTCTGGGAGCACGCCTACTACCTCGACTACCTCAACGTGCGCGCCGACTACGTCAAGGCGTTCTGGAACATCGCGAACTGGCAGGACGTGGCACGTCGCTTCGAAGCGGCGCGCACGCAGACTTCCGGCCTGATCTGAATTCCGCACCTCGAGGAGCCCACCTGTTCATGCGCACCATAGAATCACTCGGATCGCTGCGATCGAAGACGGTCGTCGTCCGATGCGATCTCAACGTTCCTCTGAGCGACGGCGTCATCTCGGATGACGGCCGTATCCGTGCTTCGCTCTCGACCATCCGCGAATTGCGCGATGCCGGGGCGAAGCTCGTGCTCATCAGCCATCTCGGTCGCCCGAAGGGCGAACCGGACGCTCGGTACTCGTTGCGTCCGGTCGCTGAACGCATGAGCGAACTGCTCGGGGCACCGGTGCGCTTCGTCGAGGAGACCATCGGAGACGCCGCCTCGGCTGCGGTCTCCGGTCTCTCCGACGGCGAGGTGGTGCTCCTCGAGAATCTGCGGTTCTCGGCCGCGGAGACAAGCGCCGATGCTGCCGAGCGACGTGCCTTCGCTGAGCGTTTGGCAGCCTTCGGTGACGCCTTCGTCTCGGACGGCTTCGGCGTCGTGCACCGGCAGCAGGCGAGCGTCTACGAACTCGCGCAGTTGCTGCCGAGCGCTGCCGGTCGTCTCGTCGCCGCAGAGTTGGACGTGCTGCAGCGCCTGACCGTGAACGCGGCTCGGCCGTACACCGTGGTGCTCGGCGGCTCGAAAGTCTCCGACAAGCTCGGTGTGATCTCCCATCTGCTCGAGCGGGTCGACACGCTGCTCATCGGCGGAGGGATGCTGTTCACATTCCTCGCCGCACAAGGTCACGCGGTCGCTGCGAGCCTCCTCGAAGCCGACCAGCTCGACACCGTGCGCGGGTACCTCTCGGAGGCTGAACGTCGCGGGGTGCGCATCGTACTCCCCACAGACATTGTCGTGGCCGAGAAGTTCGCCGCCGACGCCGCGCATGAGACGGTGCCGGCCGATGCGATCGAGGCCTCGAGCTTCGGAGCGAAGGGCCTCGGTCTCGACATCGGGCCGAAGTCAGCAGACGCCTTTGCCGCCGTCATCGCCGAATCGGCGACCGTCTTCTGGAACGGCCCGATGGGCGTGTTCGAACTCGACGCGTTCGCGTCGGGCACTCGGACCGTCGCACGCGCTTTGACGGAGACCGATGGCTTCACCGTCGTCGGGGGCGGTGACTCCGCTGCAGCGGTCCGCGCGCTGGGGTTCTCGGACGACCAGTTCGGCCACATCTCCACCGGCGGCGGTGCGAGTCTCGAATACTTGGAGGGCAAGTCACTGCCCGGCTTGGAGGTACTGGCATGACCGGAAACACCCAGGAAGGCGCGGATGCCAGGCAGCCGCTGCCGTTCACGGAGCGCACGCCGCTGATCGCGGGCAATTGGAAGATGAACCTCGACCATCTTCAGGCGATCGCACTCGTGCAGAAGCTCGCTTGGGGCCTGTCAGATGTGCGGCATGATTTCTCGGCCGCCGAAGTGGCCGTCTTCCCTCCGTTCACCGATCTCCGCTCGGTGCAGACCCTGCTCGCAGCCGACAAGCTCTCGCTCACCCTCGGAGCACAGGATGTCTCGCCGCACGAAGCCGGCGCGTACACCGGAGACATCTCCGCGGCGATGCTCGCGAAGCTCGACGTATCGTATGTACTCGTCGGGCACTCCGAGCGACGTCAGGGACACGGTGAGAGCGATGAGACCGTCGGGCTGAAGGCCCGGGCCGCTCATGCTTCGGGAATGGTGCCGATGATCTGCGTCGGTGAGACGGCTGCGGACTTGGAGGAGCACGGCGCTGCGGCGATCCCCGTCGCTCAGCTGACGACCGCTCTGGCGCAGCTCCCGGAGGATGCGGAGTTCGTCGTTGCCTACGAGCCCGTGTGGGCGATCGGCAGCGGGCAGGCGGCCACCCCGGAGCAGGCGGAAGACGTCGCTCGGGCGCTGCGCGAGCACCTGCGCAATCTGCGAGGCGATGACCGCGCCGCGCGCACGCGCATTCTCTACGGAGGATCAGTCGCCAGCCAGAACATCGCCGGATTCATGCGCCAGCCCAATGTCGACGGTGCTCTTGTCGGCGGAGCGAGCTTGAAGGTCGACGAGTTCACTCGGATCATTCAGTTCCAGAAGCATGTGACGGCCGGCTAAAAGGACTCCACGCTATACTGGACGTTGGCCTTACGCGCCCGCGACCTCGAAAGGTGCACTTCGTGCTCATTCTGAAGATCATCCTGCTCGTCATCCTCGTGATCACGAGCCTGCTGCTCACCCTGTTCATCCTGCTCCACAAGGGGCGCGGGGGAGGGCTCTCCGACATGTTCGGAGGCGGGGTGACGTCGAGCCTCGGCTCATCGGGAGTCGCGGAGCGCAACCTCAATCGCATCACCGTCGTCGTGTCCCTCATTTGGGGAGCTTCGATCATCGCGCTCGGGCTCATCGCGCGCTTCTCCGTCGTCTAGACGGCGCGCTCACCCGATCCAGCAGTAGAAAGGCAATTCGTGGCAGGCAGTAACGCCATCCGTGGCGCCCGCGTCGGTTCCGGCCCCATGGGGGAGAAGGATCACGGCTCACGCGCCGAACGCACGCAGATCTCATACTGGGATGCCCTCGGAAACGAAACGGTGCGCTATTTCGCATCCGACGTTCCCGATGAGGAGATTCCCGAGCAGATCGATTCTCCGACGACCGGCCTCCCCGCCGGGCGCGACAAGGAGAATCCTCCGCTGCTTCCGAAGAACGAACCGTTCAAGACGCACCTCGCGTACGTGAAGGAGCGTCGCACGCCCGAGGAGGCGGAAGAACTCCTCGAGGCTGCGCTGCAGAAGCTTCGCACTCGACGAGGCACCGCGCGCAAGTCGGCGTAGCCCCGCAGACGAAAACGGCCCCAGAGCACTGCGCTCTGGGGCCGTTTTCGTCGATCGGCGCTGTCGCACTCAGTCGAGCGATGACAACGCCTCGGTGAGTGCGCGGACCGTGGCTGCAGGGTCAGCGCACTCGATCGCGAACACCGGCCGATCGCGCTCGGCGAGAACTGAGCGATCGCCTCGGGCCTGCGCTGTGATCAGAGCGTCGAAGCCGCGATCCGAGCCTGGGATCGGCAGCGATTCCGGGTCCGTCTCCGTGAGCTGCAGGAAGACTGCCGCTGCAGGGCCGCCCTTGTGCAGCTGGCCGGTGGAGTGCAGATAGCTCGGGCCCCACCCGAGTGCGACCGGGCAGCCGGTCGCCTCCGCGAGCCGGTCGCGAAGCGTGCGCAACGGTTGCGACTCGTCGCCCTGCGGGTCGAGGTACGCCTGGAGCGAGAGATACCCCGCGTGCTGAGCCGCCTGGCGCACCTGCCCGATGAATCCCGTCACGTCGGACACGTCCACTCCGGACGGCGTCGAGAGTACCCGGGCGCCTCCGGAGCCGGCGAGTTCGGCTCCGTCGTCACCGCTCGGTGCAGCTGTGTCACTGTCGAGCGCTGACCGCGCAGCGACCTTCGCCGACTCGACATCGGGCTGGTTGAACGGGTCGATGCCCATGAGCCGGCCCAGCACTGCAGTTGCGACTTCCCAGGTGAGCACCTGAGCGCCCAGCGTGCCTGCGACGCCGATCGACGCGCGCTGGCCGGAGACCTCAGCTGCTTGGCCACCGTCGTCGGCAAGCCCGACCACGGTCGCGCTCGCGGGCACGGTCGCGAACTCCGGAGCACCCGCATCGAGTGCGACCGGCAAGACGCCCTGCCCCTCCTTGCCGGTCGATTCGGCGACGAGCTGCTCGATCCAGTGGCCGAGCCCCCAAGCGGCCGAACCGTCTTCCACGAGAGCCAGCACGAAGCGACGCGGCAGCCCGGCGTAGATCGCCGAAGCGAGGCGCAACGCGGGGTTCTCCGCGTGGTCTGAGGAGACGCGGGCGCGCACAGCCTCCGCATCCTGGAGGAGGCGCCCCAGGTCGGCTCCGGCGAGCCCGGCGGGCACCAGGCCGAATGCGGTCAGTGCTGAGAATCGGCCTCCCACATTCGGGTCGGCCGTGAACACGCGACGGCCGGCGGCACGGGACTCCTCGTCGAGCGGGGAGCCAGGGTCGGTCACGATGATGATGCGCTCAGACGGCTCGATCGCGGCCGCCCGGAACGCATCCTCGAACGCCGCGAGGTGGCTGCGGGTCTCGATCGTTCCACCCGACTTCGAGCTCACGACGACCGCGGTGCGGGCCAAATCTCCGGCGAGCGCGCGTCGCACCACATCGGGATGGGTGGAGTCGATCATGGTGAGATCGACTCCGGCCCAGCGAGTGATGACTGCAGGAGCCAGGCTCGATCCGCCCATGCCGCAGAGCACGATGCGATCGACTCCACCCGCGCGCAGGTCCGAGCGCAGCTGCTCGATCTCCGCGATCAGGCGCTCAGCGGTGGCGGCGACATCGGTCCAGCCAAGCCGAATCGCGGCTTCCGCCGCAGCCGCTTCACCCCAGAGGGTCGCGTCGTGGGCGAAGATACGTCCCGCGACACGATCCTCGACGAGCGTCGCGAGCGCTGCTTCCGCGTCCCGCAGACCGCCATCGACGGTGACCTCCAGGGCCATGCTCAACGAGCCTCTCGAAGTGCCTGCTCGACCGTGCCGAGCAGCTCCGACCAGGAAGCCTCGAACTTCTGCAGGCCCTCCTGCTCCAGCAGCTCGGTGACCTCGGCGTAGTCGACGCCGAGGGCGTCGATCGCGTTGAGCACCTGGTTCGACTCCAGGTACGATCCCGAGATCGTGTCGCCGGGGACGTGCCCGTGGTCGGCGAATGCCCGCAGCGTCGCCTCCGGCATCGTATTCACGGTGTTCGGAGCGATGAGACCCGTCACATACGCCGTATCCGCGAGCGCGGGATCCTTCACGCCCGTCGACGCCCACAGCGGACGCTGCGGATTCGCGCCGAGCCCGACGAGGAACCGAGCACGCTCGGTGTCGAAGGACTGCTCGAACACCTCGTATGCGAGGCGGGCGTTCGCGATGCCCGCCTGCCCGGTGAGCGCGAGCGCCTCCGGTGTGCCGATCTCGCGAAGCCGACGGTCGATCTCGGAGTCGACGCGAGACACGAAGAAGGACGCGACCGAATGAATCGTCGAGAGATCGATGCCCGCAGCACGAGCGCGCTCGAGGCCAGCGAGGTACGCGTTGATCACCTGGCGGTAGCGCTCGAGGCTGAAGATCAACGTGACGTTGACGCTGATCCCTGCCGCGATGGTCTCGGTGATCGCATCGAGTCCCTCGACGGTCGCCGGAATCTTGATCATGGCGTTCGGACGGTCGACGCGAGCCCAGAGATCCTGAGCCTGGGTCGCCGTACCGGCCGTATCGCGGGCCAGGCCCGGCTCGACCTCGATCGACACCCGGCCGTCTCGTCCACCCGTCGACGCGTACACGTCGGCGAGCAGGTCGCATGCGTCGGCCACATCCGCGGTCGTGAGCTCCACGATCGCCGCATCCGTGTCGAGTCCGCGCGCAGCGGCGTCCTTGAGCCGGTCTCCGTAGCCGTCGCCGCCGCCGATGGCGTTCGCGAAGATCGTCGGATTCGTGGTCACACCGACCACGTTCACCGTTTCCACCAGCGAGGCGAGCTCGCCGCTCTCGAGGCGATGGCGCGACAGATCGTCGAGCCAGATGCTGACTCCGGCCTCACTGAGAGCGGAGGTATGAGGGTTCGTCATCCTGTGATGATCCTTTCAGAGATGCGGGTTCAGGCGGCGAGCGACGCGTGCGCAGCTGCGACGACGGCGTCGGTCGTGATGCCGAACTCGCGGAAGAGTGTCTGGTAGTCGGCGGAGGCGCCGAAGTGCTCGATCGACACGGAGCGGCCGCGGTCGCCCACGATCCGGTCCCAGCCGAGGGAAAGACCGGCCTCGACGCTCACGCGCGCGGTCACCGCCTTCGGGAGCACGCTCTCGCGGTACTCCTCCGTCTGCTCGGCGAACCACTCGAGGCTCGGCGCCGACACGACGCGCGCTCCCACGCCCTCGGAGGCGAGACGCTCGCGCGCCTCGACGGCGAGCTGCACCTCGGAGCCGGTGGCGATCAGCAGGACGTCCGTCGAATCCGTGGGGGAGTCGGCGAGCACGTAGGCGCCCCTTCGCACTCCCTCCGCGGCCTGCTCGACGCTCACAAAATCTCCGCCGCGCGGCAGCACCGGCACGTTCTGCCGGGTGAGCGCGAGGCCCGACGGGCCAGCATTGCGCGTGAGGATCTCGTGCCAAGCGATGGCCGTCTCGTTGGCGTCGGCAGGGCGCACCACTGCGAGATTCGGAATCGCGCGGAGCGTGGCGAGCTGCTCGATCGGCTGGTGCGTCGGTCCGTCCTCTCCGAGGGCGACCGAATCGTGCGTCCAGACGAACACGCTGGGCACGTTCATCAGGGCGGCGAGGCGCACAGCGGGCCGCATGTAGTCGCTGAAGATCAGGAAGGTGCCGCCGTAGCTGCGCGTCTTCCCGTGCAGCTGGATGCCGTTGAGGATCGCGCCCATCGCGTGCTCGCGAATGCCGAAGTGCAGCACACGGCCGTAGGGATCGCCCTGCCACGCGTTGGTGGAGCGCTCCGCAGGGACGAAGGACGGCGCGTTCGGGATGGTCGTGTTGTTCGATCCGGCGAGGTCGGCGGATCCGCCCCAGAGCTCAGGCATCACGGGGCCGAGAGCGGCGAGCACCTTGCCGCTCGCGGAACGGGTCGCGATGCTCTCGCCGGGCTCGAACGTCGGCAGCACCTCGAGCGCTTCGGCCGGAAGCTGCTGGGCTTCGACCCGGTCGAAGAGCGCCTTGCGATCCGGATTCGCAGTCGCCCACGCATCGAATCCCACCTGCCACTCAGCACGCTTCTCCGCCCCGCGCTGCACGGCCGCGCGGGTGTGCTCGATCACCTCAGACGCGACGGCGAAATGCTGCTCAGGATCGAACCCGAGCGCGGTCTTCAGGCCGGCGAGCTCCTCGGAGCCGAGCTTCGCGCCGTGAATGCCGCCGGTGTTCTGCTTCCCGGGGGAGGGCCAGCCGATGATCGTGTTGACGATGATGAGCGAGGGCTTCGAGGTCTCCGCCTGAGCGACTTCGATCGCTCCGTGCAGCTCGGCGATGTCCTCGACGTACGACCCCGTCTTCTTCCAGTCGACCTCGATGACCTGCCACCCGTAGGCCTCGTAGCGCTTCGCCACGTCCTCGGAGAACGAGATGTTCGTGTCGTCCTCGATCGAGATCTGGTTGGAGTCGTAGATCGCGATGAGATTGCCGAGCTCCTGGTGACCGGCGAGCGACGACGCCTCGCTCGTCACGCCCTCCTGCAGATCGCCGTCTCCGGCGACGACGTAGATGAAGTGATCGAAGGGGCTCGTCCCGGGTGCCGCCTCCGGGTCGAACAGGCCGCGCTCGTAGCGCGCGGCGTATGCGAACCCGACTGCCGAAGCGAGGCCCTGCCCGAGGGGGCCGGTGGTGATCTCGACACCGTCGGTGTGACCGTACTCGGGGTGGCCCGGCGTCTTCGAACCCCAGGTGCGCAACGACTTCAGATCGTCGAGCTCGAGACCGTACCCGCCGAGGTACAGCTGCACGTACTGCGTGAGCGACGAGTGGCCAACGGAGAGGATGAACCGGTCGCGCCCGACCCAGTGAGGATCCGACGGATCGTGACGGAGCACCTTCTGGTGCAGCAGGTACGAGACCGGTGCGAGGCTGATCGCCGTGCCCGGGTGCCCGTTGCCCACCTGTTCCACGGCATCCGCCGCAAGTACCCGCGCGGTGTCGACCGCGCGATCGTCGAGTTCATCCCACTGCAGTTCGTTCGCCAAGACGTTCCTTTCCGGCTGAATCGGGGTGAACGCCGCCCTGGCGCACCCCCGCACAATCTTATCGAACGGCGGGGTACCATAGAAGGTGATGTCCACGCAGATCCCAGCCCAGACTCAGGCCCGCGCTACCGCAGGGCGACCCTCGTTCGGCCGTACGGTCAAGAACTACGTCGCCCTGACGAAACCCCGGGTCATGGAGCTGTTGCTGGTGGTCACCGTTCCCGCGATGATCCTCGCGCAGGGCGGCCTCCCCAACCTGTGGCTCGTGCTCGCGACCCTCATCGGCGGCGCCATGAGCGCCGGGTCGGCGGGAGCGTTCAACTGCTACATCGACCGCGACATGGATCGCAAGATGAAGCGCACGGAGAACCGCCCCCTCGTCACCGGTGAGATCTCCGATCGCAACGCCCTGATCTTCTCCTGGGTGATGGGCTCCCTCTCCGTCGTATGGCTGGCGCTGACGACGAACCTGCTCGCCGCCGCGCTCTCCGCAGGTGCGATCTTCTTCTACGTCGTCATCTACACGATCGTGCTGAAGCGTCACAGCGAGCAGAACATCGTCTGGGGCGGGATCGCCGGCTGCTTCCCCGTGCTCATCGGGTGGGCCGCGGTCACCGGCACACTGGACTGGCCCGCGTGGGTACTGTTCCTCGTCATCTTCCTCTGGACGCCGGCGCACTACTGGCCGCTCTCGATGAAGTACCGCAACGACTACGCGGCCGCCGGCGTGCCGATGCTCGGAGTCGTGCGCGGTCGGGTCACCGTCGGGCTGCAGGTCATCCTGTACACCTGGGCGACCGTCGCGGCGAGCCTGCTGCTGATCCCCGTCGCCGAGATGGGCTGGACCTACACCGTCGCGTCACTCGTATTCGGCGGATACTTCATCGTGCAGGCGCACCGGCTGTACGCGCACGCGATCCGGGGCGAGGCCGGGAAGCCGATGCAGGTGTTCCACACGGCGAACATCTACCTCTCGGTCATCTCGCTCGTGATCGCGGTCGACGCACTGCTGCCCTTCTAAGCGGCGCGCGCCGCTTCGCTCAGCACGCACGCTCCCGATACTTCGCGTCCCGCCCGCGCCCGCTCAAGCGCGCCCCGCCCGCGCGCGCTCCCGCGTGCCGCCCCGCCCGCTCAAGCGCGCCCCGCCCGCGCGCGCTCTCGCGTGCCGCCCCGCCCGCTCCCGCGCCCGCTCCCCGCCCGCTCCCGCGCGCCGTTCGAGAGCGCAATTGGTGCTCGATTCAGGGCGCGCTGCATGCCGAACTGCGCTCTCGAGCGCCTTCTCCAGGCCGCCGTCGTTCCCCCCGCGCCCTCCGCTCCCGTGCAACGCCGCGCGCGCCTCGGGGCCACTCCGCTCCCGCACCTTCGCCCCTCCGCACCTCTTCGCGTCCGCGCTCCGCCGAAAGCGCGGTTCGTGCTCGGTCCGAGAGCGGATCGGTGCCGAACTGCGCTCTCGCGCACAGACTCCGGGGGCAGCCGAGACCCACAGACCAATCGAAGTCCTCCAGATCGCGCATTGCACGTCGCGCATCGCACGTCGCACGTCGCGCTGTAGCGCTGGTGGGCCTGTGGATAACATCTGCGCGACCCGTCCCCACGGTGACAAGCTCTCCGCATGTCACGACAACTCCTGAGGATCACTCAGACATTCGGCACGCAACCGTTCTCCATCACAACGGCACTCGACGCCGGTTTCGGCAGGGGAGCGCTGCGCAACCGCACGCTCACTCGCCCGCACCGCGGCGTGCGCACGGCATGCGAGGTCGACCCTTCACTCGTGAGCCGGGCAATCGCCCTCCGGCCGAAGCTTCGCCCGGGGGACCGCTTCAGCCACGCGACCGCCCTTGCGCTTCTGGGCTGCCCCGTTCACGTCGCGCCCGGAGCCCCAGTGGACGTGGCCTCCGCGCCGGGTACCACGCCGATGCGTCGAGCTGGCGTGGCCGGGCACCGCACGACGAACGGACTCGCGCTCGAGCTGCAGGTGCCCGCAGGATTGTGGACGAATGAAAGTGCACTGGGCCTCCCCGTTTCGCTCCCGGCCGACGCTGTGAGGGAAGCCGCCACCATGCTTCCCGGGCCGGAGCTGGTCGTCGCGCTCGACTCGCTCCTGCACAGAGGCCCCGCTCACTTCGACAACGCGGTGGCGATTCTCTCAGAGCACCTGATGGAGGATCTTCGTGCAGCCCGCCGCACTCGAGGCGCCGTACGCCTCAGTATCGCGCTGAGACTCGCGAGGCACGGCGCTGAGTCGCGAATGGAGACGCTCTTGCGGCTCATCGGCGAAAGCGTCGGAATCTCGGACCTCATGACTCAGGGCGCGATTCGAACCGTGTACGAGGAGATCGGCCGGTTCGACCTCACCGACGAGGCGACGCGGAGCTTCTTCGAGTACGACGGAGCGCAGCACCGGACCTCTCGCACGCAGTACCTCCGGGACATCGCCCGCTATGACGGTGCGCGTGATGCCGGATGGCGCGGGCTGCGCTTCCATGCGGAGGACGTGCTCCTCACGCCCGATCGCACGGCGGCGCGCATGCTGGTTCGGCTCGGACGCGAACGGGAGCGCATTCCGAGGTCCGTCGCGAAGTTTCTCGCGGAGGGCCGCACGTCGTCGCTTGAGCCAGCCGCACCGCGCCAAAGATAGTCGCCGAAAGCGCGGTTGGTGCTCAGCGGGGACGAACTCAGATGCCGAAATGCGCTTTCGGGGAGGGTGAGGCAGGGATCGGACTCCGCCAGGCGGCGGGCGGCAGGCCCGTAGACGTCGGGCCTGCAGGCGCCAGGCGTCAGGCCCGTAGGCATCGGGCCTGCTGGCGGCAGAGCTCGGTAGGCGTCTGCGCCCCGGGCCGCTGCTGAGCGTCGCGGGCATTGCCGGAGAACGATCGGAGAGCGAGCAGCCCTATTCGACCTCGATCGCCGCCGCGGGTGCAGCTGCCGGCCGCTTGAGACGCAGCACTACGACCGTCATGGCCGCAGCGGTGAGCGCCGCGAGCACCATGTGCACCCCGACCGCGAACGGGGGGAGCCCGGCGCGCGCCTGGTAGATCCCGATCGCGATCTGCACGATGAGTGCCGCGAACAGCGCGATGATCCAGCGGAGCGGACGCAGGCGGCGAGCCGCGGCCCACACGAGGAGAGCCAGCGTCAACGCGAAGGCGATGTACCCGGGCCACGCGTGGATGTGGCTCATGAGCACTGCGTCGATGCCATCGCGCTGGATGGTCGAGTCGCCCGAGTGCGGGCCCGACCCGGTCGTCAGCACACCGAAGATCACCGTGACCGCCATCGCGAGCGTGGTCACGTGCGTGAGGATCGCGAACCCCTTCGGCACCACGCGTTCGCGCGGCCCGCCCATCTCGTACATGCGGGTGAGGTAGGCCGCCGTGATGCAGACGAGCGCGAGCGAGATCACGTAGTGAATGCCGACGAGGTTCGCGTTCAGGTGGAGCCAGACGATGATGCCTCCGATGAGGGCCTGCAGCACCACGAGACCCAGGACCACCGACGCGATCGCGAAGAGGTCGCGCCGGCTCGCGCGCAGCCGCCACGTGAGCACGAAGACGAGAATCGCGCTCATCAGCAACGGTCCGGAGATGGTGCGGTTTCCGAACTCGATCAGCGAGTGGTAGGTCAACTCCTCTGTGGGAACGAGCGAGCCGGGGGCGCAGAGCGGCCAGTTCGGGCAGCCGAGGCCGGAGCCGGTGAGCCGCACGGCACCGCCGGTGCCGATGATAAACGTGTTCAGCACGAAGGACGCCCAGGCCACGATCCGGAGGAAGCGCGAGGCGACCCCGAGATGCGGGACGGGCGGCCGCGGGGCGATGGTGCTTGCGGTGGGCGCGCTGGACAACGGGACTCCTCTCGGCTGCTTCCCAGAGTCATGAGATGCCCTGAGCGGACATCCCCCGAAACTATCGGAAACCTGTAGAATGGGAAGCTGTGGTTGCGAACGTCGAACCGAGTGTTTCGGTGCTCTGCATCGGATCTGCCCGGTGACGTACGAAGCCCAGAATACTGCACCGCTGCAGGGAACCCGATGTGCGCATCCATCCACGTAACGCGCGCACTTCGCCGACCGGATCCCTCCGGCTCGGCCAGGGTTTCCCGGGCGAGACGAAGAATGAGGGAGGGATCATGCCAGAGGTACTGATCGACCGACCCGAGCTCGAAGGCTTGGGCCAGTACGAATTCGGCTGGCACGACAGCGACGAAGCCGGCGCGATTGCAAAGCGCGGACTCAGCGAGCAGGTCGTGCGCGAGATTTCGGCACTGAAGAACGAGCCGGAATGGATGCTCCAGCGTCGCTTGAAAGCGCTGCAGATCTTCGGTCGGAAGCCGATGCCAGCGTGGGGCGCCGACCTCTCCGATATCGACTTCGACAACATCAAGTACTTCGTGCGCTCCACGGAGAAGCAGGCCACCACGTGGGAGGAGCTGCCCGAGGAGATCAAGGAGACCTACGAGCGTCTCGGCATCCCCGAGGCAGAGCGCCAGCGCCTCGTCGCTGGCGTGGCGGCTCAGTACGAGTCGGAGGTCGTCTACCACCAGATCCGCGAGGACCTGGAGGAGCAGGGCGTGCTCTTCCTCGACACCGACACGGCGCTCCGCGAGCACCCCGAGATCTTCGAAGAGTACTTCGGCACCGTCATCCCCTCCGGCGACAACAAGTTCGCGGCGCTGAACACGGCCGTCTGGTCGGGCGGCTCCTTCGTGTACGTCCCCAAGGGCGTCCACGTCGAGATCCCGCTCCAGGCCTACTTCCGCATCAACACGGAGAACATGGGCCAGTTCGAGCGCACGCTCATCATCGCCGACGAGGGCAGCTACGTGCACTACATCGAGGGTTGCACGGCGCCGATCTACAAGTCGGACTCGCTGCACTCCGCCGTCGTCGAGATCATCGTGAAGAAGAACGCGCGAGTGCGCTACACCACGATCCAGAACTGGTCGACCAACGTGTACAACCTGGTCACCAAGCGTGCGATCGCCGAAGAGGGCGCGACCATGGAGTGGGTCGATGGCAACATCGGCTCGAAGGTCACCATGAAGTACCCGTCGATCTACCTCACGGGTGAGCACGCCAAGGGCGAAACGCTGTCGGTCGCCTTCGCGGGACCGGGCCAGCACCAGGACACCGGTGCGAAGATGATCCACCTCGCGCCGAACACGAAGTCCTCGATCCTCGCGAAGTCCATCGCTCGGGGCGGCGGACGCACCGGCTACCGCGGTGAGGTGCGCATCGAGGCCAACGCCCGGCACTCCGCCAACTCGGTGGTCTGCGACGCGCTGCTCGTCGACACGATCTCGCGCAGCGACACCTACCCGGCGATCGACATCCGCACGGATGACGCGGAGCTCGGACACGAAGCCACGGTCTCCCGCGTCAGCGAGGAGCAGCTGTTCTACCTCATGAGCCGCGGGCTCGCCGAGGAAGAGGGCATGGCGATGATCGTCCGCGGCTTCATCGAGCCGATCGCTCGCGAGTTGCCCATGGAGTACGCGCTCGAACTGAACAAGCTCATCGAGATGGGCATGGAAGGATCCGTCGGATAATGACGCAAGCTGTTGCACCGAAGGAAACTGCTCAGCACGGCCTGACCGCGCACTCCGACGGGGACTGGGCGAACCGCGTGCCCGTCCAGACCCGGTCGGAGCGGCCCGTATCGACCGACGTCGCCGACTTCGCCGAGGTGACGGGCCGCGAAGCGGTCTGGAAGTACACGCCCGTCGCGAAACTCGACGCGCTGCTCAACGGCCAGCTCGACGGATCGCGGGTACCCGTGTCCGTTTCGGCGGTCGCCGGCGTGACGTCGGAGTGGGTCGCGCGATCGGACGCGCGCATCGGACGCGCCGGAACGCCCGAGGAGCGCGGCGCTGCTGCGGCCTGGTCGGCGTTCGGTGAGGCGCACGTCGTGACGGTGTCGTCGGAAGAGCCGGTGACCGCTGTGGTCACGCGTGACGCACTCGACACGACGCCGCGCGCCGGCCACACCGTCATCGAAGCGGCCCCGCACTCCCAGGGCCTCGTCATCCTCGAGAACACGGGCGCCGCTCATCTCTCCGAGAATGTCGAAATCGTCGTCGGCGACGGCGCGAAGCTGACGGTCGTGAGCGTGCAGCAGTGGAACGACGAGGCCATTCACCTCGCGAGCCACTACGCGACGGTCGGTCGTGACGCGTCGGTGACGCACATCGTCGTGTCACTCGGCGGGAAGATCGTCCGCTTGAACCCCTCGATCCATCTCGATCACGAGGGCGCCAACGGGGAAGCGCTCGGCGCGTACTTCGCCGACGCCGGTCAGCACTTGGAGCACCAGGTGTACATGGACCACGACGCTCCCCACACGCGCAGCCGCGTCACCTACAAGGGCGCGCTGCAGGGCGAGGGCGCTCACACCGTCTGGATCGGCGACGTGCTGATCCGCAACAACGCCAACGGCACCGACAGCTATGAGCAGAACCGAAACCTGGTGCTGACCGAGGGCACGCGGGCGGATTCGATCCCGAATCTCGAGATCGAGACCGGCGACATCGAGGGAGCCGGTCACGCCAGCGCGACCGGACGCTTCGACGACGAGCACATCTTCTACCTGCAGAGCCGAGGCATCTCCGCGGAGGAGGCGCGCAAGCTCGTGGTGCGCGGCTTCCTGTTCGAGGTCATCGCCCGGATCGGTGACGCTGCGACGGAGGAACGCCTCCACGCCGCCGTCGAATCCGAGCTCGCGGACTCCGTCCGCTGATGCCGCGGCAGAAGGTGCTCGCAGTCAGCGACCTCGTGCAGGACCAAGCGGTCCGCGTCGTCGTCGACGATGTGCCGATCGCGGTCGTGCTCGACGGGACCGGCGCCGTGCACGCGATCGGCGATACGTGCAGCCACGGTCAGGTCAGCCTCGCCGAAGGCTTCGTGGACGGCGACACCCTCGAGTGCTGGGCGCACGGTTCGGCGTTCTCGCTGGTGACCGGAGTGCCCGAGAATTTCCCGGCCTACGAACCGGTTCCCGTCTTCGTCGTCGAGATCGAGGACGGCGACGTGTACATCGACCCCAACGTTACGAAAGAGATTTAACACATGAGCTCCGTTCTTGAAATCAAAGACCTGCACGTCAGCGTCGAGACCGAGCAGGGCGCCAAGCCGATCCTCAAGGGTGTCGACCTCACCATCAAGCAGGGTGAGACCCACGCCATCATGGGACCGAACGGTTCGGGCAAGTCGACGCTCGCCTACGCGATCGCCGGCCACCCGCGCTACGAGGTCACGGGCGGGTCGATCCTGCTCGACGGCGAAGAGGTGCTCGAGATGGGCGTGGACGAGCGTGCGCAGGCCGGCATGTTCCTCGCGATGCAGTACCCCGTCGAGATTCCGGGCGTGACCAACGCGAACTTCCTCCGCACCGCAAAGACCGCGATCGACGGCGAGGCGCCGGCGATCCGCACCTGGATGAAGGACGTGAAGGAGGCCATGGGCAATCTGCGCATGGACGAGTCCTTCGCGGCGCGCAACGTCAACGAGGGCTTCTCGGGCGGCGAGAAGAAGCGCAACGAGATTCTGCAGCTCGAACTGCTGAAGCCGAAATTCGCGGTGCTCGACGAGACCGATTCCGGCCTCGACGTCGACGCGCTGAAGGTCGTCTCCGAGGGAGTGAACCGCGCGAAGCAGAACACCGGTCTCGGCGTCCTGCTGATCACGCACTACACGCGCATCCTCCGGTACATCCAGCCCGACTTCGTGCACGTCTTCGTCAACGGCCGCGTCGCCGAAGAGGGCGGGCCCGAGCTCGCGAACCGACTCGAGGAAGAGGGCTACGACCGCTTCCTCGAGAGCGCATAAGGCGTAGGCTGGTCGCTATGAGCGAGGAAACCACGACGGTACCCCAGTCGATCGATCCGGAGTTCCGCGAACAGGCGTACGAGGCGCTGAAGAATGTCTCGGACCCCGAGCTCGGCGTGAACATCGTCGATCTCGGGCTGATCTACGATCTCGCCTTCGACGAGGAGCACGACGCGCTCGTGATCAGCATGACGCTGACGAGCGCCGGTTGCCCGCTCACGGACGTGATCGAGAACGACATCGCTGAGGCACTCGACGGTCTCGTGACGGCGTTCCGCATCAATTGGGTGTGGATGCCGCCGTGGACGCCGGAGCGCATCACGGACGACGGCCGCGACATGATGCGGGCACTCGGGTTTGCGATCTGAGAGAGCCCGGTGGGCTCTCTCACAACCGAGTGCCCTGCCGGAGGCAGCTCGGGGCGTCTTGAATTCCTGATCTGTGAGAAAGGATGGGATGAAGCTTCCTTCCAACCCGCTCCGCTCTGCGGATGATCCCAGGCTCAGTCGTATCGCGGGGCCCAGCTCGCTCGTGATCTTCGGGGTGACGGGTGACCTGTCGCGCAAGAAGTTGATGCCCGCGGTGTACGACCTCGCGAACCGAGGTCTTCTGCCGCCTGGGTTCGCACTTGTGGGGTTCGCTCGCCGCGACTGGAAGGATCGAGATTTCGCGGAGATCGTGCACGATGCTGTGCGCAAGTATGCGCGGACCCCGTTCCGCGAAGAGACGTGGGAGCAGCTCGCGGAGGGTATTCGCTTCGTGCAGGGTCAGTTCGACGACCCCGAGGCGTACGACCGTCTCCGCGACACGGTCGAGACGCTCGACCGAGAGCGCGGCACGATGGGCAATCACGCGTTCTACCTCTCGATTCCGCCGACCGCGTTCCCGGAGGTTGCGAAGCACCTCTCGAGCTCGGGGCTCGTGGATCGCACGGGAGACGATCAGCGATGGCGGCGCGTCGTCATCGAGAAGCCGTTCGGCCATGACCTCGCCTCCGCTCGGGAGCTGAACGATGTGCTCGAATCCGCGTTTCCCGCTGATTCGATCTTCCGCATCGACCACTACCTCGGCAAGGAGACGGTGCAGAACATCCTCGCACTTCGCTTCGCGAATGCGATGTACGAGCCGATCTGGAACCGGAACTACGTCGACCACGTGCAGATCACGATGGCCGAAGACATCGGCGTCGGCGGCCGCGCCGGCTATTACGACGGCGTCGGCGCAGCGCGCGACGTGATCCAGAACCATCTCCTGCAACTCCTCGCACTCACCGCGATGGAGCAGCCCATCAGTCTGGGGGCTCAGCACCTGCGTGCGGAGAAGGAGAAGGTGCTCGAGGCGGTGTCGCTGCCGGAAGACCTCGAGCGATCGACGGCTCGCGGGCAGTACGCGTCCGGGTGGCAGGGCGGCGAGCTCGTGAATGGCTTCCTGGATGAGGACGGCATGGATCCGCAGTCGCGCACGGAGACCTTCGCGGCGATGAAGCTGCACGTCAACACGCGCCGCTGGACGGGGGTGCCCTTCTACCTGCGAACCGGAAAGCGGCTCGGCCGACGCGTCACGGAGATCGCCGTCGTGTTCCGCAAGGAGCCTGGAAACCTCTTCGGTCAGGCGCAGCGTTCTGAGCAGGGATCGAACGCGCTCGTGATCCGCGTCCAGCCCGATGAGGGCATCACCATTCGTTTCGGCGCGAAGGTTCCCGGCAGTGGCACCCGCGTGCGCGACGTGACGATGGACTTCGGCTACGGTCACGCGTTCACCGAGGCCAGCCCGGAGGCGTACGAGCGCCTCATCCTCGACGTGCTCCTGGGTGACGCGCCCCTGTTTCCCCGTCAGGCAGAGGTCGAGCTCTCCTGGCGGATCCTCGACCCGATCGAACGACACTGGGCGGAGAGCGACGCGCCCGTCGAGCAGTACGTTCCGGGATCCTGGGGCCCGGCGTCGGCCGACGAGATGCTCGCCCGCGACGGACGCACCTGGAGACGGCCATGATCGAGAGTCTGCCCGACACGACGGTCAGCGCGGTGACGCGCCGGCTCGTCTCGATGCGCCAGGAGAGCGGTGTCTCGGCGCTCGGTCACGTGCTCACCCTCGTCATCTCGGCCTCCGGCGAGCTCGACGAGTCGGCGATCGCGGCCGCGAATCACGCGTCCAGCGAGCACCCCATGCGAGTGATCGTGCTGCTCAGCCGCCCCGAGGCGGAGAATCGGCTCGACGCGGAGATCCGCGTGGGCGCGGACGCGGGTGCGAGCGACGTGATCGTGCTGCGCGCTTCCGGTGAAGTCGCCAGCGGAGTCGAGGCGCTCGTCACCGGTTTGCTGCTGCCCGACGCCCCGGTCGCGGTGTGGTGGCCGGAGGAGGCGCCGGATCGCCCAGGCGCCGACCCGCTCGGCCGAATCGGGCAGCGGCGCATCACGGACGCCGCAGCTCCCGACGGTTCGGCGTGGGACGTGCGTATCTCCGGGTACTCCGCCGGTGACACCGATCTTGCCTGGACGCGGCTCACGCGCTGGCGCGAGTACCTCGCCGCGGTGCTCGATGAGCCGCCGTTCGAGCCGGTGACAGCGGTCGAGGTCGTCGGCTCTGAGGCGTCGCCGTCGACGGAGCTGCTCGCGGCTTGGCTCGAGCTGGCGCTCGGGGTTCCGACGAAGTGCACGCTGCTCGATCGCGCTCTCCACGCGGAGGGGCTGCACTCGGTGACGCTGACGCGCCAGAGCGGCGACGCGGTGCTCAAACGCTTGTCGCCCGTGCACGCGGCGCTCAGCCAGCCAGGGCAACCGACGCACCAGATCGTTCTGCCTCGCCGCACGTTGAGCGAATGCCTCGCGGAGGAACTGCGCGGGCTGGGCGAGGACGTCATGTACGGCCGCGTACTCGAACAACTCGCGCGCAGCCGCGCTGCGCGCACCACCCACACTGACGCATGAATGAAGGAGCTGGCGTGTCTGAAGCCGCAGCGAACATCGGGGTCGTAGGCCTCGCCGTGATGGGCGCGAATCTGTCGCGCAACCTGGCCAGCCGGGAGGGGAACACCGTGGCGGTGTTCAACCGCAGCCCGCAGCGCACCGAGGCGTTGGTCGCAGCTCACCCGGAGGCGCAGTTCGTGCCGGCGTTCACCTACGAGGAGTTCGCGGCGTCGCTGCAGAAGCCGCGAACGGCCATCATCATGGTGCAGGCCGGCGCAGCCACCGATGCGACGATCGATGCCCTCGTCGACGTCTTCGAACCCGGTGACATCATCGTCGACGGCGGCAACGCATACTTCCCTGACACCATCCGGCGCGAGCGCGCCGTGCGGGCGACGGGCATCAACTTCGTGGGCGCCGGCATCTCGGGCGGCGAGGAAGGCGCGCTCAACGGTCCGAGCATCATGCCTGGCGGTTCCGACGAAGCCTGGCAGACGCTCGGCCCGATCCTGCGCTCCATCGCCGCGGTCGCAGAGGGCGAACCGTGCGTGACGCACGTGGGCCACGATGGCGCCGGCCACTTCGTCAAGATGGTCCACAACGGCATCGAGTACGCCGATATGCAGCTCATCGCCGAGGCCTACGACCTCATTCGACGGGGCACCGGAAAGTCGCCTGCGGAGATCGCCGACATCTTCGCCGAGTGGAACGACGGTGAACTCGAGTCGTACCTCATCGAGATCACGGCGGAGGTGCTCCGTCAGAACGATGCCGCGACCGGCAAGCCACTCGTCGACGTGATCCTCGATCAAGCCGGTGCGAAAGGCACGGGCGCCTGGACGGTGCAGACCGCGCTCGCGCTCGGCGTTCCCGTGTCGGGCATCGCCGAGGCCACGTTCGCGCGCTCGCTGTCATCTCACCCTGAGCAGCGTGCGGCAGCCTCGTCGCTTCCGGGCCCGAGCGAGCAGCCCGCAGTTGCCGACGAAGCCGCATTCATCGAGGACGTGCGCCAGGCGCTCTACGCCTCGAAGATCGTCGCGTACTCGCAGGGTTTCGATGAGATCCGCGCGGGCGCCGCAGAATACGGCTGGACCATCGATCTCGGTGCGATTTCACGCATCTGGCGCGCCGGCTGCATCATTCGGGCGCAGTTCTTGAACCGGATCGCCGATGCCTATGCGGCTGAATCCGACCTCGCCCTGCTGATGAGCGCACCGTACTTCGCCGAGGCTCTCGCGAAGAGCCAGGAGGCGTGGCGACGCGTCGTCGTCCACGCGACCGGGGCTGGAATTCCGGCACCGGCGTTCTCCTCGTCGCTCGCCTACTACGACGGGCTGCGGGCCGAGCGCCTCCCCGCCGCGCTCGTGCAGGGGCAGCGCGATTTCTTCGGAGCGCATACGTACCGCCGCACCGACCGCCCGGGATCGTTCCACACGCTCTGGTCGGGCGACCGCAGCGAGATCTCCGCCTAGGCGCAGGCGAATTCGTATGTCCATGCGCATCTCGCAGCACCCGACCCTCGATGAACTGGCCCACGCGCTCGCGGGAGCGTTCATCGAGGTCTGCCGGCAGCGCCAGGGCGATGGGGGAGTGCCGTGCGCGGTGCTCACCGGTGGCTCCGGCGGCGAGCGTGTGCTCGAGGCCCTGAGCTCCCATCCGGATCGCGACACCGTCGAGTGGACCCGGGTCCGGTTCATCTGGGGCGACGAGCGGTGGGTCCCGTCGGGTCATGAGGATCGCAATGATCTTCTCGCCGACCGCACGCTCTTCGACGCGGTCGCCGTCGATCCTTCGCTCGTGCACCGGGTGGCGGGGCCGGATTCCGGGCTCGCGCTCGACGAGGCCGCCGGCGCCTACGCAGCCGTCGTCCATGGCATCGACCGTATCGATGTCGCGTTGAACGGTGTGGGCCCCGATGGCCACATCGCATCTCTGTTTCCCGGCATGGACGAGCTCCAGATCGTCTCAGACGAAGCGCCGGAAGCGCTCCCGATCAGAAATTCGCCGAAACCACCGCCGGAGCGCGTCACCTTGACCCTTCCGGCGCTGCGACGTGCTGAGCGCGTCTGGCTCATCGCGGCGGGCACCGCGAAAGCCGAGGCGGTCGGTCGGACCATCGCTCGGAGCGCCCCGCTGCTCCCTGCGGCACGGGTCTTCGGAGCAGCGGAGACCGTGCTCTGGGCGGACACCGCGGCTCTGGGAGCGCCATCTGCTTCGAGCAGCTAGGATGGTGAGGTTGCCCATTCGCTCAGCCCTGGCGCGAGAACGTCTCCCCGTGATGCGCTGAGCCGGCACGATCTAGGAGCCTCACACCATGATTTCCGTCGAAGACCTCGCCATCGACGTCGGCGCCCGTCGCCTCATGTCGGGGGTCACGTTCCGCGTGAACCCCGGCGACAAGATCGGCCTCGTCGGTCGCAACGGCGCCGGCAAGACCACGCTCACCCGCACGTTGTCGGGGGAGCTGCCTCCCGCGGAAGGCGCGATCAAGGTCACCGGCGAACTCGGTTTCCTTCCGCAGGATCCGCGCACCGGCGATCCCGAGCAGATCGCGCGTCACCGCATCCTCGACGCGCGCGGGCTCGGCACGCTGCAGCAGAACATCGCGAAAGCGACGGAGGACATGGGCTCGAGCGACCCGGCGGTCGCAGAGAAAGCCATGAAGCGATTCGGCAATCTCACAGACCGCTTCCAGGCGCTCGGCGGGTACGCCGCCGAGTCGGAGGCGGCGTCGATCTCGAACAACCTCGGTCTGCCCGACCGCATTCTCGATCAGCCGCTGAAAACGCTCTCGGGCGGTCAGCGCCGTCGCATCGAACTCGCCCGCATCCTGTTCTCCGACGCCGACACGATGATTCTCGATGAGCCGACGAACCACCTCGACGCCGACTCGATCGTGTGGCTGCGCGAGTTCTTGAAGCACTCGAAGGCCGGCGTGATCGTCATCAGCCACGACATCGACCTCGTGGGCGAGACCGTCAACCGCGTCTTCTACCTCGACGGCAACCGTCAGGTCATCGACATCTACAACATGAACTGGAAGCTGTACCTGCGCCAGCGCGCCGCCGACGAGGAGCGTCGCCGCAAGGAGCGCAGCAACATCGAGAAGAAGGCCTCGGTACTGAAAGATCAGGCCGCGCGCTTCGGGGCGAAGGCGTCGAAGGCCGCTGCCGCGCACCAGATGGTCGCGCGCGCCGACAAGATGCTCGCGGGTCTCGAAGACGAGCGTCAAGTCGAGCGGGTCGCGAAACTGCGCTTCCCCGATCCGTCGCCGTGCGGCAAGACGCCGCTCATGGCCGAAGGGCTCTCGAAGTCGTACGGTTCTCTGGAGATCTTCGCGGGCGTGGACCTGGCGATCGATCGCGGATCGAAGGTCGTCATTCTGGGCCTCAACGGTGCGGGCAAGACCACACTGCTGCGCCTGCTCGCGGGCGTCGATGAGCCCGATACCGGTGAGCTCATCGCCGGTCACGGGCTCAAGGTCGGCTACTACGCCCAGGAGCACGAGACCCTCGACGTCAAGGCGAGCGTGCTGCAGAACATGGTCTCCGTGTCGCAGCACCTCACGGAGACGGAAGCACGTCGTGTGCTCGGGTCGTTCCTCTTCACCGGGGATGACGTGCACAAACCCGCCGGGGTGCTCTCAGGCGGAGAGAAGACCCGCCTCGCCCTCGCCATGCTCGTGGTGTCGAGTGCGAATGTGCTGCTGCTCGACGAGCCGACGAACAACCTCGACCCGGCGAGCCGCGAAGAGGTGCTCGACGCGCTCGCGCACTTCTCGGGAGCCGTCGTGCTCGTCTCGCACGATCCGGGAGCCGTCGAAGCGCTGAACCCCGAGCGCGTCCTCATCATGCCGGACGCGACCGAAGATCACTGGTCGAAGGAGTACCTCGAGCTCATCGAGCTCGCTTAGGAACGCGGGCGGGGAGTGGGCGTCGACGGCGGCGTTCGCTCCCCGCCATCCTCGCGGAACTCGGCACCGGCGTCGTCGAGTCGCGTGATCACGAACGCGGCGCCATCGCCCTGCATCCCGTTGGAGTAGTACTCGACGTGCGGCTCCTCGTCGAAGTCGAGGCTGCTCTGGCAGATGAAATCTCCCGCCACGCAGTAATCGCGCACGCGTTCTTCGACGGCGTCGAGCGCGCCTTCAGGTCGGGGGAGCAGCCCGTCGGTCTCCGGGTCGAAGCTCCCGACGTTGTACTCCTCGGCGCCCACGAAGCGCGGATCACCGTAGAAGACGACCGCGAGCACACGTTCGAGCGCTTCCTCGGCGACGGTACCGACGGTGGCTCCGACCATCCGGGCCTCCGGCTCGGCGAGCCCGTCGCCGACGACGAGAGCGCCCTGAGAGTAGCCGAGCAGCACGAATCTCTGTGCGGGGCAGGCGTCGGCTTGCACGTTCAGCACGTCGATGAGAGTGCGCACCCCCAGGGTGCCGCCCTCTTTCACATCCGTGTCGGCCGGGTAGTCGAGGTCGAGCACTCCCACATCGCCGGGTCGTGCCTGTGAAATGGTTCGCGCCACAGGTGAGAGCAGCTGGCCCTGGCTCGGCTCACCCGTGCCGCGGGCGGTGATCACCAGATAGGGATCGCAATCGACGGGATCCACAACCGGCTCCGGGTGCAGTTCGGCGTCGTAGAGCTCAGCCGCCTCAGGCGGTGCCGGATCCTCCGTCACGTCGGAGAGCGATTCTCGCGTCGCCGCCGGATCGACCGGCGCGGCGCACCCGCTCATCGCCAGCGCTGCGCCCAGGAGCACGATCGAGCCCGGCAGGGACAGCCGACGCAGCATCCCTCGCACATGTGACTCACCCATCGAGCAATGCATCCTCGATGTCGGAGTCGCTCGGTCCACGTCGGCGCTTTCGCTCCGCCGTCCTCCGGTCGTACTCGAGCACTTCGTCGCTGCCGATATTGAGGGTGCGGTACTCTCGCCTGGCTGCGTACGTCACGCCGATCGCCGCGATGGCGATGAAGATGTACCACTGCACGGCATACGAGAGGTGCGGCCCCTCGTCGCGTGCGGGCTTCGCGGGAAGCACCCCGTGCTCAGCATCCGGGGACTCGCTGACGAGCATCCCGTAGGCGCCCGTGTACGCAGAATCTGAGACTCCCGCCAGCGCGGCGATCTCCGGCAACTCAATGCTCGCGACCGCTCGACCAGACGTCGTGCGGCCCGGAATCTCGGGCTCCGAGGCGCGCAATCGCGCCTCTACCGTCACCGGCCCCTCCGGGGGCGACGGCAAGGCTTCTGGATCGATGTCCTCCGCCGACGCACCGTCGACGGGCACCCATCCGCGATCGACGAAGAACGTGGATCCTTCTGCGGTGCGCAATGCCTGGATCAGGTCCGAGCCGACTCCGCCGGGCCCGGGCCGGTTTCGTGCGAGGAACGGGTCTCCGGTGTACTCGCCCTCGACCAGCACCGTGCGCCACTTCTGGCGATCCTCGTCGAACTCCGACAGCTCCGGCAGTTCGTCGGCGAGCACTGCCGGCGGCGCGTCGTAGTTGTTGTCGATGCGGTCGATCTCAGCACGGGCCTCTGCGCGGCGCTCGAACTGCCAGTTGCCGAGGAGCACGCAGGCGATCGAGAAGATCAGCAGCATCGCGGCGTACCCCGCCCAGCGGCCGGATCGCAGAAACCCCCAGCCGACGCGGTCGCGCTGGTGCTGCCCAGCGTTCTCAGCGGACGGCGCGGGCATGTCGCGGTCGAGCGTTCCGTGTTCAGTCATCGAGCTCTCCCACCGTGCGCACCTCGAGCGGGAAGCTTCTGGCCTCGAGAAAATCGTACAGCGTCGCGCGATGCTCATCGCAGGCCAGCCAGGTCTTGCGGCGCTCGGGGCCGTGGATCTTCGGGTTGCGCCAGAGGATGGCCCACGGGGCATCCTCTCGACAACCGGCTCGCGAGCATTCGAAGCGACGCTCCGGAACGCCGCCAAGATTCAACGACGGCGCGACCACACCGTTCACAGCTCTGCTCCAGGAGTCTGCGGACGGGGGTGGGAACCGCGTCGCTCCGGGTCGACATCGACCACGATGACCTCGTGGGCGACGTCCGTCGCTTCGATGGGTTCGGCTTCCGATGCCTCGATCTGCAATGGCTCGGGCGCGTCCGGCACCTGCTCGCCTCCGTGCGCGACCGCGTTGCCGACGAGCACCGCGAACCAGGGCAGGAAGATCGCCCCAGCTGCAGACAGCAGCACCCACCAGTCCCTCACCCAGAACAGCGATACGACGCAGGCGACTCGCAGGGTCATCGCGATGAAGTACATGCGCATGCGGTGCGCGCGATCCTCGGCGGGGTTCACCCCAGCCGACGTCACGTCGTAACTCTTCGCCATGCGCCCCTTCTCCGTACCCGCCAAGCCTACGCCGTTCACCTGAATCCGCGCCCGGGATCGCCGTCTTCCCCGGCTTCCAGCGCCCTCGGATGGGTAGGCTGGTCGGCAGTTATTCAGACGGAAGGAATCCCATGCCCACCTCGCGCACCGTACTCGTCACCGGCGGAAACCGCGGTATCGGTTACGCCATCGCAGAACGCATGCTCGCGGACGGTCATCGCGTCGCTGTGACCTCGCGGTCGGGCGAGGGCCCGGAAGGATCGCTGACGGTACGCGCGGAGATGACCGACGCGGCTTCGATCGACGCCGCGTTCACCGAGGTCGAAGCGCAACTCGGGCCTGTCGAGGTGATCGTCGCAAACGCCGGCATCACGAAGGACACCCTGCTCCTGAGGATGACAGAAGAGGAGTTCACCAGCGTCATCGACACGAACCTCACCGGCACGTTCCGCGTGGTGAAACGCGCCGCGAAGGGCCTGCTGAAGGGTCGATTCGGACGCGTGATTCTGATCTCGAGCGTCGTGGGGCTGTACGGGGGACCGGGACAGATCAACTACTCGTCGTCGAAAGCCGGACTCGTCGGATTCGCTCGCTCGCTCACTCGAGAGCTCGGATCGCGCGGCATCACCGCCAATGTGATCGCGCCCGGCTTCGTCGAGACCGATATGACGGCTGCTCTCCCGGAGGCCCAGCAGCAGCAGTACCTCGGCTCGATTCCGGCCGGACGCTTCGGTCAGGTCGCCGAAATCGCCGGAGCGGCATCGTTCCTCGCCGGGGACGACGCCGCATACATCTCGGGCGCGGTGATCCCCGTCGACGGCGGCCTGGGCATGGGGCACTGACGGAGTCCGATCGGGTGCGGGAGCGCCCTTTCGCCCGTCGCGCCACGACCAGTAGCCTGTGCCCATGAGTTCATCACACCAGCCCCGCTCCCTGACCCGCGTCGCGGTCGACGCCCAGACCCTCGCCGACCTGTATGCGGCGCCGACCGCTCTCCGCGTCGTGAACGTGTGGGACGCCGTCAGCGCCCGCGTCGTCTCGCAGCTGCCGGGGACTCGTGCGATCGCCACGGCGGGTCACGGCATCGCGGCGAGCCACGGGTACGCCGACGGTGAGCAGATTCCGCTGGACACCATGATCGCGGCGATCGCGCGAATCGCTTCCGCCACGGATCTGCCCGTGTCCGCCGACCTCGACGGAGGGTTCGGCGATGCAGGCGAGACGGTGCGACGGGCGATCGGGGCCGGGGCCTCGGGCGCGAACATCGAGGATCAGATGCGACCGCTCGACGAGTCGGTCGCCGTGATGCGTGCGGCGATGGCGGCGGGGGAGCGCGAAGAGGTCTCCTTCGTGCTGAACGCGCGCACCGACGCGCTCGTCAAGGGCGGCGACCGCCCGCGCGAGATCGCGATCGCCGACGCGATCGAGCGGGGACGCGCCTATCTCGACGCCGGCGCCACGTGCGTGTTCGTGCCTGGCGTGCTCGATGCCGACGACACTCGGGCACTCGTCGACGGCATCGGCGAGCGCAAGATCAGCGTCATCGGCCTTCCCGGCGCCCTCACCGCCGCCGAGTACGAAGCGCTCGGCGTCGCTCGTGTCTCGTACGGACCCATGCCGCAGAACGTCGCCCTGACCGCGCTCAAGCGGCTCGGCGAGTCGCTGCTGGCCGACGGAGTCATCCCAGCGGATACGGAAGCGCTCAACAACTTCTGAGTGCTCAGGCGAGACGACTCAGGCGAGCCGTTCGAGCAGCGGGATGGCGAGCGCAAGATCGTCTTCGATCGAGATGTCGGCGCGCTCGCGCACGATCGGCTTGCCGTTGAAGGCCACGCCGATGCCGGCGATCGCCATCATCTCAAGATCGTTGGCACCGTCTCCGATAGCGATGGTGGCGGAGAGCGGGATCTCTTCGGCCGCCGCCCACTCGATCAGCGCCGCCGCCTTCGCCGATGCGTCGATGATCGGCCCAACGGTGCTCCCCGAGAGGATTCCGTTCACCAGGTCGAGCCGATTGGCGCGCCAGAGATCGATGCCGAGATCCGCCGCGAGCGGATCGAGCACCTCGTGGAATCCACCCGACACGACGCCGACCTTTCCGCCTCGGGCATGCACTGCGGCGATGAGTTCGCGGATGCCCGAGGTCGGCCGCACACGCTCGTAGGCTTCGGCGAAGACCGACTCGGGGGTCCCGGCGAGTGTCGCGACGCGATCTCGCAGGCTCTCCGCGAAATCGAGCTCCCCTCGCATGGCGCGCTCGGTGACCGCTGCCACCTCGTCGAGGCTCCCCGCCGCCTCGGCGAGCAACTCGATCACCTCGTCCTGGATGGTGGTGGAGTCGCAATCGAGCACGACGAGGGGGCGTGTGGTGCCGGGAGAAGTCATGATTCCCAGGATAGGCTGAGCGCTATGGTCAATGTGCTCCGCCTCACCGATGTCTCCTATGTGCGCGACCGCCGGCCGATCCTCGACGGGGTCACCTGGTCGGTCGAGGATTCGGAGCGGTGGGTGATCCTCGGGCCGAACGGCGCAGGGAAGACGACGCTCATGAAGCTCGCGACGGCCAACGACTACGCGACTCGCGGCACCGTCGAGGTGCTCGACGAGCGACTGGGCAAGGTCGACATCTTCGAGCTCCGCAACCGCATCGGATTCGTGTCTTCGGCGTCGGCCAGGCGCATCCCGGCGAACGAACTCGTGCGCGACGTCGTGCTGACCGCCGCCTATTCGGTCGAGGGCCGGTGGAATGAGCACTACGACAGCATCGACGTGCGTCAAGCCGAGCGCATTCTCGCGGAGTGGGACCTCGGAGCGTACGCTGACCACACCTTCGGCACGCTGAGCGACGGTGAGCGAAAGCGCGCCCTCATCGCCCGCGCGGTCATGACCGATCCCGAGTTGCTGCTGCTCGACGAGCCGAGCGCCAACCTCGATCTCGGAGCTCGCGAGCGGTTGCTGCAGATGCTCTCCGGCTTCGCAGCGTCCCCTTCGTCGCCGGCCATGATCATGGTGACCCACCATGTCGAGGAGATCCCACCCGGCTTCACCCACGTCCTCATGCTGCGCGACGGCAAGATCCAGGCCGCCGGCCCGATTGCGGACACGCTCACCGCCGAGTCCCTGGAAGCGACCTTCGACATGCCGTTCGAACTGTCGTCCACGGATGGCCGGTATTCCGCTGTGGCACGCCCGAAGCCCTGATCTCACTCATACGCCTCTCGGTCTGCTAAAGTATCACTTTGGTGCGACGAAATTCGCCGATCCCAAGACCTCCGGGCGTGCTGTTACACGCTCTCTCCCAGGCAAACACGAAGGAACTCTCATGAAGACCGATACCCACCCCGAGTACAACGCAATCGTCTTCCGCGACCTCGCGTCGGGGGAGACGTTCCTCACCCGTTCGACGCTCACCAGCGAGAAGACCATCGAGCTCGACGGCGAGATCTACCCCGTCCTCGATGTCGAGATCTCGAGCGCATCGCACCCGTTCTACACGGGCAAGCAGCGCATCATGGACTCGGCCGGTCGCGTCGAGAAGTTCAACCAGCGCTTCAAGGGCTTCGGCGCCTAAGTCGCGACTGCGGCACTGGAAAGGGCCGGGCGATCCTCTGCGGATCGCCCGGCCCTTTCTCGCTTCCGCGGCGCGTCAGCGGATCGGCCAGCGCCCGTCGGCGACGAATGATGCATCGCGCACCCTCCGCATGTAGTCCTGAAAACTCGCCGCCTGAGCAGCAGCCCACTCGATCTGCAGCCGATGAAGCTCGTCGAGCTCCGCCGGAACCACGTCCGCATACTTCGCCGCAATCTTCTGGAGCACTCGCCCCGCAGCGATCGCATCATCACCGGCATCGTGCGCATTGCCGATGTCGACTCCGTGATGCGCCGCCACTGCTTCGAGCGTGCGCTTGCCCTTGCGGTAGCGATCGAGCTGTTTGTCGAGGATGAGCGGATCGATCACCGGGGAGATCTCCGCCGGCCATGGCACACCATGCCGAGCCGCCTCAGCCGCGAGCAGCGTGAGGTCGTAGGGCGCGTTGTACGCGACGACGGGAAACCCGCGCTCGATCATTTCGAGCAGCTGATCGACGATCTGGCGCACTCCCACTGCGGCCTCGATGCCGCTGGTACGGGCGATCTCGTTGCTAATGCCGTGGACCTGCACCGCTGCGGCGGGAATCTCGATGCCTGGGTCGAGCAGCCAGTCGTATCGTTCCGACACTTCGCCGCCCGCACCGAGGAGGGCGATCGAAGCGCTCACGATGCGGGCGTGCGCGGTGTCGATGCCCGTCGTCTCGGTATCGAACACGGCCAGGTCTGCGGCCCACAGCGGGAGCGTTTCGGTCACGGAAGTCCTTTCGTCTCCGTCGATGGTATCGACTGCCGGGCGCGTCGTTTGTCTTCGGCCCGACCCCCTGACCGCCTGCCGCCAGCGGCAGGAGGCTGTCAGGGGGTCTCGGTAGAATCTGTCCCGTGACTTTCGCCCCTCGTTCTCTGCACGTTCCCGCCCTCGGTGTCGACACCCGAGCCTGGGAGTACGGTGACGAGACGGGGGAGACGCTGATCCTCGTCCACGGCTTTCGCGGCGATCACCACGGCCTCGAAGGCATCGCGGCCCGGATTGTGGAGCTCCGCCCAGAATTGCGGATCCTCGTTCCCGACCTCCCGGGTTTCGGTGAGAGCCCAGCGATTCCCGGCCGTACGCACGATCTCGCGCTGTACGGGGAGTGGCTCCGCTCGTTCGCAGCCGCGGCCGCGACCAGCGGATTCAACGTGCTCGGCCACTCGTTCGGCTCGCTCGTGGTGGCAAGGGCAATCGCGCAAGGCCTGGACCCGCTCCGACTGATCCTCATCAATCCGATCTCGGCTCCAGCACTCGCGGGGCCGCAGGCCGCTCTCACGCAGCTCGCGATCGGCTACTATCGGGCGGCGGAGCTCCTGCCCGAACGCGGTGCACGAGCACTCCTCGGCAATCCCGCCATCGTTCGGATCATGAGCGAGGTGATGGCGAAGACGAGGGATCCTGAACTTCGGGCTTGGATTCACGGCCAGCACGCGCAGTATTTCAGCACGTTCGCCGACGCCTCGACGCTGCTCGAGGCCTTCCGCGCTTCGGTCTCGCACACCGTCGTCGAGTACTCTGACGCGTTCACGATGCCGACGCTGCTGATCGCGGGGGAGCGGGATGACATCACCCCGCTCGCCAAGCAGCTCGACCTTCAGCGACGCGTACGCGGATCGCAACTCCGCATCATTCCCGGCACCGGCCATCTGGTGCACTACGAGGCCGTGCACGACGCGGCTGCGTATGTCGCAGACTTCATCGCCCCGCTCACGGTCGTGTCTCCCTCGACGCGCAGCACCGCCGCAGAAGCCATCATAGGGGGCCGCGCGTGAGGGTGACGCGAATCACTGATCTCGACATCCCGCAGCTCGCCGACTACACCCAGCTCACGGATGTCGCGCTGCGCCGGGTGCGGGAGCCGGAAGAAGGCCTCTACCTCGCCGAGTCGCCGAAGGTGATCGAGCGTGCACTGCGAGCGGGGCACCGCCCGCGCTCCGTTCTGCTGCTCGAAGAGTGGCTGCCGCGCGTCGAACCGCTGCTCGAAGCGTTCCCCGATGTGGAGGTGTACGTGGGGGAGTCGGATCAGCTCGCGGCGCTCACGGGGTTCCACCTGCACCGCGGAGCTCTCGCCTCCATGCACCGACCTCAGCCCCGAGACCCCGAAGCCCTGCTCAGGGACTCTCGGCGCATCGTCGTACTCGAAGACCTCGCCGACCACACCAACGTCGGAGCCATCTTCCGCTCCGTCGCGGCGCTCGGAGCAGACGCGGTACTGCTGACACCGGCATGCGCTGATCCGCTGTACCGTCGCGCTGTGCGCGTGAGCATGGGCGCCGTGCTGCAAGTTCCGTGGGCGCGGCTGCCCGATTGGCGGGAGGCCGGCCCGATGATCCGCGACGCCGGGTACGAACTCACCGCGTTCGCGCTGCGCGACGACGCTGAGGATCTCGCCGACTACGTCGACGAGCTTCCGGAGCGTCTCGCACTGATGTTCGGCACTGAGGGCGCCGGCCTGACGCATCGTGCGCTTGCCGCCTCGACGCGCGCCGTGGTCATTCCGATGGAGCACGGCGTCGATTCGCTCAACGTATCGACTGCGGCAGCGCTCGCGCTCTGGGCGGTGCGCACGGCGGATGCCCGCTCGGGGGCCGGCTCGGTCTCGGCGCTCGGAGCCCGCGCGTGAGCGGCGTCGCCGCGGGCGGCCGGCTCCGCGCGACCTGGTTCCTCGTATTCTGGGCTGCTGTCGGCATCGCGTCGTACGTGCTCGGCGTGCGCAACGTCGTCGGGCAGCGCGCCGAGGAGAGCGTGCTCGACGCCGCAGATTTCACGTTCACCCCGCCTCCGCCGCTCAACCTCGTGTCGATTCCGACGGTCGCGATCGCACTCGTCGTCGTCGGCGTGATCGCCTGGGTGTCGCACGGCTTCAGACGAGCGCTCGTCGTGACCGTCATCCCGGCGCTGTCGATCCTCGCCGCTCAACTGCTGAAGCTGCGGCTCCTGACCCGCCCCGAGCTCTTCGAGCTCGACGCGGCGAACACGTTTCCGAGCGGCCATATGACGGTCTTCGCCGCTATCACCGCGGCGCTCATCTGGGCGGTGCCGAGCCGCGTGCGCGCGTTCGTCGCGCTCGGAGGCGCTGCCCTGATCGCAGCTGTCGGGTGGCAGCTGCTCGCATACGGATGGCACCGTCCGAGCGACGTGTACGGGGGAATCGCGTTGGCTGTCGTCGCGTTCGCCGCTGCGTCGCTGATTCGACCGCCGACGTCGCGCGGTGAGACCGTACTCGGCGGCAGTGCATCGGTCGGTCTCGCAATCGCCGGGTGGGTGACCGTGGGCGCTGCCGTCGTGCTCGTCGGCGTAGCCGTCGCGACGGAGAATTCCGCCCTGATGCTCAGCGCGGGGGAGTTCGGCGGCGTCGGAGCGGCAGCCCTCGCTGCGCGCACCATGCTGCTGCTCGGCTCACGCCGGGCGTAGGCGTGTGAAGCGCGGATCGTGAACCGTGCGCGCGGATCGGCACGTGTTTCGATCGGAGTTATGTCAGAAATGGAATGCCCGAGCTCATCGACGACGATGAGTTCCAGAATCGACACATGCTGCGACGATTCGAGGCCAGAGATTCCGTGCCTCAGGTTTTCGACGGGCAGCTTCCAGGGACTGAACGCGCAACGGCGCATATGCGATTGTTGCGCGTAATGTTCGCGCCGAACGCACAGCCGTCAGCGTGGATCAGGTCTCGCTCGCACTCCGCCCAGCATGCATGATAATCTATATTATGTCAGCTTGGCTGACAGGCAGGGCTACGTAGAGCCTTCTCACCACGCTGACTAAACTGTTCGCCATGCTTCCGCTTAACACCGATCGTCTACGTTTCAGAGAGATGTCGCCTGAAGATTTGGACGCAATGGCGGCAATGCTCGGCGATCCGGACGTCATGGAGTTCTATCCATCGCCGAAGACACGGGCCGAGGCTGCCGAGTGGATTGAGTGGAATCAGAAGAACTACGCCACACACGGATACGGCCTCTGGATCATTGAGACGACGAGTGGTGAGTTTGTCGGCGACTGTGGACTGACCTGGCAATCTGTGAACGGCACGCGCATGCTCGAGGTCGGGTATCACCTCATTCCGGATTGGCACGGCCTCGGCCTCGCCACTGAGGCCGCAACATCGTGCCGCGATTTCGCACGAACGCGCTTGAGCGCAAACGAGCTCGTCGCGATTGTCCACCCTGACAATCGCGCTTCGGCGCGGGTTGCCGAGAAGATCGGCATGCAGCGAATCGCTGAAGACTTCAGCGACAGCAGCATTATGCGCATTGTCTTCGGCATGCAGCTCGCCGATTCTCCCCTGTTCCAGCCCCAACGGTCTGATACCCGTTGAACGCGCCGCGCAGACTGCCACGGCACTACAGCAGAGTCGACGCGGCGCCGCAGACCGCGCCCGTCACGACGACGATCCACGGCGGCACGCGCAGGTACAGGGCGACCAGCGCGGCGAGCGCCAGTGCGAGTGCAGCGACGTCCGTCACACCGTGAGTCAGCACGGGATCGATGAAGGCCGCAGCGAGCACGCCGACCACGGCAGCGTTGATCCCCCGCACCGCCGCGGCGATTCTCGGGGTTCGCTGGAGCCGCGCCCAGAAGGGCAGCACGCCGAGGAGCAGCAAGAACCCCGGGGTGAAGATCGCCACGATCGCAAGCACTGCGAGGCCCACGCGCTCTGAAACACTCCCCGCCCCGTCAGCGAGCGCGCCGACGTACGCGGCGATGCTGAACAGAGGTCCGGGCATGGCCTGCGCGGCGCCGTATCCGAAGAGCAGCTGATCCTGATCGATTCCGCGAGCGAGCGCCGGCTCCGCTTGCAGGGTCGCCAGCACGACGTGGCCTCCCCCGAATACGGTCGCTCCGGCGCGGTACGCGGCGTCGGTGACCGACAGAGCGGTGTGCTGCACCGCGCCCGCGATGATCGGGAGAGCGACGAGGAGTGCGCCACCGATCGCCAAGGCGACGGCTCCGCTCCGTCGCGAGACGCCCATGGCCCGCCCGCTCCCCTGCGCGCCCACGTCCGTTTCGAGCTCCGCAGATCGCCTCAGCAGGAGGACTCCGGCGGCGGCGCCACCGCACAGTACAGCGAGCTGCCCCCAGACGCCACCGACGAGCAATGCGACGATTCCTGCGAGCGCGGCGATCCCGGCGCGCGGCAGATCCGGCGCGAGGGATCGTGCCATGCCGTGCACGGCGTGCGCGACGACGGCGACAGCGACCGCGAGCACACCGTGCAGCACGCCGTCGGCGACTGGCCCCGTCAGAGAAGCCGCGCCCAGTGCGAGGGCGATCATGACGGCCACCGACGGAAGAGTGAACGCGATCCACGCCCCGATGGCACCGGGGAGGCCCGCCCGACGCAGTCCGAGCCCGAAGCCGACCTGGCTCGACGCCGGGCCGGGGAGGAACTGGCACAGCGCGACGAGTTGCGCGTACTCCGCGTCGCTCATCCAGCGTCGACGTACGACGAACTCCTCGCGAAAATACCCGAGGTGGGCGATCGGGCCGCCGAACGAGGTGCACCCGAGTCGCAAGAACACGGCGAACACCTCAAGCACTCGAGACCGGCTCTGCGCACGCCAAGACACCCCTTGAGCGTAACGAACATACGTCGACGCGTGGTCTCGGCGAGCCCGGTGTTCATCCGCTCGACTCCCGCGACCGGCGCCCCGTGATGTCGACCTCGCGGCCCATTGGGTACCCTGGAGAGTCGCCGAAACGAGGGATGGGTATGTACGTCAAGATCTGCGGGCTTCGCGAGCCCGCGCACGCAGCGCTTGCAGTCGAGCTCGGCGCCGATGCCATCGGCGTCGTCATGAGCCCGCGCAGCCCCCGCCACGCATCGGCGGATGACGCGCGGGCCGTGATCAGCGCTGCGCGGAGCGCTCGGCCGGACGTCGACACCGTGCTCGTCGTGAACACGATCCCCGCTGCGGAAGCGGCACGGCTGGCACTCGATCTCGGATTCGATGTCTTGCAGCTGCACGGGTCGTTTACCGCGGCTGACGTGGCGAGCGCGCAGGCGCTGCTCCCCCGAGTGTGGCGCGCGACGTCGCTGACCGAAGCTCCGCAGTTGTACGCCGGGGAGCTGAATGAGGAACGACTCCTCCTCGACGGCGCGATCCCTGGTTCGGGCGACACGTGGGATCTCTCTCCGCTCGGGAGCGACAGCGAACTCACGCGCCGTATCGGCCCGGACTGGCTGCTGGCCGGCGGCCTCTCCCCCGAGAATGTCGCAGCAGCGATCTCCACCGCTCGACCCGGCGGCGTCGACGTCTCCAGCGGCGTCGAGCGCTCCCCTGGCCAGAAGCACCCAGAACTGATCCGCCGCTTCATCGAAGCGGCACGCGCGCAACTCGCGCCTACCGACGAAAGCGATATTTCATATGAGTGACCGGCACGAGCCAGGCAAGCGCACGCGCAAGATCACACTGGTCACCCCGCCTCCGGTCCCCCACCCCGGCCTCATCCCGGGCATCGGGGTCGAGCAGACCGGAGTCCGCTTCGCCACGAACTGGGTGGTCCTCGGTGTCGCCGTCGCCTGCACGCTCGCAGTGATCGTCTGGGCCTTCATCGCGCCGGACACCATCGCCGTCGTCGGCGGGAACTCGCTCACCTGGGTCACCGAGAACTTCAGCTGGCTGTTCGGTTCCCTCGCCATCGCGGTGGTCTGCTTCATGCTCGTCGTTGGCTACGGCCGCACCGGCGGCATCCGCCTCGGTTCGGATGACGAGGAACCGGAGTTCTCGACCCTGTCGTGGATCTCGATGCTCTTCGCAGCTGGGCTCGGGATCGGCCTGCTCTTCTACGGCCCGCTCGAACCCCTGACCTACTTCCTCGATCCGGCACCGGGTCTCGAGGTCGAGCCCGGCAGCGGGGACGCAGCTCTTCCGGCACTCGCGCAGACCATCCTCCACTGGGGTCCGATCGCGTGGTCCTTCTACGCACTGGTCGGGGGCGCGATCGCCTACAGTGCGTACCGTCGCGGCCGCGCGCCACTTATCTCCGCCCTCTTCGAGCCGGTGTTCCCCGGAAGCAGCAACCGCATTCTGGGCCGGATCATCGATATCTTCGCGATCATCGTGACCTTGTTCGGCACCGCGGTTTCGCTCGGAATCGGCGCCCTGCAGATCGAGAGCGGTTTCCGCATTGTGACCGGGCTCGGCCCCATGGGCAACGCCTTCATCGTGGGTTCGATCGCGATCCTGACGGCCTGCTTCATCGCTTCGGCGGTCGCCGGAGTCAAGAAGGGCATCCGGCGCCTCTCGAACATTAATATGTTCCTCACCGGCCTGCTCGCCCTCTTCGTCTTCATCGTCGGACCGACGGTCTACCTGCTCAACTTCCTGCCGTCGTCCATCATCGAGTTCTTCCAGCAGGCGATGATCATGCTCGCGCGCAACCCCAATCAGGGCGAGGATGCGACGCAGTTCCTGTCGACCTGGACGACGTACTACTGGGCCTGGTGGGTCTCATGGACGCCCTTCGTCGGCATGTTCATCGCGAAGATCTCCCGCGGCCGCACCTTGCGAGAGTTCGTGACGACCGTGGTCCTCGTGCCCTCGGCGATCGTCATCACCTGGTTCGTGATCTACGGCGGTACGGCCATTTTCCAGACGCTCCAGGGCGCTCAGCTCGACACCGGAGGCTCCGGCGAGTCAGTGCTCTTCGACATGCTGAACGAGCTGCCGTTCGGCATGATCGCCTCCGTGGTCGCGATGATCGCTGTGCTCGTCTTCTTCGTGACGGCTGCCGACTCGGCATCCATCGTGATGGCCTCGATGTCGCAGATGGGACGGCCGGAGCCGGCGAAATGGGTGACGATCGTCTGGGGTCTCCTCCTCAGCCTCATCGCCGTCGCTCTCCTCCTTGCGGGTGGGCGAGACACGCTCGCCGGCCTCCAGTCGCTGATGGTGGTGTCAGCGCTGCCGTTCGCTTTCATCGTGATCGGGATCATGATCGCCTGGGCGAAGGACCTGCGGACCGATCCGTACATCATCCGTCGCGCGTATGCTCGTGCTGCGATCGCGCAGGGCGTGAGGCGCGGCATCGACGAGTTCGGCGATGACTTCGTCTTCGGTACGAACAGCGTGCCCGCCCACCAAGGCGCCGGCGCGGGCTTCGACAGCGAGGATCCCGCGCTCACCGACTGGTACGTCGACGCGACGACGGGGCCGATCGACACCATCGCCGCACCTGAAGCGGAGCCCACCCCCGGCTCCTCCCCCGGGGTCGCTCCCGCGATCGAGGATGCCGAGCGAGAGACGGAGCGAGAGACCGACCGCTGAGTCCGTGCGGTGCCGACGCGCGGCATGCAACCGCGTCGGCATCCCACGGACTCGCGAGCGTCATGCTCGATGCACGGATCGGCCGCGAATAGCACGTTGTGTTGCGTCTCGGCAACGTTGACATTGCCGATGAACGGTCAGTAGGCTTTTGCTGCACGGTTTTGAAACGATTCAACTCGACGGCGAGTGTGCGAAAGCTGCGTCGCCGTTGTCGCAAGGGAGCGCAATCGCATGCCACACCACGTCGACCGCCGGCCATCTGGTCTGACTCGCCGACAACTCATCCGCTACTCGGCGGTGACCGCCGCGGGGGTGGCCGCCCTCTCGGCGTCCCACCCCGCCGCCGCCCTCGCCGTCGCTGGCGCTGAGACCGGCACCGGAGCCGCGACGCTCGACGGGTTCACGAACCCGACGATGGCCACGGCTCCGCGGTTCCGCTGGTGGTGGCCCAACGGTCAGGTGGACCTCGAGCAGATCGCGGCAGAGGTGCGCACCGCAGCGCGATCCGGCTTCGGCGGCCTCGAGATCTCCGACGTCCACCACAGTGTCAAGGGCGGGCTCGACATCGACAACTTCGGATGGGGCGGTGAGCACTGGATCGCCGCAGTCGAGACCGCCCTCGCCACCGCGGAGGAAGAGGGCATCGAGATCGATATCACCCTCGGGCCGTCATGGCCCGCGGCGACGCCGAACATCACGCCCCAGTCCGAGGCCGCGATCAAGGAGATCGCCCACGGATCGACGACGCTCGCCCCGGGCAGCGCGTTCTCGGGGCCGCTCCCCGAGCCCATCACTCCCCCGGAGCCAGGGGTGACCGAGCGCGCGCTCATCGGCGTGCACGCGCTCGAGATCGTCAGCGTCGGAAAGACGACTGTGCTGAAGCGCAGCAGCCTCGTCGACCTGACGGGCGACGTCGCGAACGAACGCCTCGAGTGGACGGCGCCCGCCACGGGCGGCTCCTGGGTGCTCCTCGCGTACTGGGAACGCGGGAGCGGTCAGCGCCCGGAGGGCGGCGACCACACGAACCCCACGTCGTACGTGGTCGATCATTTCAGCGCGACAGGCGCGCAGACGCTCATCGACTACTGGGAGACGAACCTCCTCACTGACCGCATCAAAGGACTGCTCGGGTCCGTCGGCGGCAGCTTCTTCGAGGATTCGCTCGAGATCGAGACGCACGCCACCATCTGGACTCCGAAGGCTCGCGAAGAGTTCCAGAAGCGCATGAGCTACGACGTCTTCCCGTTCCTGCCCGCACTGGTCGAGACGAAGGAGAAGTACCTCTACGACTTCGACGACGTCGTCACCACTCGCGTCCGAGACGATTTCAACCAGGTCATGAGCGAGCTGTACTCCGAGTACCACCTCATTCCGCTGCGGGATTGGGCGCACTCGTACGGACTCGAATACCGCGTGCAGGCATACGGCCTCGAGCAGGATTCCATCGAGCAGGCCGGCATCGTCGACATCCCGGAGACGGAGTCCCTCGGTGCGAAGAACGTCGACGACTACCGCGTGCTCGCAAGCGGGCGAGACATCGCTGGGCGCAAGCTGCTCAGTTGCGAATCGTCGGCCTACCTCAACAAGGCGTATCTCACGACGTGGCGCAACGAAGTGCTCTACACGCTCGCCGAGACCTTCTGCGGCGGAGTGAATCAGACGGTGCTGCACGGATACGCGTACGCGGCCGCACCGGGCGCCGCATGGCCAGGGTTCGCCGCCTTCTCCCCCTACAACGGCGGCGTCGGCTACTCCGAGGCCTGGGGTCCGCGCATGCCCGTGTGGAAGCACCTCGACCGGGTCGCGGCAGCCATCTCGCGCACGCAGTGGGTACTCCAGCAGGGACGCCCCGTGTACGACATCGCGTTCTTCCGGCAGAAGGGCTGGGCGCAGACGGGCATCGGTGCGCCGTGGGCGACGGCTGCGGGCATCCCGATCGGGTGGTCGCACGGATTCCTGAACGAATCAGGACTCTTCCAAGAACTCTCGGTGCTCCAGGGCGGTCGCTTCGCGCCGGACGGCGGCAACTACCGCGCGTTCATCCTCGACATCGACCGGTTCCGCGGCAACGAGGCCACGATGTCGGTGCGGGCCGGTGAGGCGTTACTCGCCCTGGCACAGTCGGGCTTCCCCATCGTCTTCTTCGGCAATTGGAGCGCACCTGCGTCGACCGGGTTCCGCGACGCCGCCACGAATCAGCGAGTCGTCGACATCATCGCCCAGATGCGCGCACTCCCGAATGTGGCCGATGCCGCGGGCAACGACGACATTCCGCTGGCCCTGGCCGCGCTGGGTGTGACCCGAACCGTCAGCCATTCCAGCTCGAGCGTGAAGCACGTGCACCGGGTTTCCGACGGCGTCGACTACTTCTACTTCGTCAACGCCAAGCACAATCCGGGCAAGGATAAGCTCGCGTACGTCGAGCAGGATGTCACCGTACTCGCCACCTCGGATTCGCACGTGCCCTACGAACTCGACGCGTGGACGGGAGCGATCCGGCCGCTCGCGAAGTACACGCGAGACGGTGCGGCCATCACCGTGCATCTGCGATTGCAACCGGCGCAGTCGACCGTCGTCGTGCTCGCGCCGCAGGGCTGGGCCGGAGCGACGACGCCCCGCGCGGTCGTCATCGAGACGAGTGGAGACGATGTGTCCGTGCGCGCTGACGGAGCGGTGTACCTCCACGCCTCGCAGGCGGGCCCTCATTCGGTGCGCTTCGCCGACGGCCGGCAGAAGCAGACGCTCGTGCCCGCCCTCCCGGACCCCATCGAGCTCGCCGAGTGGTCGCTCACGCTCGACGACTGGCAGCCCGCTGCGGACGGCGTCGCCACCGACCATGTCTCCCACCGCGTGGAGAGCGGTGCGCTCGGTGCTTGGACGCAATTGGGGTACGCCGACGTCGCCGGAATCGGGGACTATCGCACCACCTTCGCGCTCGACGCGTCGTGGCGGCCCGGCTCGGGCGGTGTCCGCCTCTCCCTGGGGCAGGTACTCGACACCTTCCGCGTGTGGGTGAACAGCGTGCCGGTCGACCATGTGGATCTGAGTGATACGGAACTCGACATCTCCGACTACGTGCGCACCGGCCGCAACACGCTGCGCGTCGAGGTCGCGTCCCCGCTGATCAACCGTCTCAGGGTCGTCAATCCGGCTGTCTACGGCGTCGTCCCGTCGCAGGCCTACGGGCTCATGGGGCCGGTAACGGTCACGGCATTCGGGAAGGCGCGGGTGGCCTGAACATGCGCACGACAACCGTCACGACCAGAAAGAACAGCATGACCTCTCGCCCCGCCCTTCGCCGTGGAATGCCGGCCGCCCTCCTCGCTGCAGTGCTGATCGCAGCACCGTTGAGCGCGACGAGCGCAGCCGCCGTCGATGCCACCATCACCGGAAGCGTGACCGAAGACGACGCCCCCGTCGGCCGCGTGGAGGTCTCTGCCTACCGATGGGATGGGGATCAGCAGTCCTACGTCTTCGAGCAGGCGACCGAGACGGGCTCCGACGGGTCCTGGGCGCTCGATTTCCTGCCGGATGGCGCCTACACGCTGCAGTACGATACGTCCGTCTCGAACGCCCGTTTCGCGCTCGGGGAATCACTCGGCGGAAACTCCTCGTACGCGGACGATCGGCCCGCGTTCGAGATCACCGATGGGGTGAGCGATGCGGCACCGTTCGCGGAGCACGACCTCGAGCGGTGGGGCGGCGAGATCACTCTTTCGATCACCGAGGGCGGAGAGACGCTCATCGATCTCGATGATGCCGTCGCGCACGTGCGAGGCATCGATGTGAACGGCGCCCCGAGCGAGTCGCAGCGCGAATACGCCGACGAGGAGGGCGAGATCACGATTCCCCGGGTCCCGGCCGGAGGCTATGTGCCGTGGGTCGCCGCGCGAGGAGAGGCTGCCGCACCGGCGCCGCAGGATGCGCTGGTCTTCGCAGGCGCCTCCGTCGATTTCGGCTCGATCCCCCTGGGCACCGCGCCGGAAGGGGAGTTCGCTGCGGACCAACCGACCATCGCAGGAGAAGCGCGCTCGGGTGAAACGCTGACCGTTGTCGATCCCGCATTCGATCCGAATCCCGAGTCCGTCTCCCATCGTTGGAGCGCCGGGGAGAGGGCGCTCGAGAGCACCAGCACCAGCCTTGAACTGACCGACGAGCTCGTGGGCGAATCTGTGACGGCATGGGTGTTCGCGCACGGAACGGGAAGCTCCCCCTTCGTCTCGTTGGTGACCTCGGATGCGGTGCTCGCAGCGGACGCGGATCCGGATGCCGCTGCCGCAGCTGGCGGAGCAGGATCCGGATCCGATGCCGCCGGATCGAGCGCCGCCGACGGCGCCGATGCTGGGGGCGCGAGCTCCGGGGACGCAGACGCTTCGGCATCCGACGCCGCGGGCGATGCGTCGGGCGCCGCCGCGGGAACGCAGGCGGAGGCGGCAAGCGATGCGGACGGCGCGTCAGGCGGCGCCGGTGAACCGGGAGACGGATCATTGCCCGTCACTGGCGCCGGAATCGCGGGGCTCGTCGCACTCGCGGCAGCGCTGCTCGCTGCGGGCGGCATCCTCGTCGCGCGCCGTCGTCAGCAGCTCGGCACCGAGTGAGGGTAGCGGGCGGCATGCGTCATGCCGCCCGCGGCCCTCGGTGGCGCCCACGGACGCGAGCCGGTACCCTGGCCCCTATGCCCGAGCGGATCCACTCGCTCCCCCCAGATGAAAGTTTGCATGACGACCTCCGCACCTCCGCTAGACAGCTCGAACGGCACTGCTTCGGCAGAGTCCGCCGAACCTGAATACGTGACCAGTCCACGGCGCGAGCATGTGCCGGACGCTGAGATGCCGAACGCCCCGGCCGCTTCGCGAGCTCGACGGACCCGTCTCTCCCGCGGTGCGGCAGCGGTCAGCGTCTGCGGGCTGGTCGCCACGTTCGCGCTGCCGCTGATGCAGGAGTCGGGAACTGCCGACGCTGCGGCCGTGCAGCAGCGACTGTTCTCAGAGGTGTCCGTCGACGACCTGCCGTCGTCGCTCGCAGAGATCGATGTCGTCGACACCGACGCGCCCTCTTCGATCGGCTACTCGTTCCGGGCGCGCTCCGTCGTGAACTATCCGTTCGCGACCCCCGTGGCGCTCACCGACCCGTTCGGATATCGCACGGCGCCGGTCGAGCAGTTCCACGACGCACAGGATTTCGCGGCTGGCGCGGGCACGGAGATCCTCGCGATCGCCGATGGAGTCGTCTCGGAAGCCGGCGACGCCACGGACGGATGCGGTTTCGCGCTCACGATCGATCACGAGATCGACGGAAAGGACGTGACGAGCCGCTACTGCCACATGCAGTCCGGCTCCCACTCCTGGAATGTCGGCGATCGAATCGAGATGGGCGAGCCCGCAGGGCGGGTCGGTTCCACGGGTATCTCGTTCGGAGCTCATCTCCACCTCGCGCTGCGCGTCGAGGATGCGCCGGTGGATCCGATGCCGTTCCTCGCGAAGTACTACCGCACCGACCGCGATGCGTCACCGGTTCCCGCCCGAACGCCGGATCGGTAAGAGCCGCCCTCGAGTTAGACGGGCACTCCCGCGCAGCGCTCCCCCGTGCACGCCTGTATCAGGCGCCAGAGGCTGACGACGTGGCGCGAGCCCAGTCGTCGAGTTTCGCAGCCGCTTTCCCCGAGTCGATCGCCTCTGCGGCTACGACGAGCTTCTCGCCCAAGCGCTCGAGCAGCGCGCGTTCCGCCGTCTCGGGGCGCTGCGCGAGATCGAACGCGACGAGACCCGCCGCCGCATTGAGCAGCACGATGTCTCGAATCGGCCCGGACTCGCCGGCGAGGACGCGGCGGACCACCTCGGCGTTCTCATCGGGCGAGCCCCCGACGAGGTCGCTGATCTGAGCGCGCGGGAGCCCGAGATCACGTGGATCGATGTCATGCTCGGTCAGCCCGCCCCGGCTCACCTCCCAGAGTCGCGAGTGACCCGTCGTCGTCAGTTCATCGAGCCCGTCATCGCCCCGGAACACGAGCGCTGAAGCACCTCGCAGTCGGAAGACGCCGACGAAGATCGGGATGCGGTCGATGTCGGCCACGCCGACCGCCGATGCTTCCGGCCTCACCGGATTGCAGAGCGGGCCGAGGAAGTTGAAGACCGTCGGGATCCCGAGTTCCTTACGGGCTGCTCCGACATGGCGGAACCCCGGGAGGAACCTCGCCGCGTGCACGAACGCGATCCCTGATGCATCGAACGCGCGCGAGAGCTGAGGCCCGTCGAGAGCCAGATCGATGCCGAGCGCGCTCAACACATCCGAGGAGCCGGAGAGGCTGCTCGCCGCCTTGTTGCCGTGCTTCACCACCGGCGCACCGGCGGCGGCGGCGGTGATCGATGCCATCGTCGAGATGTTCACCGTACCGAAGCGATCTCCGCCTGTGCCGACGATGTCCAGTGACATGGCGGGCAGATCCAGCGGGAGCGCTTCCGCGAGAATCGCGTCGCGGAACCCGATGACCTCATCGACGGTGACGCCCTTCGATCGCAGCGCCACGAGGAACGCACCGATCTGCGCGCCGCTCGCGTCTCCCGTCATGAACCGGGACATCGCCCATTCGGCTTGCGAGACGCTGAGATCATCCCCTTCGAGAAGGGTGGTGAGTACGGTCGGCCAAGTCCGTTCGTCGATCATGCGTCGATTCTATCGACGGCTGGAAACCCCCGAGATCACGCCACTTCATCCGATGAATGAGGGCTTCGCGGTGCGATCCGTCGGCCACCGGAGACGGTAGGCTACCGGTGAACGATGCAGAAAGTTCGGCTCGCCGTGCCCGGGTGAAAATCCACACCTGACTTTCAGCCATAATGGAAGGGTGACAACGACCACTATGAATACCAAGTCAGCCGTGCCTGCGGTGAAGCGACCGAATCTCGTCGCCGTCGGCACGATCGTGTGGCTCGGCAGCGAGGTCATGTTCTTCGCGGGCCTCTTCGCGATTTACTTCACGCTGCGGGCGATGAATCCCGAATTGTGGGCCGAGCAGACCGAGAAGCACAACTTCACGTTCGCGCTGATCAATACGCTCATTCTGGTCGCATCGTCATTCACCGCACAGGCGGGTGTCTTCGCGGCGGAGCGCATGCAGCCGCGCGCCACCGGCGCCAGCATGAAGAAGTGGGGAACGGTCGAGTGGTTCTACCTGACGTTCTTCATGGGAGCCATCTTCGTCGCCGGCCAGGCCTACGAGTACGCGACCTTCGTGTCGGAGGGCATCACCCTGGCCTCCGATCCCTACGGCTCGGCGTTCTACATGACCACCGGTTTCCATGGCATTCACGTGTCCCTGGGCCTCGTCGCCTTCCTGCTGGTCATCGGCCGCATCTACGCCGTCAAGAACTTCACGCATAAAGAAGAGACCACCGCAGTCGTCGTGTCCTACTACTGGCACTTCGTCGACATCGTGTGGATCATCCTCTTCATCGTCATCTACGTCCTCAAATAGGGTCAGGAGCAATCGACATCATGGCTCGCGCCAAGAAGAATCTTCGCAAGTCCGGCCGCAGGCACCCGCTCGCGACGGCCGCACTCGTCGCCGTCGGCTTGCTCGTGACCGGCGCAGCGTACGCCGGTTTCAGCCAGACCTCCGCCACGGCAGAGGTCGACCTCACCTCCCCCGCGACGATCGAAGCGGGCGAGAAGCTGTTCGGCGCCAACTGCGCCACGTGCCACGGAGCAGCCGCAGAGGGCACTCCCGATGGCCCCACACTCATCGGTGTGGGAGCAGCGTCCGTCAACTTCCAGGTGGGCACGGGACGCATGCCCCTCGCCTTCCAGGGGCCGCAGGGCATGGTGAAGCCCCAGCAGTTCACCGAGGAGCAGACGCTGCAGATGGCGGCGTACGTCGCCTCGCTCGCTCCCGGACCCGGGCTTCCCGAGACCCGCTACCTGCAGGCGGACAGCGACGACGAGGGAGTAGCCAACGGCGCTGAGCTCTTCCGCATCAACTGCGCGATGTGCCACAACGTGGCGGCCGCCGGCGGCGCGCTCACCGAGGGCAAATTCGCTCCGAAGCTGACCGGGGTCGCTCCGACGCACATCTACGAAGCCATGATCACCGGACCGCAGAACATGCCGGTGTTCAACGATGCGAACATCACCCCGCAGGAGAAGGCCGACATCATCTCGTACTTGAAGTACATCGAGAATCAGCCGGCGGTCGGCGGCCTCACCCTCGGATCGATCGGCCCCGTCGCCGAAGGTCTGTTCATCTGGGTGATCGGCCTGGGAGCCGTCATCGGCCTCACGGTCTGGGTCACCGCGAAGTCGAACTAGTCGACAACGCGTCACAGTTTTCATGAGTCAGGAGTCAAGGAGCAACATGGCAGAGGAAGCGAAGAACAACGGCGGCGAGCACGCCGTTGTCGTTGCCGCCGGCCACGGCTCGGCCGAGGCAGCCGCAGGTACCGCGGTCATCCCGTCCGACGCCGTGCAGAATCCGGGCCTTCCCCCGCACCGCAAGCGTGTTACGGATCTCGATCCGAAGAAGGAGAAGCGCGCTGAACGCACGGTGTACAGCCTCTTCTACCTGTCGATCGCGGGCAGCCTCGGCGCCGTGCTCGCCTACATGTTCTTCCCGATCGAAACGGGCGAACTGATGGCGATCCGCCTGCACACGATGTTCGTCGGCCTCGGCATGGCTCTCGCCCTGCTCGCCGTCGGCATCGGCGCAGTGCACTGGGGCAAGGCGATCATGGCGGACCACGAGTCCATCGATTACCGCCACCCGACCCCGAGCGACGCGCCGACCCGCGAGGGCTCGGCCGAGGTCTTCAAGCTCGCTGATGAGGAGTCGGGCTTCTCCCGGCGCTCGCTCGTGCGCAACAGCCTCATCGGAGCGCTCATCGCATTCCCGCTGCCCGGCATCACGCTCCTGCGCGGTCTCGGACCGCAGGATCGCGATCCCGTCGAACTCGCGCACCACACGATGTGGGCAGAGGGCGTGCGACTCGCACGCGATCCTTCCGGCGTCCCCATCAAGGCCAGCGAAGTGACCATCGGCTCGGCATTCCACGTGATCCCCGAGACGTTGAATCACGAGGATTTCGAGAAGATGACGCTCGACGAGCGCGGTGGCAGCGTCCACCTGCTCGACGCCAAGGCGAAGGCCATCGTGCTGCTCATGCGCTTGAACCAGGAAGATCTCCGCGAACTTCCGGAGCGCAAGGACTGGTCGTACGACGGCATCGTCGCGTACTCCAAGGTCTGCACGCACGTCGGCTGCCCCGTCGCGCTCTACGAGCAGCACACCCACCATCTCCTGTGCCCCTGCCACCAGTCGCAGTTCGATGTCTCGGAGCACGCGAAGGTGATCTTCGGACCGGCGAAGCGTCCGTTGCCGCAGCTGCCGATCACTGTCGACGACGAGGGCTACCTCGTCGCTCAGAGTGATTTCCATGAACCCGTCGGCCCGAGCTTTTGGGAGCGCCTCAAGTGAGCAGCACCGTCACCGAATCCCCCGCGTCGAGCCAGCAGGCTCAGAACGGATCGAGCCGCTTCACGGCCGCCGCCGCGAACTACATCGACGAGCGCACCAAGATCGGCGTCGCCGTCAAGGAGTTCGGCCGCAAGGTCTTCCCCGACCACTGGTCCTTCCTTCTCGGTGAAGTCGCGCTCTACAGCTTCGTCGTCATCCTCCTCTCCGGAACCTTCCTGACGCTCTTCTTCCAGGCGTCAATGGTGGAGACCCATTACACGGGCCCCTACGTTCCGATGAAGGGCGTCGAGATGTCGGTGGCCATGGCCTCGACCCTCGACATCTCCTTCTCGGTGCGCGGCGGGCTGCTCATGCGCCACGTGCACCACTGGGCGGCTCTGCTCTTCGTAGCCTCCATCGGCCTGCACATGCTCCGCATCTTCTTCACGGGCGCATTCCGCAAGCCGCGCGAGCTCAACTGGGTGATCGGCTTCGTGCTGTTCATCCTCGCCATGGCTGAGGGCTTCACCGGATACTCGCTCCCCGACGATGTGCTCTCGGGCAACGGCCTCCGCATCATCGACGGCATCATCAAGGCGATCCCCGTCATCGGAACGTACCTCTCCTTCTTCTTCTTCGGTGGAGAGTTCCCGGGCACTGCGATCGTCGGACGCCTGTACATGCTCCACATCATGGTGCTGCCGGCGTTGGTGATCCTCTTCATCGCTCTGCACCTCGCGTTCGTGGTCATCCACAAGCACACGCAGTACCCTGGCCCGGGCAAGACGCAGCAGAACGTCGTCGGCTTCCCGGTCCTCCCCGTGTACGCGGCGAAGGCCGGCGGCTTCTTCTTCATCGTGTTCGGTGTGATCGTGCTGATCGCCTCCTTGGTAGGCATCAACCCGATCTGGAACTACGGTCCGTACGACCCATCCCCGGTGTCGGCCGGTACCCAGCCCGACTGGTACATCGGATTCGCGGACGGCATGCTCCGTCTGATTCCGCCGGGGCTCGAGACAGAGTGGTTCGGGTACACCTGGTCTTGGAACATGCTCCTCCCCCTCGGCATCATCGGGATCTTCATCGTTCTCGTCATGGTGTACCCCTTCATCGAGGCCTGGGTGACGGGCGACAAGCGCGAGCACCACATCCTCGACCGTCCCCGCAACGCCCCGACGCGCACCGCCATCGGCGCTGCCGGCGTGACGTTCTACGCGGTGATGTGGGCAGGAGCCAGCTCCGACCTCATGGCGACCCACTTCCAGCTGTCGATGGAAGGCGTGATCCACGGCCTCCAGGCGCTGCTGATCCTCGGGCCGATCATCGCCTACCAGGTGACGAAGCGCACATGCATCGCGCTCCAGAAGAAGGACCGCTCGATCGCACTGCACGGGTACGAGTCCGGTCGCATCGTGCGCATGCCCGGCGGCGAGTTCGTCGAGGTGCACAAGCCGCTCGACGAGTACGAGTCGTGGCAGCTCGTCAGCTACCACGACTACGCACCGATGATGCTCCGCCCGAACGACGACGGCCGCATCCCGTTCTCGAAGCGACTTCGTGCAGGGTTCAGCCGCTGGTTCTTCGAGGACCGCATCGTTCCGCCGAGCAAGGGTGAGATCGAGCAGGGTCACCACGAGGGCCACTAGCCCTCGCACGACCCAGCGGAGGGCTCCCCTCTGAACACACCCCGGGTGTTGGACCGCAGTTCTGGTCCGACACCCGGGGTGTGTTCGTCGTACCGGCCGTCGCGCGCTCGGGCGCGAGACCCCCCGGCGAAGTGTGACGTCATCATCGAACCTTCCAAAGATCCCGAGTTCCTCGCAGCACCGGGCAGTTGGTTGCGGAGTGCGATGCGGTGCGCCGCTTGGCACTCGGACCAGTGCACGCGCGTCACCGACACCGGGCAGTTCCACCCCTCCCAGAGCCCTTGCGCACCCGGGGAGACAGGCGCGGCCCGCCGCTCACCCGGCCTGTTTCAGCTGGCTGCCGCTCACCGACCGGCGCGAAGCCGCGACAGCGGCGCTCAGTGGACTCCGTCGGCGCTTGCCGCGCTCAGCGGACTCCCTCGGCGCTTGCCGTGCTCAGCGCACCTCGGAGCGGTGCGTACCCGATTCGTCGTGCATCGGCATCCCGGGAGTACCCCCCGGTGTTAGCCGACGACGGGGCGCCGACGACGGGGCGCCGACGACGGGGCGCCGACGACGGGGCGCCGACCGATCGCAGCAAGACGCAGACCGTGCCGATGCATGGGGTCGCGCCGGGAGCTCAGCGCAGGGTCAGCGCATGATCAATGAGGGTCGTGCTTGCGAGGCCGTAGTCGCGCACGAATCGTTCCATGCCGAGCCCATTGCGTAGCGGCACGAGAAGAGACAGCAGATCGTCTCGGAGTTCGGGGATGGCTACAGCAGAGATCGCCTGCAGCACGGCGCGCTGTGCGCTCGTGCGAACGTCTTCGGAGGTGGGGGGCTCGCTGCCGCGCAGTTGATCGGTCTCCGCAGAGTCGTCTGGGTGCGTACGCACGATGTGTGCGGCGGCGGCGCAGGTCTCGACGAAGAGCGCATGTTTGTTGGGAAAGTTCGCGTAGACGTGTGGCTGCGGGACTCCCGCTCGTGCTGCGATGGCAGCGGTCGAGGCCCCGTGAAAGCCGAAGAGGCCGAACTCGGTGAGTCCGGCCTCAATCAGGCGTTCGCGGTTCTCGCCGGGCTTTCTCCGAGCACGACGTTGGTTCACGATTACCCGAGTTCGAGAATCTTGCGGTAGTGCTCGCCCACCGCTTCAAAACCACGATGGTTGTAGAACGACCCGAAACGGGCAGTGGAGGCGGACAGCTGTCGCACGCCACGACCCATGCAGTAGTGCTCGTTCGCCTGCATCAGGCGATCTCCGACGCCGTGGCCTCGAGCGGCCTCGTCGACGACGATCTCTTGGAGGTGAGCGGTCAGTCCGGGTGCGTGCAGCAGGCGAGAGACCGTCATCAGCGAGTAACCGACGACCGTGTCGTCGAGTTCAGCGATGAAGAGCACGTTCGCCTCTTGATCGCGGTGCCGCAGCACGTTGTCGTAGGCGACCGAGAACTCGTCACGTCCGATCGGTTCGCGGCCAGTCGTGAACTGGCGCGCGAGTCCGAAGACTGCCGTGTCGTCGTCGCTTCGACCCCGCCGAATGATGATGCTCACACCGAACCGTCCTTAGCGGGCGAAGTTGCCGCGGTAGTACTCGTACACCCAGCCGACGATCGCGACGAGCACGATCGGCAGCGACAGGAAGGAGAGCCAGAAGTTGAAGCCGACGCAGAGACCGAGAACGACCATCGAGGCACCGAAGGCCAGCACGATGGGCCACCAGCTCCAGGGGCTGAACTCGCCGAGCTCCGGATCCCCGTCGTCGATGTCGGAATCGTCGCGGTCTTCGACCAGCACTCCGCCCTGCTTGCGCTGAACAAGCATGAGATAGGAGGCGATGAAGCCCGTCAGTCCACCCGACAGGAGGATCGCGGTCGACCCCGCCCACTCCGGGTAGCCGTGCGCCAGCATGTTCCACACGGTGTACACCGTGGCCAGAACGACCAGGTAGACCGTCAAAATCCAGAAGATGACGATATTGGATTTCATAGCTCGTTACTCCTCAGCTCACTGCTTTTCAGCGAGCTCGCGCTCAGTTTGCCGTACCGGTTGTTCCACGCCGCTGATCTCGGGGTGGTTGAGATCGAAGGCAGGAGACTCGGAACGGATACGCGGGATCGACGTGAAGTTGTGTCGCGGCGGCGGGCAGGACGTCGCCCACTCGAGCGATCGACCGTAGCCCCACGGATCGTCGACGGTCACCTTCGGCGCGCGCCGCGCCGTGAGGTAGACGTTCAACAGGAAGGGGATCATCGATGCGCCGAGAATCATCGCGCCGACCGTGGAGAGCTGGTTGCCCCACGTCACGCCGTCCGACGGCAGGTAGGTGTAGTAGCGGCGGGGCATTGCCATGACGCCGAGCCAATGCTGCACCAGGAACGTGGTGTGGAAGCCGATGAAGAGCACCCAGAAGTGGATCTTGCCGAGACGCTCGTCGAGCATCTTGCCGGTCCACTTCGGCCACCAGAAGTAGAATCCGGCGAACATGGCGAACACGACCGTGCCGAAGACCACATAGTGGAAGTGCGCCACCACGAAGTACGTGTCGGAGAGGTGGAAGTCGAGTGCGGGCGACGCCAGGATCACGCCGGTGAGGCCACCGAAGATGAAGGTCACGAGGAAGCCGAGCGACCAGAGCATCGGAGTCTCGAACGTGATCGAACCGCGCCACATCGTGCCGAGCCAGTTGAAGATCTTCACGCCGGTCGGGACCGCGATCAACATCGTCATCAGTGCGAAGAACGGCAGCAGCACGGAGCCGGTCACATACATGTGGTGCGCCCATACGGTCATCGACAGAGCCGCGATCGCGATGGTCGCGTAGATCAGCGTCTTGTACCCGAAGATGGGCTTCCGGCTGAACACCGGGAAGATCTCCGACACAATTCCGAAGAACGGGAGCGCGATGATGTACACCTCGGGGTGCCCGAAGAACCAGAAGAGGTGCTGCCAGAGAATTGCGCCGCCCTCTCCGTTGTAGATCTGAGCGCCGAAGATGCGGTCGGCGGCGAGGCCGAACATCGCTGCTGCGAGCACCGGGAAGACGAGGAGCACCAAGATCGAGGTGATGAGCGTGTTCCAGGTGAACACCGACATGCGCCACATCGTCATACCCGGGGCGCGCATCGTGATGATCGTCGTGATGAAGTTCACGCCACCCATGATCGTGCCGAAGCCGGAGACGCCGAGTCCGAGTACCCAGAGGTTTCCGCCGACACCCGGGGAGTACGTCATATCGGAGAGCGGAGCGTACGCGAACCAGCCGAACGACGCAGCGCCCTGGGGCGTCAGGAATCCGCCGACGGCGATGAGGGACCCGAAGGTGTACAGCCAGAAGGCGAAAGCGTTGAGCCGCGGGAACGCGACATCGGGAGCACCGATCTGCAGCGGCATGATCACGTTGGCGAACCCTGCGAACAGCGGCGTCGCGAACATGAGCAGCATGATCGTGCCGTGCATGGTGAACAGCTGGTTGTACTGCTCCTTGGTGGCCACGACCTCGAGCCCGGGGGCGAACAGCTGCGCACGGATCACGAGGGCCATGAGGCCGCCGACCAGGAACCATACGAAGGAGCTGATCAGATACATGTATCCGATCACCTTGTGATCCGTGGACGTCACCCACGAGACAATGACATTGCCCTTCTTCATCTTCTTGCTATCCCTCGTTACTCGTTCTGAGCCTTGGCCTGGTCACCTTCGAAGTGATCCTGGTTCGGGTTGTACTCCTCGGTCACCTGACCGGTGTTGCCGGCCTCGCGGAGCGTCTCGATGTACGCGTCGTACTCGTCCTGCTCGACGACCTTGACCTGGAACAGCATCATGGAGTGGTACTCGCCGCACAGCTCGGCGCACTTGCCCATGAACGTTCCCGTCTTGGTCGGGGTGAAGCTCATGTAGTTCGTCTGGCCGGGGATCATGTCCTTCTTGTACAGGAACTCGACCACCCAGAAGGAGTGGATGACGTCGCGGGTCTCGAGCCGGATCTCCGTGGTCTTGTCGACGGGGAGGTAGAGCACGGGCATCGTTTCCGCCTCGGCCTCGCCGTCACCGTCGGTCTGCACCTGGATGCCCTGGAAGAAGACGTCATCGTCGACGTAGTTGAAGTCCCACGACCAGCGCTTGCCGAGCACCTCGACAACGTTCTCGGGGTTGTCGTAGCGAGCCTCGATCTTGCTCTGCTCCTGCGCGGTGAACGCGAAGAAGCCGATGACGAGGATCACGGGCACGACGGTGAAGAACGTCTCGATCGGCATGTTGTACCGAAGCTGAACGGGAAGCCCTGTCTGGCCCTTGCGGCGACGGTAGGCGATCGTCGCCCAGATGATCAATCCCCACGTGATCACACCAACCGCGAGCAGGACGATCCAGGAGGTGACCCAGAGGCCAGTCACTCCATCAGTGAGGTTCGTTGCCCCTTCGGAGCCAGCGGGGAGGAAGCCTCGCTGCTGCTCGGGGGTACAGCCAGCCAGGACCAGCGCTGCGGAGAGCGCCACCGGGGCTGCGACCCATTTCATTCGACGATTGGAACGCACCGCATACCTTTCGAAAACGTTGTTTCGCCGCACGCATGCGAACGAAGCTGATGACTCCCTGACAGCTTAGCGCGAACGAGACGGTTCCCCGAACCACCGAGGGGTGTCGTCATCTTCGGTCGCCGATGCATCCCGCTGCGCGGTCAGCTGAAGCTGTCGCCGCAGGCGCAGCTCCCCTGCGCGTTCGGATTATCGATCGTGAATCCCTGCTTCTGGATCGTGTCCTCGAAGTCGATGGTCGCCCCGTTCAAGTAGGGGATGCTCATCATGTCGACGACGACTCCGACGCCGTCGAAATCGACCACGGCGTCATTCTCGAGCTCGCGTTCGTCGAAGAAGAGCTGGTAGATCAATCCGGAGCAGCCGCCGGGCTGCACCGCGATGCGGAGGCGGAGGTCGTCCCTCCCCTCCTGGGCGAGCAGGCTGCGAACCTTGTCGCGCGCATCAGCGCTCAGCTGCACCCCGTGCGCAGGCTCTGCGGTGATGGAAGCGCCCTCTGGTGCGATCGTGTCGGTGCTCATGCCTAACTCCTTGCTCACGTCGTGATCGTTCTGCTTCCAGTCTACCGCCCGGGCGCGGCGGGGCGACCAAGTCGCGGTACGCTAGAAGTCTTCGGCGAACGCCGGGAGAGGCGGCGCGCACAGCGCCCGGGACGGGAGGATCTGCGTGGCTCAGAAGGGCGCTGCGAACGAGCAGGGTGCAACGGACGGCAGTGAAGCCGTCGTCGGAAAAGGACGCCCGACGCCGTCGCGCAAGCAGGCGGAGGCCGCGAATGCCCGTCCGATCGTCGGATCGCGCGATAAAGCCGCGATGAAGGAGCAGCGCCGTCAGCAGGCAGAGCTGCGCGAGCGCGCCCGCGTGGGCATGATGCAGGGCGATGAGCGGTTCCTGGGACCGCGCGATCGCGGGCCGCAGCGCCGGTTCGTGCGCGACTACGTCGATGCCCGCTGGAACGTCGGCGAGATGCTGATCCCGATGATGCTCGTCGTGCTCGTCATGACCTTCATCCCCGGCACCGTGCAGGTCATCAGCCTGTTCGTGATCTGGGCGTTCGTTGGTCTCGCCGTGCTCGACGCGGTCTTCCTGGGGATGCGTCTCAAGCGCAAGCTGGCGGAGAAGTTCGGCGAGGATCGCGTGCAGCCGGGGTTCCGGTGGTACGCGGCGATGCGCGCCTTCCAGTTCCGCCCGCTCCGCGCTCCGAAGGCCGTGGTGAAGCGCGGAGCGTTCCCCAGCTAGCGGGTGTCGGCGGGTGCGCCGCTCCCCCGGAATCCGGCGCGCTGCAACCCGCGATTGATGCTGCGCGCCCACATCGGGCCGGTATAGAGGAACGCGGTGTACCCCTGCACCAGGGTTGCACCGGCGCGCAGCCGTTCGAGCACGTCGAAGGCGCTCTCGACGCCTCCGACGGCGATGACGCAGAAGCCCGGATCGGGCTCGACCGCCCGGATGCGGCGCAGTACCTCGAGCGAACGGTCTCGGAGCGGCTCGCCCGAGAGCCCGCCTGCACCGATCCGATCGATCTCAGCCGCTGACGCCTGCAGGCCGTCTCGCGACACCGTCGTGTTCGTCGCGATGATGCCGTCGAGACCCAGCCGCCGTGCGAGCGCGACGATGCCGTCGATCTGTTCGTCCTCCATGTCGGGAGCGATCTTCACGAGCAACGGGGTGCTGCCTGCGGCGTCGCGCACCGCGCTCAGCAGCGGTTCGAGCAGATCGAGCTCCTGCAGGCCGCGGAGCCCGGGCGTGTTCGGAGAACTCACGTTGATCGCGAGATAGTCGGCGACGGGAGCGAGACGCTGCGCGCTCCATACGTAGTCGGCGACCGCGTCCTCGACTTCGGTGACCCGGCTCTTTCCGATGTTCACACCGATGATGGGGCGTCGACGTCGCATGCGCGCACGCTCGACGCGGGGAACCGCGGCAGCAGCACCCCCGTTGTTGAATCCCATGCGGTTCACGAGGCCGCGATCGCCGACCAGCCGGAACATGCGCGGCTTCGGATTTCCATCCTGGGCATGTCGCGTCAGCGTGCCGACCTCGACGTGCCCGAATCCGAGCAGTCCGAGGCCGTCGATCGCCGTCGCGTTCTTATCGAACCCGGCCGCGATCCCGAAAGGACTCGGAAATGTCGTTCCGAGTGCGCGCACGCGCAGCGCGGGGTCCGGACCGCAGAGCCGGCGAACGAGACCGCCGGCGATCGGAGCTGCCTGGATCACGCGGAACGCCCAGTGGTGGGCTACCTCGGGGTCCATTCGGCTCAGCACGGTCTTGAAGAGAATCGGGTACCAGCGCATCGCGGTCACTCCCCCTCGTGTGGTTCGGAGCGCTGGCCGCGCACGGCCGATCCGCTCGGGCGGGTGCGGAGCTCTTCGATCGCGGCGTCGAAGTCGGCGAGCGATTCGAACGCTTGATAGACACTGGCGAAGCGCAGATACGCGACCTCGTCGAGTTTGCGCAGGTGGGGCAGGATCGCCAGGCCGATCTCGTTCGCGTCGAACTGCGCGATACCGCTCGAGCGCACGGACTCCTCGACCTGTTGGGCGAGCACCGCGAGATCCGCCTCGGTGACGGGGCGCCCCTGGCACGCCTTGCGCACGCCGCTCATCACCTTCTCGCGACTGAACGGCTCGACAACACCGGAGCGCTTGATCACGGTCAGGCTGGCGGTTTCGGTGGTCGTGAATCGACGACCGCATTCGGGGCACTGCCGACGTCGGCGAATGGAGAGGCCGTCATCGGCGGTACGCGAATCGATCACGCGGGAATCCGGGTGGCGGCAGAATGGGCAGTGCATCAGCTGGACTTCTTTCCGGTCTCGAAACGCGCGCTGACGGCGTCGGCATGTGCGGGAAGACCCTCAGCTTCTGCGAGCGCACGGAGTGGCTCCTCCACGTCACGGAGGGCAGCTCGGTCGTAGCTGACGATCTGCTGGGGTCGAAGGAAGGTGTGCGCGCCGAGGCCGGACGCGAAGCGCGCGGTACCGCCGGTGGGGAGCACGTGGTTCGATCCCGCGAGGTAATCACCCAGGCTCACAGGCGTGTACCCGCCGACGAAGATCGCTCCCGCATCGGTGATCTCGGCGAGCACCGCTGCGTCGTCGCGCGTCTGGATCTCGAGATGCTCCGGACCGTAGGCGTTGCTCACGCGAGCGGCCTCGCGAAGATCGTCGACGAGCACGATGCCTGACTGCGGCCCGGAGAGCGCTTCGGCGACCCGGCCTGCGTGTCGCGTCGCCGCGGCGCGCGATGCGATCTCGGCGGCGACCCGTTGCGCGAGCTCCTCGGAGTCGGTCACGAGCACGGACGCCGCGGCTTCGTCGTGCTCCGCCTGACTGATGAGGTCGGCTGCGACGAAGCCGGCTTCGGCTGAGGCGTCGGCGATGACGAGAATCTCAGTCGTGCCGGCCTCCGCGTCGATGCCGACGAGACCGGTCACCACGCGCTTGGCGGCCGCGACGAAGACGTTTCCCGGCCCGGTGACGACGTCGACCGCGTCGAGGCCGATGGCGGGGACGCCGTGCGCGAAGGCCGCGATGGCCCCGGCGCCGCCGATGGCGTAGACCTCCTCGATTCCGCAGAGGGCGGCAGCCCACAGCACCGCAGGATGCGGCAGGCCGGCGTTGTCCGCCTGAGCGGGCGAGGCGAGCGCAAGGCTCGGCACCCCGGCGGTCTGCGCGGCGATCGCGTTCATCACCACGGACGACGGGTACGCCGCCTTGCCGCCCGGGGCGTAGAGGCCGACGCGGCTCACCGGTTGCCACCGCTGACGGATGACAGCGCCATTTGCGAACCGGGTCACCTGCTCCTCGGGCACCTGGGCCGAGGAGCCGAGACGCAGCCGTTCGATCAGTTCGCGCAGCGCCGCTTCGACCGCCGGAGGGCAGTTGCGCAGCGCGTCGGCGATGCTCTCGCTCGGAACGCGGAGCAGATGTCCGTCGACACGGTCGAATTCGCGCGCCTGGTCGCGCAGCGCCGCTTCGCCGCGTGCGGCGACGTCGGCGACGAGCGGGCGGACTCGCTCGACCGCGATCTCGGCGTTCACCGCTGCGCGCGGCACCAGCTTGAGCAGTTCATCACGGGAGAGCGCGCGGCCCCGGAGATCGATCGTTCGCATCACCCGACCAGTCTACTGAGGCTGTCGCGCCCCGAAGCGCGGCAGCCACCGCCTCACGCGCCCGGAGCGAGCATGCCGAACCAGACCAGCTCGCGCACCCCGGTCACGAGGGCCTCCTGCGCGGCGGCGGCGTCGACGTCGAGCAGGGTCGCGAGAGCGTCGGCGATCTGCCGCAGCGAGAGTTCGCCGTCGCAGGCCCCGAGAGCTGCGGCGAGCAGGGTATCCGCCGCGACTCGGCGCGCGATCGGGCGCGCGGTCTCCAGAGTGATGCGACGCGGCGACTCCTCCCCCGGCTGGTGCTCGCGGATCTCCGCCACGGACCCATCGAGCATCCATCTCGTCTCCAGCACAGCATCGGAGGAGGCGCGCGCCGTGGCGGCGCTCACCTCGAATGCTCGCTGCAGTGCGTCGCCGAGCCCTCCGGCATCTGAGAACGCGCCGGTCGCCGTGTCCAGGTGGACGACCGGCGGTGCGGATGCGTCTCCCGACACGCGCTGCACGCGCACCGAGCCGAGTCCCACCGCGGTGATGCGGCGTTCAGCGAAGTCACCGATCCACGTTGCGAGCAGCTGCTCGAACGCGGGCTCGCCCGGCCGTGCGCCCCCGTCGCGCACCCAGGTCTCGGCATAGCTCGCCGGATCGACCCGGTCTCGCTCGATGACCCAGGCGTTCAGCGATCCCGCGGCGACCGCGGCCGCTCCGACCCACTCCGCGACGCGGGCGAGCCCGTTCGCGCCCCACGGCGACTCCCAGTTCGCGAGGCAGAGCAGGGTCCCCCCTGGTCGCAGGAACGCTGGGGCCGTCTCGATCACGGACTGCGCCAGGGCGTCTCCGGTGCGGCCGCCGTCCCGATACTCGTAGACCGGCGCGTCGTCCGTGCGAGGGGTGATGACGAAGGGCGGGTTCGACAGGATGAGGTCGAAGCGCTCCGATTCCACCGGTGCGAAGAGATCCCCCATTCTGAACTCGATGCGGCCGTCGACCCCGTTCAACCGGGCGTTCATCCGCGCGAGCCAGAGCGCGCGTTCCGAGATGTCCGTGGCGATGACCCGGTCTGCGTGCTGGGCGAGATGCATGGCGACGATGCCGCACCCCGTGCCGAGATCGAGCGCGGTATCGACTCGCGCCGACGGCGCCTGCGCGAGCAACGAGCGCGTCGCTCCGCCCACGCCCATCACGTGATCCCTGCGCGCGGGCGCACGCCGCAACTGGTCGTCGAGATCGGAGAGCACGACCCAGTGCTCGTCCAGGGAGACGCGCACAGGATTGAGCGAGAGCGCAGCGTCGAACCGAGGTCCGCTCGCATCTTCATCGGGCGCGGCGCCCACGAGACCGAGTGCCACTGCGCCGTCGGCCCGCAGTTCGGGAAACGCGACGTCGAGTTCACGCGATGTCGTACCCGCGCCGAGCAGGAAGCAGCGCACCAGGATCGCGAGGGGCTCGCCCTCCCGTCCGATGAGCGCTCGGCGAGCCGGTGCGAAGACTCCGCGCTGCCGCGCGCCCTCGGCGGAATCGCCGAGCAGTGCCGTCACGGACTCAGCGGAGAATGCCGCCGATCGGAGGTCGGCGCGGAGACGATCGACGAGTTCTGCATGCACCCGCCCAGCGTAGTCGCAGCCGGAAGGCGTGCGCGCGCGCCGACACGCGGACGCGGGCCGACGCGACGTGCGATCACGCGAACGCGCGGTCGTGCGCGGTCACCGGGCTCGGCAGCACCGTTGTGCCGGTGAGGTACTCGTCGACCGAGGCTGCGACCGCTCGACCTTCCGCGATGGCCCAGACGATCAGCGACTGCCCACGGCCCGCGTCACCGGCGACGAAGACTCCGGGCAAGCCGGTCGCGTAGTCGCGGCCCCGTTCGAAGGCGCCTCGTTGCGAGCGTTCGAGCCGATGAGCCGGGTCCTCGATCTCCTCCGGACCGGTGAAGCCCATCGCGATCAGCACGAGGTCGGCTGCGAGCAGCTGCTCCGTGCCCTCCAGGGGCGCGCGCCCGGTTTCCGTGAACCCGGTCTCGGCGACGCGAAGACCGCTCACCTCGCCTCGGTCGTTTCCGACGAATTCCACCGTCGAGGCGAGGAATCGCCGCTCTCCGCCCTCCTCGTGCGAGCTCGAGACCTCGAAGAGCGTCGGGTGCACGGGCCAGGGCTGGCCCGCGGTGCGAAACTCCGAGGGCTTCTTGCCGATGGCGAGGTTCGTCACCGAGGCGGCCCCTTGCCGGTTCGCGGTGCCGATGCAGTCGGCCCCGGTATCGCCTCCCCCGATGACGATGACGTGCTTGCCTGCGGCATCGAAGGGCGTCGCGGCCAGCGCACCCGATTGCACACGGTTCGACGCGGCGAGATATTGCATCGCCGGCAGAATGCCCGCGTACTCGCGACCGGGGATGGGCAGTTCGCGCGCGACCGTCGCGCCCGTCGCGACGACCACCGCGTCGTACCTGCGGCGGAGTTCGCTCCATGACATGTCGCGACCGATCTCGACGCCGCAGCGGAAACGGGTGCCCTCCGCCTTGAGCTGCTCGATGCGGCGCATGACCAGGTGCTTCTCGAGCTTGAAATCCGGGATTCCGAAGCGCAGCAGGCCGCCCGGCTCTTCATCGCGCTCGTAGACGGCCACCGTGTGGCCCGCTCTGGTGAGCTGCTGAGCGGCTGCGAGTCCGGCCGGGCCAGACCCGACGACTGCGACGGTCTTGCCGCTGAGGCGCGATGGCGGTTGCGGGACCACCCACCCGTTCATGAATGCCTGATCGATGATGTTGTTCTCGATCTGCTTGATGGTGACCGCAGGCTGGTTGATGCCGAGCACGCACGCTGATTCGCAGGGTGCTGGGCACGCCCGGCCCGTGAATTCTGGGAAGTTGTTCGTGGCGTGCAAGCGCTCGATCGCCTCCCGCTCGCGCCCCCGGAACATCAGGTCGTTCCATTCGGGGATCAGGTTGCCGAGCGGGCACCCCTGATGGCAGAACGCGACGCCGCAGTCCATGCAGCGCGACGCCTGCTTCGCGACCAGCTTCGGATCGGCCGGATCGACGACTTCGCGCCAATCCTGCAGGCGCAATGCGACGGGACGCTTCGGAGCGAGCTCACGCTCGCGAACCTTCAGGAATCCGCGGGGATCAGCCATGAGTCGCCTCCAGAATCTCAGACCAGACGTGGTCTCCATCAGGGTCGATCCCCTGTTCGCCGGCGCGCACTCGGATTTCGAGCACGCGCGAGTAGCCGCGCGGGATCAGACGGGTGAACCGGGCGAACGTCCGCTCGGGGTCGCGTTCGATGCTTTCGAGCAGTTCCGCCGCGACGCTCGATCCCGTCTGTTCTGCGTGACGCTTCACCAGGTCGATGATCTTCGCGCGCAGCGCCGCTTCCTCGCCGCTCGGAACGCCCGGCCCGCTCGCGCCGACGCGGCCGAAGCTCTGGAGCATCAGCGAGCCGGAGGCGAGTTCTGCGGAGTTGACGTGCGCGGGGTCGAGATCGAGCACCACCGCCTCTCCGCCCGACATCCCAGCGCCGATGTTCCGGCCCGTCGGTCCGAGAATGAGTGCGAAGCCTCCCGTGAAGTACTCCAGCGCGTGATCCCCCGTACCTTCGACGACCGCGGTCGCCCCCGAGCCGCGCACGAGGAAGCGCTCACCCACCACGCCTGCGATCCACAGGGATCCGCTGGTCGCGCCGTATCCGATGACGTTGCCCGCGATGACGTTGCCGGAGGCCGGGTGGCCCGCCTCCGGATGCGGGCGGATGACGACTTCCCCGCCCGAGAGCCCCTTTCCGACGTAATCGTTGGCGTCGCCGACGAGCCGGAGGGTGATGCCGGTCGGCAGGAATGCCCCGAGGGACTGACCCGCCGAACCGGTGAGCGTGATGTCGATGGTCTCCGGCGTCAGGCCCTCCGCCCCGAAGCGTCGCGTGACGGCATGGCCGAGCATGGTGCCGACAGCGCGATCGATGTTGCGGATGGGCAGGTCGATGACGACCGGTTCCCGACGCTCGAGCGCGTCCGCTGCCATGCGTATGAGCGAGCCGTCGAAGTGCGCATCGATCTCGTGATCCTGTGCGCGCCCGTGCCGCCGGGGCTCCCCCTCTGCGAAGACCGGACCCCGCAGGATGGGTGTGAGGTCGAGACCCGACGCCTTCCAATGGGAGATCGCCTCTTCGACGTCGAGGGCCGAGGTGTCGCCCACGGCCTCATCGAGCGAGCGGAACCCGAGGGATGCGAGGATCTCGCGCACCTCCTCGGCGATGAAGCGGAAGAAGTTGATCACGTGCTCGGCCTGTCCGGTGTAGCGCGATCGCAATTCCGGATTCTGCGTCGCAACGCCGACCGGGCAGGTGTCGAGATGGCAGACGCGCATCATGATGCACCCGGAGACGACGAGAGGCGCCGTCGCGAACCCGAACTCCTCCGCACCGAGCAACGCCGCGATGACGACGTCGCGCCCGGTCTTCAACTGACCGTCCGCCTGGAGCACCACGCGTTCGCGCAGCCCGTTCAGCATGAGCGTCTGCTGAGCCTCGGCCAACCCGAGCTCCCACGGTGAGCCGGCGTGCTTCAGGGAGTTCATTGGACTCGCGCCCGTGCCTCCATCGTGCCCGGAGACGAGGATGACGTCGGAGAGGGCCTTCGCCACGCCCGCAGCCACGGGTCCGATGCCGCTCTGCGCGACGAGCTTCGTGCTGATGCGAGCAGACGGATTCGCGCGCTTCAGGTCGAAGATGAGCTGCTTCAGATCCTCGATCGAATAGATGTCGTGGTGCGGCGGCGGCGAGATGAGCCCGACGCCGGGAGTCGCATGCCTCGTACGGGCGATCCACGGGTACATCTTGGTCGGAGGGAGCTGACCGCCCTCACCGGGCTTCGCCCCCTGCGCGAGCTTGATCTGGATCTCGTCGGCGTGGGTCAGATACATGGAGGTGACGCCGAATCGCCCCGAGGCGACCTGCTTGATGGCGCTGCGCCGTTCGGGATCGAGCAGACGATCCTCGGCCTCCCCGCCCTCGCCCGTGTTCGATCGCGCCCCGAGCCGGTTCATGGCGATGGCGAGCGTCTCGTGCGCCTCGGGTGAGATCGAGCCGTAGCTCATCGCCCCGGTCGAGAAGCGCTTCACGATGTCGCTCACCGGCTCGACCTCGGCGAGCGGCACCGGGGGCCGTTGGGGCGAGAACCGGAACAGACCGCGCAAGGTCATCAGCCGCTGCTGCTGCGCGTTGACGCGCTCGGTGTAGGCCGAGAAGATGTCGCGTCGGCCGGTGCGCGTCGCGTGCTGCAACCGGTAGATGGTCTCCGGGTCGAACAGGTGCGGTTCCTCGCCGCGGCGCCACCGGTACTCGCCGCCCGTCTCGAGTGTGCGGTGGGCGCTCGCCGCAGGGTCGTCGGGGTACGCCGCCCGATGGCGGGCGGCCACCTCTGCCGCGATGACGTCGAGGCCGACGCCGCCGAGGCGCGAGGTCGTGCCGGTGAAGTAGCGGTCGACGAGCTGCTGCGAGAGTCCGATCGCTTCGAAGGTCTGAGCTCCGCAATAGGACGCGACGGTCGAGATGCCCATCTTGCTCATCACCTTGAGCATGCCCTTGCCGAGCGCTTTGATGAGACCGGCGATGGCATCGGTCTCCGAGCGATCGGCAATCGAACCATCGCGAACGAGCAACCCGACCGTCTCCATCGCCAGGTAGGGGTTCACCGCTGCCGCGCCGTATCCGATGAGCGCCGCCACGTGGTGCACCTCGCGCACGTCCCCCGCTTCGGCGACGAGGGCGACGCGCATGCGCAGGCCCTCTCGGATCAGATGGTGATGCACCGCCGAGACGGCGAGCAGCGACGGCACGGGCGCGAGATCCTTGTTCGAATCGCGGTCGGAGAGGATCAGGAACTCCGCTCCGGCCTCGATCGCGGCGCTCGCCTCAATGCACATCGTCTCCAGGCGATCGGCCAGTCCTCTGGCCCCGGAGTCGACTTGATACAGGCCGCGAAGGGTGACGGCTCGTTCTCGCTCCGGGTCGTCGCCGAAGTGCTGGATGCGGGCGAGCGAATCGTTGTCGATGACCGGGAAATCGAGGATCACCTGGCGCGCGTGCTCCGCGGACTGGCTCAGGAGGTTCTCCTGCGGCCCCATACCCGCGCGGAGACTGGTGACGAGTTCTTCGCGCAGCGCGTCGAGCGGCGGGTTCGTCACCTGGGCGAACTGCTGCACGAAGTAGTCGAAGACGAGGCGCGGCCGGTCGGAGAGCGCGGCGATCGGCGTGTCCGTTCCCATGGCCGCGAGCGGTTCGATGCCGTCGCGCGCCATGGGCATGAGGAGCACGCGAAGCTCCTCCTCGGTGTAGCCGAACGTGCGCTGGCGTCGCTCGATCGATGCCGGCGGATGCACGAGGTGCTCGCGTTCCGGCTGCTCTGAGAGCCGGATCCGCCCCTCTGCGAGCCACTCGCCCCACGGCGCGGCGGCTGCGAGTTCCGACTTCACCGCCTCGTCGTCCCGAATGACGCCGCTCGCGAGGTCGACGGCGAGCATGCGACCGGGCTGCAGACGGCCGCGCCGCACGACGCGCTCCGGGGCGATGTCGAGTACGCCGGTCTCGCTCGCGATCACGAGCATGCCATCGGAGGTGACGAGGTAGCGTCCCGGTCGCAGGCCGTTGCGGTCGAGCAGTGCGACGAGCTCCTGCCCGTCGGTCGCGATCATCGCGGCGGGTCCGTCCCACGGTTCCATAACGAGCGAGTGGTACTCGAGGAAGTCGACGAGAGCCGGCGACATGCCGGGCTCGGATTCCCACGCCTCGGGAACCATCATCGCCAGTGCGTGCGGCAGCGTGCGGCCCGCCATGACGAGCAGTTCGAGCACCTCGTCGAAACTCGCGGAGTCGCTGCCTCCGGCGGAGCAGATCGGGAGCAGCGGCTCGATGTCTCCGATGTGCTCGGAGGCCAGTTGGGCTTCGCGCGCCCGCATCCAGTTGCGATTGCCCCGCACCGTGTTGATCTCGCCGTTGTGCGCGACGAGCCGCAGCGGCTGCGCGAGATGCCATGAGGGGAAGGTGTTCGTGGAGTACCGGGAGTGCACGATGGCGAAGCGGCTCGTGAAACGAGCATCGGTGAGCTCGGCGTAGAAGCCGGGCAACTGCAGGGTGGTGACCATTCCCTTGTACACGATGGTCCGGGAGCTCAGCGAAGGCAGGTAGCTGCCCGTCTCGTGCTGCACGCGCTTGCGCACTCGGAAGGCTCGGCGTTCGAGCTGGTCGGCCGAGAGCGCCGTTGCGGCAGCTGGCACGAGCACCAGCTGTTCGATGACCGGACTCGCGACGCGTGCGCTCTCCCCGAGCACATCGGGTCGCACTGCGACCGGGCGCCATGCGAGGACCGACAGTCCCTCCTCCGCCGCGATGGCGGCGATGCGGTACTGCGTGGCACGCCGCTCGGTCGATGCTTGCGGGAGGAACGCCAGCCCCGCGGCGTACGCGCCGGGCTCTGGCAGATGCAGGTGCGGATCGAGGCGGGCGAGCTCCTCGCGGATCAGCGCGTCCGGAAGGTCGGTGAGGATGCCGGCGCCGTCTCCCGTCCCAGCATCGGACCCCACCGCGCCTCGATGCTCGAGGTGCTCGAGCGCTTCGAGCGCCATCTCGATGATGTCGTGGCTGGCCTCCCCGGTCAGCGCGACCACGGAGGCGAGTCCGCATGCGTCGCGCTCATCCGCAGGATCGTAGAGTCCGACGGCGCTCGGGAGGGCCGATCCCGGCATGGAGGGGTGCACCGGATGGGATTTCGGCGAGCGCTCGGGCATCGACGTCCTCTCGGTCGACGGGACGTCGTCGGTCCCGGTACGAAGCCGCGCTGCTCGCGCGAGTCCAGAGGCGGTCCGGGCGGCAGGGCGGTGGCTGAGCTCCGAATGTAGCACTTCGTTTCTTCGACGAAATACGCGGCTGCTCGCATCTTGTGCCCCGCATTCGGAGGCGCGCCATCTGTTGCCGAATTTATGACGGAAGTTATTGACTTTTGCCGCACGCGACTCCAACGCGAAACACTCCTGAAACACGGCGGGGCCGCTGTGCAGCCGGGACACGCAGAACGCGGTGTTCGATAATCGGATTCGACCCTCTCGGCCGCTCAGATATCGAACACCGCGCTCGTGCCCCGCGCTTACGCCTCGGCGTTGAAGCTGCTCGTGTCACCCACCAGGCGCGTGCAGTCGTCCGGAACCGGATCCACCGCCGCGCGCGCCACTTCTGCCGCGAACTCCGATACGTTGTACAGCTTGCCCGCCTCTTCGCGCCGTGCTTCGATGGCACCGGGGTTCAGACGGTTCAACAGGGTGGCCGTCACCGTCCCCTCGATCATGTCGCCCGACACGACCGTGAACCCGATGCCTCGCGCAGCGAGCTCGGGAATGAGTTCCCGCAGTGCATCCTCGCCCGCTCGCTTCGATTCGGCCACGGGCACGTACTCCGGCATCGTCGGAGTCGTCCGGATGAAGTGAGCCTGGTGACTCGTGACGAACACCACACGCGCCCCCTCGCCCATCAACGGGAGCGCGGCGTCGAGCACGGACAGCTGCGCATCGCGGTTGAGACGCAGCGCGTAGTCCTCTCCCATATTGCTCTCCATGCCGCCGGAGGCGTTGAGCACCAGGATGTCGAGTCCGCCGAACTCCTCCCGCACGGCCGCCATCATGGCCTGCACGGAATCCCGGTCGGTCAGATCTGCACCTTGCACGAGCGCACGCACGCCGAGTTCGCGGAACTCCGCAGCGAGTTTCTCGGCGCGCGGCGCCTTGTTCCGGAAGTTGACGACCACGTCCGCACCCGCCTGCGCGAAGTAGCGCGCAGTGTCGGCACCGACGCCGCGAGATGATCCCGTGACGAGCGCGCGGCGGCCGGCGAGGCTGCCGGGTTCGAGAATCTGGGTCACATGTACTCCTCAATCGTGGTGATAACCGTCGTCCCAGGGTACTGGACGGCCAGCAGTTGCCCAGGTCGGGGCTATCGCCGGGGCACCGCAGGCGGGTACCCTGCAAGAGGAGGCACGGCGCCCCGGCAACGTGGGCGTCAGACATGAGGGGGTTCCACATGGCCGATCGAACACTCCGCGGGACGCGCATCGGCGCGACCAGTTTGCAGGGTGAAGAAGGCGTCGAGCTTTCCCCCCGCCGTTCAGTCGAGTACCTCACGGACCGCGGGGTCCGATTCACGATCATGTTCGACGCCGATGCCGAGCCGCCCGCCGAATGGGTGGACCAGAAGAGCGGCGAGGTCGGATTCCTGGACGACGAGGCGGGCCGCGCCGCGAGGGCCGAGTTCGAGGAGAAAGAGTCCTCTCAGCGCACACCCTGGGACATGCTCATCGAGCGACGCAGTCGCGAAGAACTCGAAGAACTGCTCGAGGAGCGCTTGCGATTGCTGCGCTCGCGACGCGGCTCCGCTCAGTAGCCGCTTCTCAGGCGATCGAATGTGGCCGCGCGCCTCGATCTAGCCGTGTCGCGACACGCGTCGAGCGCGTACGAGCCCGAAGACGCCGACCGCCAGGCCGACGACGCCGACGAGCGCCCCGACCGAGGCGATCGCGCCTCCGAACCGGAGGGCCGGAGTGAGACCCTCGACCAGCGGCACCTCGGCGACCATCGCGTCGCGCGTGAACGGCTGCAGTTCGTCGAGGCTCCGACCGTCGGGCGCGACGACGGCGCTCGTGCCGACCGTCGAGTCGTTGACGACAGCACGACCCATCTCCACCGCGCGGGTGCGGGCGATGGCCAGCTGCTGAGCGCTCTCATCGGTCCGCCCGAAATCGGCGTTGTTCGTCTGCGCGAAGATCACCTGCGCCCCGTCGCTCGCCATCGCGACCGCCTGCGGATCGAAGATGATGTCGAAGCAGATCGCGATGCCAGCCCGGATGACTCCCGCCGACGTGTCGACCTCCAGCGCCGAGGGGCGCGTGCCGGGCGCGTATTCGAGTTGCACCAGGTCGACGAGATCCGGCACGATAGCGCGGAAGAACGGCCGATTGGGCATGTACTCCGCGAACGGGACCGGGTACCGCTTGTCGTATCGGGCGTCGGTGGGCCCCTCGGAGTTCCAGACGAGCGAGCTGTTGCTGTACGTGCCGTCCTCGTTCGCGAGGACGGTGCCGACGACGATCGGCGCGCCTGCGCGCTCGGCGAGCTTCGCGAGTCGTTGACTTCGAATGAGCTGGTCCGGTGCGGCGAACTCCGCACTGTTCTCCGGCCAGACGATGACGTCCACCGTTCGCCCCTCCGCTTCGAGGCGATCGAGCAGCTCTTCGGTCGCGGTGAAATGGTCGCGGATCACGCCGCCCGCTTCGCGATCGTCGAAGATTCCCGACTTCGAGTTGCCCTGCACGGCAGCGACGCGCAGGGCGCCCGACTGCTCGAGCGGAGCCGCCGGCAATGCCGCGAGCGCGACCAGCACCGCGAGGGACGCCGCGACTCCGACGAGTACCGGCCGCACGGAAGCGCCGCGGTCGCGGGCGACGAGCGCTACCGCCACCGGAACCACGCTCGCGAAGGCCAGCAGGGCGGAAAGACCAGCGAATCCGAGCCAGGAGACGGATTGCAGGAGCGGCCCGTCGGCTTGCGTTGTGGCGAGCCGACCCCACGCGAAACCACCGTAGGGAATCGCGCCCTGCAATTGCTCCCGCAGCATCCAGAGGCCCGCGACCGACGCCGCCTGCGCTCCGGCCAGCGCCGCAGCGCTGCGGCGCAGGATCGCGATTCGGCGGAGCCCCCGTGTCGCGACCGCCGCTGCGACGCCGAAGAGCCCGAACCAGAGGATCATCAGAGCGCACAGCGCCGCCCAGGGAATCGGGCCGAGGTACAGGGTCAGCCAGCCGATGTGCGGCATCCAGAACGCAGCGCCCGCAAGGGCGCCGACCAGGAACCCCCATCGCGCACGCTGCTGCCAGACCGCCGCGCACACGAGCGCGACTGCGGGAAACGCGAGCGGCCACCAGCTCAATCCCGGCGTCGCGGCATCGAGCAGAAGGCCCCCGGCGACCGCCGCGATCACGGAGGCGTACCAGCGCAGAGCCCGCGTTCCGTTCGCGTCGGTGCGCACCAGCATCGAGCGCTCGGTCGGCGCCCCCGCAGTCGTCGCGCTCACGAAGTGCTCGACGCTGCGACGATGCCCCGCTTCACACCCCGCTTCGCCTCGCGGGCGAGATGAGCGAGCGCACCGAGTCGATCAGCGTCCACATCGTCCAGCACGGCCGCCTCGCACGCCTGCGCGACCTGGTCGAGCAGATCGATGGTCTGCTTCGCCCAGCGAACGAAGTCACCCGCTCCGATCCCGGCGGCTTCGAGCACCAGCTCGATCGGTCGCCCGGTCGCCCAGGCGTGCATCGTCTTCGCGAGGCCGGCGTGCGGCATCTCGCTCCGCGGCAACCGCGATCGCTCTGCCAGGTCGTCGAGTCGCACCCAGATGTCGAGCACCCGATCATAGGCGGCGCCGAAGGCAGCTCCGCCAGGCAGACGCTCCTCCCCTTCGTCGTCCCGCCGCGGTTCGTAACTCAGCACGCAGCACATCGCGGCGAGTCCAGGGGCGTCCAGCCCGCGCCATGCGTCCTCGCGAATGCATTCGGCGACGAGCAGATCGCGTTCGCCGTAGATCCGCCGGAGCAGGTTGCCCCACGGAGTGACGTTCGGCTCGCGTGTGCGGTCGGCTTCCAGATAGCCGAGTTCGAGCAGTTGGTCGACGACCCGGTCGAAGGTACGGGCGATCGTGCCCGTCCGGGAAGCGATCTGGCGCCGGCCGCGCTCCACGCGACGCCGGAGTTTGCGAGCGCGATCCTCCCATCGTTTCCGATCGGAGCCCTGCGCACGGCTCGCCGCCGCATCGTAGCCGGCGAGTGATTCCTGCTCCGCGCGCAGTTCTCTGGCCTGGTCGACGACGGCGCGATCGGCCTGGAACTGCGCGAACGAGAGCTCGAGCATCTCCCTCACGTGAGCTCGGTCCATGCGCTGCAGCAGATTCACAGTCATGTTGGCGGTGGGACGGAAGCTCGAACGCACGGGGAACGACCTGGCTCCGGCGAGATGGGCGAGTGCTTCGAGATCGACGTCGTCGCTCCACACGACAACGGCGTGACCTTCGTCGTCGATCCCGCGCCGACCGGCGCGACCCGTCAGCTGGGTGAACTCTCCGGAGGTGAGCGGCACCCGCTGCTCGCCGTTGAATTTATCCAAGCGCTCGATGACCACGGCGCGCGCGGGCATGTTGATGCCGAGGGCGAGCGTCTCGGTGGCGAAGACGAGCTTCACGAGTCGCCGCTGGAAGAGCCGCTCGACGACGGCTTTGAACGCCGGAAGCAGGCCGGCGTGGTGCGCCGCGACGCCGCGCTCCAAGCCAGCGAGCCACTCGCGCACGCCGAGCACACGACGCTCCTCGTCGCTCATCCCCGCGACCTCTGCGCGCGCGATGCGACGAATCTCGTCGCGCTCCTCCCGGCTGGTCAGCGTGATGCCCTCCATGAGGCACTGACGAACCGCCTGATCGCATCCGTTCCGGCTGAAGATGAAGACGATCGCCGGCACGAGATCCGTCTCGTCGAGTGCGCGAGCGATGTCGGATCGCGAGATGCGACGGCTTCGACGCGCCGGTGGCCGCCCGCGAGAGCGCTCTCCCCGCCCGCGGCCCCGCTCGCGGTCGCCGTCGCGGTCACGCCATCCGCCTCTGCGGTCGAGCGCGTACAGCTCCGGATTCACCCGCCCGCCAGTCGCGAGCTCGCCCGTCCGATCGACGTAGAGCGGGAGGAGCGCGCGGGAGGTGAGCACGTGCTGGTAGAGCGGCACCGGCCGGTGCTCGGAGAGAATCACGTCGGTGTCGCCGCGCACGGCGTGCATCCAGTCGCCGAACTCCTCCGCGTTCGAAACCGTCGCCGACAGCGACACGAGTCGCACGGCGGGCGGCAGGTGGAGGATGATCTCCTCCCACACCGCGCCTCGGAATCGATCGCCGAGGTAGTGCACCTCGTCGAGCACGACGAATTCCAGATCGTCGAGGGCGTCGGACCCCGCGTAGATCATGTTCCGGAGCACCTCGGTGGTCATCACGATGATCGGAGCGTTCGAGCGCAGATTCACATCGCCGGTGAGCAGACCCACTTCGTCTTCGCCGTACTCGTCGCAGAGCTCTCGGAACTTCTGGTTCGAGAGCGCCTTGATGGGCGCCGTGTAGAAGATCCGCGCGTCGCGCTCCCGCCTGGCGAGGTACACCGCGAACTCGGCGACCGTCGTCTTACCCGACCCGGTGGGAGCCGCGACGAGCACGCTTCTGCCTTCCTCGAGACGTTCGCACGCCGTGCGCTGAAACGCGTCGAGCGGATACTCGAGACGGGCCGAGAACGCGTCGAGCGCGCTCTCCTCCCGACTCGCGCCGGGGTCAGGCATGCTCATCGGCGTCCTTTCGTGCGGTCGGCGTCGCCGCGCTCGGCTTCCCGTCCGGTGTCGTCGTCGAGGTCGTACTCGGCGAGCTCGGCGGCCCGGCGTTTGTCCACCCTGCGGTCGTGCAGCAGTGCGACGCCGGCCGCCGCGAAGTAGAGCACGATGATGGGCGCCGCGAGCAAGAACATGCTCATCAGGTCGGCCGCGGGTGTCGCGATGGCCGCGAAGAGAATGATGACGAGGATCGCGACTCGCCAGCTCCGGATGATGGCCGCGCCGCGCAGCACTCCGATGAAGTTGAGCATCACCAGGAGCACCGGGAGCACGAAGCCGACGCCCACCGCGAGCAGGAGCTTGATCGCGAAATCGAGATAGTTGCGCGCCGTGAGATAGAACGCGTCCTCCTCCGGCTGGAAGCTCGCCATGAGGCGGACGATATTCGGGAGGACCAGCCAGCCGGCATACGCGCCGCCGAGGAACAGCGGTACCGCGGCACCGATGAATCCCACCCCGGTGAGCTTCTCGCGTCGCGTCAGACCCGGGGCGAGAAACGCCCAGACCTGGTAGAGCCACACCGGCGAAGCGATGAGCACCGCGATGAAGAGCGCGATCTGAACCTTGGTGTCGAAGCCGCTCGAGATGTCGCCGTACGAGATGATCGCATCACGGCCCTGCATCTCGAGATCGTTGATCGGCTTGCGGAGCATCTCCCACACCCACGTCGACAAGAACCAGCCGGCGATGAGGGCGATCACGATCGCGGCGGCCGAGATCAAGAGTCGTTTGCGGAACTCGATGAGGTGCTCGCCGAGGCTCATCCGCCCATCGGGACTTCGCCGCTTGCGAGCCTGGTTAGCCATTGGTTCAGTGTATCTCAGCGGTCGCCGCACCGCGCCAGGAACACTCAGCCGCCGTATGCCGCGAGCGCGCGTTCCGTCCACTCGCGCACCGACGCCCGCGCCCAGTCGGGCGACTCGATCTCCACGCCGCCGGGGAGCACCTGCACGATCTGCACTGCCGTACCTCGATGCCAGGCTTCGACTCGCACCCGGAAGCGCCCGTCTTCGATCTGTTCGAGCACCTCTGGGGCGAAGCCTTCGAGCGGCGCGAGTGCCGCCTCTGTCACTCGCGCGGTGATGTGCACCGGGCCTTCGTGCGCCATTGGTTGCTCGGCCGCGGTCGCGGGTGGCGCCGCGACGGGCACCGGTACGAGCGGCGCGTCCGGTCCGGCCGGGTCCGCGGTCCCGGGCGCTGCACCTGCGGCGCCCGGGATTTCCGCACGTTCGAGCTCGCGCATCTGGTCGACCCGGAAGGTGCGATCCGCCAGGCGTTCGAAGCAGTACCCGCGCAGGTACCAGGTGCCCGATCCCTGCGTGAGCGACTGCGGCCGCACCGTGCGACGGGAGTCCGAACCGGAGGCGTCGCGGTAGACGAACGAGACTGCTCGCCCCTCCTCGATGGCGGCCACGAGTTCCGGCACCCGCGCATCCCCGGGCCCGTCGGTCACCGACATCGGCGCTTCCGGAGTCGCTCCGAGCGCCGTGCCGAGTTTCTCGGCGGTGGCTCTGGCGAGCGCTGCGTCCTCCGGACCGAGCATGCTCGTGAGTGCTTGGAGCCCCGCGATGAGGGCAGCCGTCTCCATGGGAGCGAAACGCGGTGCATCATCGACGGCCACAGTCCGCGTGAGACTGACGAGGTCCTGCTGCTCGAGCGCGTCCCAGTCGATGTCGAAGAGATCCTCGTCCTGATAGTTCATCGTCTCTCCTGGCACACCGGCGGTGCCGAGGAACCGGACGAGGGTGCGCACGAGTTCCGGCGGCACCGAGAAGCGCTCCGCCAGTTCCCCGACTGTCGCCGAACCGGTATCCCTGAGGTACGCGACGAGCGAGAGGAGAAAGGTCACGCGTTCCGGAGCGAGGACTTGTTTACGCATCTGCCGTCCCTTCGTCATGCCGGGCATCGAGCTGGAACTCATTCCCCGACGGTGCGACCGGTGCGTGATGGACCTCGGCGATGCGCCGCAGGCCCGCGACGACGAGTTCGCGCAGCTGAGCCGGCTCGCACACCGATACATCCGCTCCGTATCCGATGAGTTCGACCGCGAACACGTGGAGATCGAGCACCCCGACTTCGAGCTCGACGTGATCGCCCGAACCGCAGCGCCCGGGCCGCAGGTCGCCCTGATCCCCTGACCGCGAGAGCAGTCGAGCCTCCGCGATGCTTCCGCGACGGACGCAGAGCACGGCGCGCCGGTCGGAGCGCAATCGCTCGAGGTCTTCCACCGCCGCATCGGCGCGCACCCGCAGCTCGGGGTCGAATGCCTCAGTCGACTGCTGCACGCGCCCCTCGATGCGGGCGAGGAGGAACGTGCGAGCCGCGTCGCGTTCGAGGTCCCACGACACGAGGTGCCAGCGACCCTCGGCGCGGTGCAGCCGCAGCGGAGCGACCCTGCGCATCAGCGGCGCCTCCCGATCCGGTAAGCGATACGCGAAGCGCACCACCCGCCCGGCATCGATCGCGCGCTGCAACGGCGCTGCAGCGGCCTCTGCCGTTCCCAGTCGCGGTGCGATGCCCAGATGCTGCACATCGAGCCCGGCGCCGAGGGCTTCGAGCTTCATCGCGGCACGGCGCGACTCCGCGCTGAGGCTCCCCTCGCTCCAGGCGAGAGCCGCGAGCCGCAGCAGCATGAGCTCGCGCTCGGAGAATCGAAGATCGGCTGGGAACTGCAGCCGCTCCTTGGAAATGCGGTACCTGATGAGCTGGTTGTTGCCGACGTCCTGCGGATCCTCGAACGCGTCGATCCGGATGCCGAGGGAGCGCAACTGTTCCTTGTCGCGCTCGAACTGCTTTTCCAGAGCCGCACTCGGCTGGCCGTGGCGATATCTGTCGGCGTACCCGTAGACCGAGGAGAGGAGCTCGCGCTTCGTAGCGCCGAACGGGCTCACGACGAGGGCGAGGACCAGGCTGAAGAGACGCTGCTCGCTCGGCACCGAGGAACGCGACCGCCGTTCCGGGGCCTCAGAGGCTGCCGAGCTGCTCGGCATGGCCGATCAGCTGACCCCGAGGATGTCGACGACCACGACACGGGCATTCGCGGCGCCCTCGTTCTCGACGACGACCACCTGCGAGCCGATCGGCTTGCCCGTCAGTTCCGCACGATACGTGACCCCCGACTGGGCGATGTCCGCTTCGGTGTAGAGCAGCTTGAGCCCCGTATCCCAGGTGTTCTCCTGCTCCATGCCGTCCCAGCCGACGGCGAGCACCTGCGCGATGACGTTGTCATCGGCAGTCACCTCCGCTCCCTCGCCTGCGATGCGCACTGCCGAGGTCGTGCCTGCGGGCGCTTCGGTGGGCGGCAGCACGACGCCGACACGACCCTCCTCGTCGGTGACCACTGCTGGGAAGCCATTGGGAAGACCGCGCTTCGAACCCTCCGCTACGGTCGGAGCCGTCGACACGACGTCCACCACGCCCACGACCGCGTCCGCTCCGGTCGCGCCGAGCTGACCTCCGAGCTGCGTGCTCTCCTCTGGCGAGAGCGCGAGGACGATGCGATCGCCGGGGACGGAGCATCGCACCGCCTCACTCAGTGGGTTCGCGGTCTCCTCGGCGACGAGCAGGGGCTGCGGCGGCTGCGAGGGATCCGTGAACCCCTCGCTCTGGAAGAGGGCGTCACCTGTGGCCGCGTCGAAGAAGGCCATGTTGACCCCGACGAGCGACTGCTCCTCGGCCACGTAGCCATCGGAGTCGCCGTGTTCGACGACGGTGCGCTGGGTGGAGAGGATCTCGAGATCCTCCGGCGCCGAGATCTCCGGGACGTCGCCGAAGCTCCCGAGAACCGTCGTGCCATCGCTCAGAGCGCCCGGCTGCAGCGTCGTCTTGCAGTCTGACGCCTGCGCCTGCTGCGCGCTGCAGCCGGTCACCCCGGCGAGAAGCAGCGCAGCAGCAGCGGTAGCGGGAATGATGCGACGAAGCATGAGCACCTCTCGAGGAAGCCGACGTGAACCCCGCTATCCTATCGAACCGCGACTGGGCGTATGCGCGCCTCGTAGTCGTCCGGCGCTGCGACCACCGGTCCGATCACGGGCGCCAGAACCCTCGCCGCCGCGCGATCAGTCGGTCACCGCGGAATCGGAGCCCGGGAGCTCGCCGCCGCGCTCCCGCGCGAACTGCTGGGTCTCACGCATCTTCTTGCGCAGCACCTTGTCGCTCTTCGTGCGCTCGCCGACCGCTTCCGGTGTCCACACCTCCGCGCTCGCCGGCGCCTCGTCCTCTGGGCCGAGGTCGGGCAGCCAGCTGCCGAGGTCGGTCTCGCTGAAATCGCTCTTCGACGCGCGTCGCTTCAGTTCGGGCAGCACGGTGCCGGGCGCGAGCCTTCGCGCCGTCACCAGGAAGCCGGTGTGCGCGACCATCCGGTGATCGGGCCGCACCGCCAGGCCCTCGACGTGCCAGCCGCGCACGAGCGTCTCCGATGCCTGAGCATGAGCGAACTCGCCGCTGCGGCGAATCTGCTCGACCGTGCGGGAGAGTTGAGTCACGGTGGCGACGTAGCAGATGAGCACGCCGCCGGGTGCGAGCGCATCGGCGGCGACGTCCACGCATTCCCACGGTGCGAGCATGTCGAGCACGACGCGATCGATGCTGCCTGCTGCGCACACGGCGGGCAGCGTTTCCTGCAGGTCTCCGACGGTCACGGTCCAGTTCTCGGGAACGCTGCCCGAGAAGGCGACGACGTTTCCGGTGGCGATCTCCGCGAACTCGTCGCGACGCTCGAACGAGAAGAGCGCACCCTCCGGCCCGACTCCTCTGAGCAGATGCAGCGACAGCGCGCCGGAGCCCACGCCGGCCTCGACGACACGAGCTCCCGGGAAGATGTCGGCGAGCGACAGGATCTGCGCCGCATCCTTCGGGTAGACGATCGCGGCACCCCTCGGCATGGACATCACGAAATCGGAGAGCAACGGACGCAGCGCGAGGTACTCCTCACCGCTGCTGTTCGCGACCACCGAGGCGTCGGGCCGGCCCACGATATCGGAATGCGGGATGACGCCGCGATGACTGTGGAACTCGCCATCGTGCACGAGGGTGATGGTGTTGAGACGCCCCTTCGGCCCCGTCAGCTGCACGCGATCGCCGTACTGGAAGGGGCCGCGCACTGCCGGCGACACGGTTGCCGAAGTCGCTCCGCGATGCGCGGCGTACCGTTCGCCGAGCACCGCCGCATCGACGCCGACCAGGGTCGGCCAGACTTCGTGAGCGGGTGCGTCGGACAGATCGATCAGATTCGGAATGCCGAAGGCAACGGCCCCGGAAGCGTGAGCGGAGCGCAGGCCCGTGACGGAGTCCTCGAGGGCGACGCACGCCTCGATATCGACGCCGAGCAGAGCCGCGCCCATGCGGTACGGCTCCGGGTGCGGCTTCTCGTGCGGGACCTCATCGCCGCCGATGATGTGGGTGAAGAGACGGTCGGGAAGCAGGGCCACGACCGCATCGGCGATCTCCCGCACAGCCATGGTCACGAGCACGCAGGGGATACCCGAGTCGCGCAGCGACTCCAGCAGTTCGACGGCGCCGGGCCGCCACATGGGCTCCTCCGCGCTGAGCCCGGCGATCACGCCGGCCGTCCACTCCGCGATGATGTCGTCGACCGTCATGGGAACACCGAGTTCCTGGAATCGCCGCGCGGCGGCGCGAAGCCCCGAGCCGATGAGCGAGTCGCGGATCTCGGACGTCAGTTCGATCCCGTAGCGACCGAGCATCGCCAGCTCCGAGGCGAGCCAGAGCGGTTCGGAGTCGATCAGTGTGCCGTCCATATCCCAGAGGACGGCGGCGGGACGAGCGTCGAGTGTCCGCTCAGAGAGGAATGCGTTCATCCGAACCAGTGTACTGTTCGTCAGCCGATACCCTTGAGCCTATGTCCACACCCTCGGCCCCGCACTCCCGCGTCCTGATCGTCGCGTTCCAGGGCTGGAGCGACGCCGGCGACGCGACGACGGAGGTGCTGCAGCACCTCGCCGGTCTGATCGATGCCGAGGTGCTCCACGAGATCGGTGCCGAGGGGTACGTCGACTTCCAGGTGCACCGCCCGAAAGTGCTCTTCGACGAGTCGGGCAAGCGGGTGCTCGAATGGCCCGACACCCGGTTGTTCGGCCCGGTGCAGCGCCCGGGCGAGTCGTCGGATGCCGTCGTCTCTCCGGAACCCGCTGACGGTGAAACGGTGCGACGCATCGACGGGAGCCCGGTTCGGGATCTCTTCCTCCTCGCGGGCGTCGAGCCGGCGAGGGACTGGCAGAACTTCGCCGACGAGATCGTCGAGCTGGTCGATGTCTGGGCGATCGATCTCGTCATCATCCTCGGGTCGATGTTCTCCGATGCGCCCCACACGCGGCCGATCGTCACCACCGTGACGTCGGAGTACGAGGCGCGCCGTGACGCAGTCGGAGCCGTGCGAAGCACGTACGAGGGGCCGGCCGGCATCTCCACGGTCATCGATCTGGCGCTCGCCGAGGCGGGCATCGAGACGCTGTCGCTCTGGGCGCAGGTGCCGCATTACGTGCACAGCACGCCGTCTCCCAAGGCCTCGCTCGCGCTGCTCGACAAGCTCGAAGAACTGCTCGATATCGTCATCCCGCGCGGAGAGCTGCTCGTTCAGGCGAACGAGTGGGAGGCGAACATCAATCGCATCGCCGACGCCGACGAGGACATGTCGAGGTATATCCGCCGGCTCGAGGAATCGCGGGACGAGGAACTCGCCGCGGAGACCACCGGAGACGCGATCGCCCTCGAATTCGAGAAGTTCCTGAAGGGCGGGCCGCGGTTCGCGCGCGACGTCGAGGTTCCCGACGCGGGGTCGCGGCGCTCGGGTGCGTCGGATTCCGTTGCGGATCCTGAGCACGATACGGATCGAGAGACGCCCGGCAGTCCGGAGACTCCGGACGGCCCTGCGGACCGCCGGGACGACGACTCCGGGCCCGGCTCGGCCTGAGACGGGCCCGGGTCACCCCGGTCGTACTAGAGCTGCACTCCGAGCAGCGCGAGCACCGCATCGGCCACGAGCCCCGGTGCGTCGACGCCTTGATCGAGCGCTGCGTCGAGGGTCGCCAGCATCACGGGCGTATCGAGGTCGTTGGCGATCGCCGACCGCAGCTGGCGCACCACGGCGGCGGCGGGAGTCGGATCCTCGCTCTCGCGCAGCAGCCCGGCCCGCCAGGCCTCCAGCCGGCGCTGCGCCACCGCGAGGTCGCTGTCGTGCCATTCCCACTCGGAGCGGTAGTGGTGGGCGAGAAGCCCCAACCGGATCGCCGAGGGGTCGGCTCCTCCGTCGAGCAGCCGCGAGACGAAGACGAGATTGCCCCTCGATTTCGACATCTTGTGCCCGTGGTACGAGACGAGCCCTGCGTGGCAGTAGGCGTGCGCCAGGGGCGTGCCCGAAAGGGCGGTCGCGTGCGCTGCGGTGAATTCGTGATGCGGGAACACCAGATCGGAGCCCCCGCCCTGCACGGTGAACGCTCCACCGAGCGCACCGCGTGCAATCACGGAGCACTCGATATGCCACCCTGGGCGCCCCGACCCCACCGGGGTCTCCCAACTCGGCTCCCCGGCTCGCTCCGCCCTCCAGAGCAGCGGATCGAGCGGGCCCCGCTTGCCCGGACGCTCGGGGTCTCCCCCGCGCTCGGCGCTCAACCGGAGCATCGTCTCGCGGTCGTACGGCGCGACGTCGCCGAGCCGCCACTGCGAGTCCCGCTCGGCGGCGGCCGTATCGAAGTAGATGTCGTCGCCGGCAGCGTCTGCGGTGGGCACCGTGTAGGCGAATCCGCGGTCGAGCAGCTCGCGCACCGCGGCGGCGATCTCATCGATCTGCTCGGTCACCGCGATGTAGTGCTCGGGCGGCAGCATGCCCATGCGATGCATGTCGGAGCGGAAGAGTCCGATCTGCTCGTCCGCGAGCGCGCGCCAATCGGCTCCGGTGGCGTTCGCGCGCTCGAGCAGGGGGTCGTCGACGTCAGTGATGTTCTGCGCGTAGACCGTTTCGATCCCGGCGTCGCGCCACGCGCGCTGCATGATGTCGAACGCGAGGTAGGTGAACGCGTGCCCGAGGTGCGTCGCGTCGTACGGCGTGATGCCGCAGACGTAGAGGTGCGCGCGTCCCTCGGGAATAGCCGGGTACTCGAGGCGCTCGGTGGCGGTGTTGAAGAGTTTCGGCGCGACGCCGGTTCCCGGCAGCGCGGGGAGCTCGGGCGGGGTCCAGGTTCTCATCGAACACCCCCCGCCGTCACCGCGTGCACGCCTGCAGCGCCTTCTGCGACGGATGCCCCGCCATCGGCTGAGAGTACGCCGGTCGCGAGGAGCACGATGATGATCCCGCCGATCAGCACACGGTAGACGACGAACGGCATGAAGCTGCGCTTCGAGATGTACTTCATGAAGAGACCGATGACGAAGAGCGCGATGACGAATGCGACCACCGTGGCCACCGCCGTGAGTCCCATGGGGGTTTCGCCTGCGGGAGCGCGCAGTGCTTTGAACACCTGGTAGAAGCCGGATCCCAGCACAGCTGGAATCGCGAGCAGGAAGGAGTAGCGGGCCGCGGCTTCGCGCGTGTACCCCATGAGGAGCCCAGCGGTGATCGTGCCGCCCGAGCGCGAGACGCCCGGGATCAGGGCGAGGGCCTGAGCGAATCCGTAGACGAGGCCGTGCTTCCAGGTGAGCGCTTCGATGGGGCGCACCTTCTGGCCGACGCGGTCGGCCACGCCGAGCAGCAGGCCGAAGACGATGAGGCTGATGGCGACGAACCAGAGGGAGCGGAGCGTCGTCTCGATTTGATCCTGGAACAGCAGCCCCAGCACGACGATCGGAACGGTGCCGATGATGATCCACCACCCCATGAGCGCGTCCGGATCGTTCCGAGGCACGCGCTTCCCGCCCAGCGACTGCGCCCAGCGTCCGATGATGCGCACGATGTCGCGCCAGAAGAACACGATGACGGCGGCTTCCGTTCCGATCTGGGTGATCGCGGTGAACGCCGCACCCGCGTCGCCGATGCCGAGCAGTTCGCTCGCGATGCGCAGATGCGCACTCGACGAGATGGGCAGAAACTCGGTGAGTCCCTGAATGATTCCCAGGAGGATCGCCTCGAAGATTCCCATGATTCCTTTCCTGGCTGCACCGCGCGCGCGAACGGACCGCGCCGGGTTTGGACCGCCGTCCAGACTAGCTCACAGCGCACTGAGAACCCGTGAGGGCGGGCCCGGGCGCCGATGATTCAGTAGGTGCGGAGCAGGTCCACGAGCACGCCGTGGCCGAAGTCGAGCGCTTCGAGCGGAACACGTTCATCGACGCCGTGGAACATGCCGGGAAAGTCGAGATCCGCGGGAAGCCGCAGCGGAGCGAACCCGTAGCCCGTGATGCCCAACCGTGCCAGCGACTTGTTGTCGGTGCCGCCGGAGAGCAGATACGGCAGCACGCGGGCTTCTGGGTCCGCGCGCTTCAGACACGCCGTCATGGCGTCCACCAGCTCCCCGGCGAACGGCACCTCGAGACCGATATCGGAGTGCACCTGCTCCAGCTCGATGTCGTCGCCGACGATCGCACGGATCTGGTCGAGGATCGACTCCTGATCGGCCGGCAGCGCGCGCACGTCGACGAGCGCCTCCGCCGTGTCGGGAATGACGTTGTGCTTGTATCCCGCCTGCAGCACGGTCGGGTTGCTGGTGCTGCGCAGGCTGGCCTGGATGAATCCGCCGCCCTTGCCCAAGCGGAGCACGAGATCTTCCGGGGACACGACGTGCGGGTCCTCCCCCAGGATCTCGGCGATGGCGTCGACCAGGTCTCTGGTGGTGTCGGTGAGAGTCACCGGCCACTCGTGCCGTCCGAGTGCGGCGATCGCTTCGGCGAGGCGGGTCACGGCGTTGTCGTGCCAGACGCGGGAGCCGTGGGCGGCCGTGCCGCGCGCCCGCAGCCGAATCCACTCGAGCGACTTCTCACCCGTCTGCACGAGGTAGGCCCGCGTGCCCGCGATATCGATCGAATACCCGCCGACTTCGCTGATCGCCGTCTCCGCTCCCGCGAACAGCTCCGGATGGTTCCGCACGAGATGCTGGGCGCCGTACACGCCGCCGTTCTCCTCATCGGCGAAGAAGGCGAGAATCACGTCGCGTCGCGGCCGCTCGCCGCCCCGCAGCAGTTCGGCGACGGCGGTGAGGATCATGGCGTCCATGTCCTTCATGTCGACCGCGCCGCGCCCCCACAGCATGCCGTCCTTGATCACGCCGGCGAACGGGTCGACGGACCAGTTCGCGGGATCCGCCGGCACGACGTCGAGGTGTCCGTGGAGCACCAGTGCCGGCAGCGATGCGTCGGCTCCCGCAACCCGCGCGATGACGCTCGCGCGACCGGGGTCGCTCTCGAAGATCTCCGGTTCGAGAGCGAGCTCGCGCAGGTACGCCGCGACGTAATCGGCCGCCGGCCGCTCGGGCTCGGCATCCCCGCCCCCGCGGTTGGACGTGTCGATGCGGATCAGATCGCGCGCAACGCGGGCCGTTTCAGACAGCGCGTGCTCGGAGGTCTCGAGGCTCATGCTTCCAGCGTAGCCCGGTGGACGCTCAGCCGCCCTGGATCACGAGGCAGAGCAGCAATCCGAGCACTCCGACGACGGCGGAGGCGATCATCGAGGCGGCCATGACCCGCAGCCGAAGGGGTCCCCGCTGCACGGCGAAGCGGGCGATGAACAGGACGCAGGTGCAGGCGAGCATGAGCGCTCCCGTCGCCACCGCGACCGGGACCATCGGTCCGGGTCGGAGCGCGATGATCGCGACGACCGGAACCGCACCCGCGACGAGCAGGAGGCTCCCCATGACCACCCAGATGGTCCCGGACGCCGTGGTGAGGGCGGGTTGCTGCGTTACCTTCGTCGGATCGGCGCTCGAAGCCCCACTCCGGATGCGTTCTCCGCGCGAATCGTTCATCGTCCACTCCTCCCCTGACGGTAACGCAAAAGAGGCCCTCCTCTCGGAGAGCCTCTTTCGTTCACGTGCGCGGAGGGGGACTTGAACCCCCACGCCCTAATACGGGCACTAGCACCTCAAGCTAGCGCGTCTGCCATTCCGCCACCCGCGCGAACGATTCGGAACCTTCATCGGCCGAACAGAAGATAACTTAGCACGGATCTCGAGGGCTGATCGAATCGGCCCGGGATCTCGCGCGCGTCGGCTTCCAGCGCCCCGCACCAGCGGGCGAACGAGCCGCTCACGGCCGGAGCCGTCGGCGCAGCAACTCGATCCGCTTCTGCAGCTGCGTGACCGACGCCTGCGCCACCGCAGGCCCGCCGCAGACCCGACGGAGCTCGGTGTGGATGTCTTTGTGCGCTTCGCCAGAGACCTTCGCGTACATGCCCACGAGCGAGCTCAGCAGCTTCCGCTGCTCCCCGAGCGTACGATGCAACGCCTCCGGCGATTCGGCTCGGTCGGGGGCGTGTTCGAGAATGCCCTGCTTCCCCGCGCTCCGGCGTGCTTGCCTGGCCTGCCGCTGCTGCAGCAGCGCCTTCACCTCTTGCGGCTCGAGCAGCCCGGGGAACCCGAGGAAATCGAGTTCCTCCTCGGTCTCCACCTCGGCGTATCCGCCGAATTCAGCACCGTCGAAGACCGCGCGGTCGAAGTGGGCGTCGGAGGCGAGGGCCTGATAGACGAACGTCTCCCCCTCGACCAGCTCCGATGATGCCTGGTCGCCTCGCTCGGCCTCCGCCATCAGTGCGGCCTCGGCGTCCCACATCTCCTCGGCGCTCTTCGGGCCCTCGAGCACATGGTTCCGCTCTTTCTCGAGCTCAGCCGCGAGCTGCATGAGGGCCGGCACGTTGGGGATGAACACCGAGGCGACCTCCCCGCGGCGGCGCGAGCGCACGAAGCGTCCGATCGCCTGCGCGAAGAAGAGCGGCGTCGAGGAGCTCGTCGCGTAGACGCCCACGGAGAGCCGCGGCACGTCGACACCCTCCGAGACCATGCGCACGGCGACCATCCAGCGCTGCTCCCCGCTCGAGAAGGCATCGATCTTCTCCGACGCTCCGGCGTCGTCGGAGAGGATCAGCGCCACGTCCTCCCCCGTGATGTCCTTGAGCTGCGCGGCGTACGACCGCGCCGAGGCGTGGTCGGTCGCGATCACGAGCCCTCCGGCATCGTGCACGTGCTGCCGCACCTCGGTGAGCCGGCGATCGGCCGCGCGCAGCACCTTGCCGATCCAGTCTCCCGCTGGGTCGAGCGCAGTCCGCCACGCCTGCGAGGTCACGTCCTTCGTGTTGCCCTCGCCGAGCGCCGCCTCCATCTCCTCGCCCGCCGATGTCTGCCACCGCATCTTGCCGGCGTACACCATGAAGATGACCGGGCGCACGATGCCATCCGCGAGCGCACGCCCGTATCCGTAGTCGTAGTCGGTCAGGGAGAGGCGCGACCCGTCCCCCTGCGGCGCGTACTGCACGAAGGGAATCGGCGCTTCATCTGACCGGAAGGGGGTTCCTGTGAGGGACAGCCGCCGTCGCGCGTTTCCGTAGGCTTCACGGATCGCGTCGCCCCAGCTCAGCGCGTCGCCGCCGTGATGCACCTCGTCCATGATCACGAGCGTGTCCTCGTGCTCGGTCAGCAGCCGGTGCTGCACCGGCTTCATCGCCACCTGCGCGTACGTCACTGCGACGCCGTGAAAGTGGCGCCCGTAGGCGAGCCCGTCGCTGTTCGAGTAATTCGGGTTCAGCCGAATACCCGCGCGTGCGGCCGCGTCCGCCCACTGCGTCTTGAGATGCTCGGTGGGGGCGACGACGATGATCTGCCGAACGGTGTGATTGGAGCGCAGGATCGCCGCGAGTCTGAGCGCGAACGTCGTCTTGCCGGCTCCCGGCGTCGCAGAGGCGAGGAAGTCGCGCGGGGCCGCGTCGAGGTAGCGTTTGATCGCCTCCTCCTGCCAGGCGCGCAGCGTACCCGCCGTCCCGTGCGCTGCGCGCTCGGGATAGGCGGGAGGCAGGTGCTCGGCTGCACTCGTCCCAGGAAGGTGGAGGCCCGGATCCGAATCTGTCACGACGTTCTAGACTATCGCTGTAAGCCGACCGCTGCGTCCTCGCCGACGCCCGCGAGCGGCTCCCCCACCGCCCCAGACACTCAGAGGTAAGCAATGGCACAGGATGACGGCGCTCCGCAGACCCGAGTCGAACTTCCGTGGTCGCGTTTCGTGGCCCTCGGTGACTCGTTCACCGAGGGCGTGGGAGATCCCGATCCTGACAGCCCGGGCGGGCTCCGCGGGTGGGCCGATCGCGTCGCGGAGGTGCTGAGCCTCTTCGATGAGGACTTCGCGTACGCGAACCTCGCCGTGCGCGGCAAGCTGATCCAGCAGATCGCCGACACGCAGGTGGACGCCGCCCTTGATCTCCGCCCAGACCTCATCAGCATCTGCGCCGGCGGCAACGATGTGATCCGTCCTGGGACGGATCCAGACGAGGTCGCAGCGAAGCTGGAGCGCATCGTCGAGCGGCTGAGCGTCGGCGGCGCGACCATCATGCTCTTCACCGGAGTGGATACCGCGTTCCAGCCCGTCTTCCGCTCGATCCGGGGCAAGGTGGCCATCTTCAACGAGAACGTGCGGAAGGTCGCGCAACGCCATGATTGCATCGTCGTCGACCAGTGGGCGCTCGACGAACTGCACGACAGCCGCTACTGGGCCGGCGATCGATTGCACCTGAACGCGCTCGGGCACCACACCATCGCCCGGGCGGCGCTCGCGGCGCTCAGCGTGCCTCACGATCTCGCTCCGCTCGAGGTGCCGGATCTCCCCGAGCGGAGCTGGCGGGCCGCACGTCGCGAGGACGTCGTCTGGGCTCGCGAGCACTTCGTCCCGTGGGTGATCAGGCGGATCAAGCACGTGTCATCGGGCGACCACATCGAAGCGAAACGGCCCATTGCAGCGGCACTGCGCCCGTCGAGACACGGGGCTGCCGAAGACTAGCGCGAGCGAGTAGTGTGGGGCGCATGACTCACCTGACGAAGCAGATCGCAGATACCCTGGTCGAGGTCGGCGTGCACTCCGCGTACGGCGATCCCGTCGAGGTCGACGGTTCGACACTGATCCCGGTGGCGTACACGGCCTACGGCTTCGGAGCCGGGGAAGGCGCCGGTGCCGGTGAGGGCGTCGCCCAGGGAGAAGGATCAGGCGGTGGCGGCGGCGGGTTCTCCATTCCCGTCGGCTCCTACATCACGCGCGAAGGCACCACCCGATTCGAGCCGAACATCATCGCTCTGCTCGCCGTCGGCACCCCGTTCCTCTGGGTCGCCGGCCGAGCGCTCGCTCGCATCATCAAAGCGCTCAAGAAGTAGCGGCGTTCTCCAGGCCGGGCCACACCCAGGCCGATCGCGGCAGGGCGCCGGGATCGAACCGCTCGACGAGCAGCTGCGGATGCACGCGTTCGCCAGGCGCAGCGAGATCGAGCGATTGCGCGAGCACCGCGAGCACCTCCTCGGCGCTCGCGCCGGCACTCCGCAGGTCGGCGAGCGTGACGGCGCCGTCGCGCTTGGCCAATCTGGCACCCGACGACCCGAGCACGAGCGGCACGTGCGCGAACTCGACATCGGGCGGTGACGGGAGCCCGAGCAGACGCTGCAGCACGATGTGCCTCGGCGTCGATGTCGCGAGATCGTCTCCGCGCACCACCTGGTCGATGTCCATCGCGGCATCGTCCACCACCACGGCGAGGTTGTAGGCGACCGTCCCGTCGCCGCGACGCAGCACGAAGTCATCGATCTCTCCGACAACGCGGCCCCGAATCCGATCGTCGAACTCCGGGGCAGCCATACCGGTCGGCACGCGCAGCCTCAGGGCGGGCCGACGCGGCGCGATGCGCTCGCGCTCTCGAGCCCGCTCAGCCTCGCTGCGGTCCCGGCAGGTGCCGGGATACGCGCCGGGCGGGGCGTGCGGCGCACTCGGGGCCGCGAGAATATCGGCGCGGGTGCACGTGCACTCGTACACGAGGCCCGCCTCGGCGAGCCGGTCGATCGCGGCGTCGTGCCCGCGACCCAACTCCGACTGGAGCACCGCCTCCCCGTCCCAGTCGAGGCCGATCCGGGACAGGTCGTCCAGCTGCCGTGCGGCCGCGCCGGCGTCTCTGGCGCGATCCAGATCCTCCACGCGCATGAGAAATCTCCGCCCGCTCGCTCGGGCGAAGCACCAGGCGAGCAGCGCGGTGCGCAGGTTCCCGACGTGCAGATCCCCCGAAGGACTCGGAGCGTAGCGTCCGGCCCCGTTCGCTCCCGTCATGCCGTTCATCCTCTCATGAGCCCGTTGCAGCGAGGAGCGTGAAGCGCCTGCGCCATGCGGGACTACGCTTGAGTTCGACCGCAAGGAGGCGCACGTGTCAGAATCCCACCCCGAACCGCACTTCGACCTCGACGAGCTGCACACCCTGCTGGGGCCGCGTCTCGTCCGCGACCCGGAGCTGATCGCACCGTACGCCGTCGATACGTCGCGCGCGGTCGCCGAGGGCGCACCCCTCGCCGTAGTGCTCGCCGAATCGACGGCTGACGTGGCGGCGGCACTCGGCTGGGCGAACCGTGCAGGCGTGAAGGTGAGCGTGCGCGGCGCCGGGACCGGCCTCGCGGGGGGCGCGATGGCCTACGCCGACGGCCTCGTCGTCTCGCTCGAGCGGATGCGCACCATTATCGACATCGACGTGCCGAATCGGCTCGCAACCGTGCAGCCGGGGGTCGTGACGGCCGACCTCGACGCCGCAGCTCGTGACCACGGGCTGTTCTTCCCACCCGACCCCGCGAGCGCGCGGATCAGTTCGGTGGGCGGCAATATCGCTACGAACGCCGGCGGCCTGCGCTGCGTGTCGCACGGCGTCACGAGCGATGCGGTTGCGGCGCTCGAAGTCGTGCTCGCAGACGGCCGGGTCATGCGGTCCGGCGCGCGCACCCGCAAGAACGTCGTGGGATACGACCTGACGCGGCTGTTCGTCGGGTCAGAGGGAACGCTCGGCGTCATCACCGAGGCGACCGTCAGGCTGAAGCCCGTTCCGCCCGGCTCTCCCCGCACCTTCCGCGCGAGTTTCGGGACGCTCGAGGACGCCGGGCGGGCGGTGACCGCGATCGTGAACAGCGCGGCGCGCCCCGAGGTGCTCGAGTTGATGGACGCCCTCAGCGTCGAGATCATCGAGTCGTTCCACCCCAGTGGCCTCACGGTGCCGGCGGGCGCCATGCTCGTCGGGCAGACCGTCGGGCGGGACGCCCAGGAGCAGGCGGAGGCCATCACCGCCATCTGCCGGGACGTTGGGGCCGACGATACCGAGATCTCCGAAACCGACGCGCTGCTCGAGGCCCGTCGCCTCTCGAATCCAGCGCTGAATGCGCGCGGACTCAAGATCTCCTGCGATGTCGGCGTTCCCGTCGCCGCTCTGGCGGAGGTATTCCACGGCATCGCCGAGATATCCGCGAAGCACGGCAAGCGGGTGTCGACGGTCGCGCACGCCGGCGACGGCAATCTCCACAGCACCGTCGAGTCTCCCGACACACCCGTCGGCATTCGCGAAGCCGACGCGGTCATCGACGACATCACGCGGCTCGCACTCGCGCTCGGCGGCACCATATCCGGCGAGCACGGCATCGGCTCGGTCAAACGGCACGAGCTCGGATGGCAGCTCGATACGGTCGCACTGAGCGTGCAGGTGGCGATCAAGCGGGCACTCGATCCGCTCGGAACGCTGACACCGGGGCGAGGCATCTGACGCGCTGTCAACGGGCTTGCCGCTCGGTCTACGGCAGCGGAAGACTGGCGCCAATCGTCTTTCGACGACCCGTACCACCGACTGGAGGCTGACATGAGCACACCGCGCGAGCTGACCCCCGAGACCGTGATCGACGTGATGCGCGAGGAGCGCTTCGTCATGCTGTCGACGGCGACCCCGGAAGGGAAAATCGTTTCGCACCCGATGACTCCGCAGGAGGTGACCGATGCGGGCGACGTGTGGTTCTTTATCGGCCTCCAGGGAGACCAGGCCGCTGCGATTCGCGCGAACCCTCAGGTGAATCTCGCCTTCGCTGAGACGGGCAGCTGGCTCTCCGTCTCAGGACTCGCGGAATTCGTGACCGATGAGGCGAAGGCGCGTGAGCTCTGGGACGGCGAGGTGGACGCGTACTTCGACGGCGGGCTCGACGACCCGAACCTCGGGCTGCTCCGGGTGACCGGGGAGTCGGCCCAGTACTGGGGTGTACCGGGCGGAAAAGTCGCCGCAGCCGTGAAGATCGCCGCTGCCAAGATCACCGGAAGCGAAGGCCCGGGCCGGTCGGGTACGACGGAGCTCTGAGCGGGCGCGAGCCTTCGCTGCGCCCGGCTTGATCGGGCGCAGCGAACTGGTCCGCCGCGGGCCTTGCAGACTGGTCCATTGCTCGGACCACTGGCAAGATCGAAGCCATGCGCATCCTCTCGATCCAGTCCTCGGTTTCGTACGGCCATGTGGGGAACTCCGCAGCAGTGTTCCCGCTGCAGCGCATCGGCGTCGATGTCATGCCGATATACACGGTCATGTTCTCGAATCACACGGGATACGGATCGTGGCGCGGCCCGATGATGTCCGGAGACGACGTCCGCGAAATCGTCGTCGGCATCGGAGAGCGGGGCGGACTCTCCGACGTCGACGCCGTACTGTCCGGCTATCAGGGCGGCGACAGCATCGGCGACGCGATCCTCGACGCGGTAGCTCGCGTCAAGGAGGCGAATCCCGACGCGATCTACGCCTGCGATCCGGTGCTCGGCAATGCGCGATCGGGATGCCACGTCTCGCCCGAGGTGCAGAACCTCATCCGCGACCGCGTCGTTCCGCGCGCAGACCTCATCACGCCGAACCAGTTCGAGCTCGGATTCCTCACAGGCACCTCACCCGATACGTTGGATTCGACGCTCGCCGCCGTGGATCTCGTTCGGGCCGCCGGCCCGAGCACCGTGCTGGTGACGAGCGTCGACCGCCCCGATCGGCCCGATGATGCGATCGAGATGCTCGCGGTGACCGATGCCGGCGCGTGGCTCATCGAGACGCCGCGCATCCCGTTCAAGGTCAACGGCTCGGGAGACGTCACCGCAGCGCTCTTCACCGCCCACTTCGGCCGCTCGGGCGATGGCGCCGACGCGCTCGAGCGCACGACGGCGAGTGTCTTCGCGTTGCTCGAGCGCACGTACGCTGCTGGTTCCCGCGAGCTGCAGCTCATCGAGGCCCAAGAGGCATACGCACATCCCGACATGCGATTCAGCGCACAGCGCGTCCGCTGACCACCGCCGGGCGAGGCAGCGAGCGGGCTCCGATCCTCCTGCCCCGACCAACCCCGTGCGTCACGCGAGCGCCGCCCCGAGCAGCACACCGCAGATCGCGAGCCCCGTCGCCGCTCCGAGCGCGCCGATGCCGTTCGCGATCGCGGCGCCGTAGCGACGACGCGCGAGGAGCTGCACGGTGTCGACGCTCGCGGTACTGAATGTCGTATAGCCTCCGAGGAATCCGACCGAGACAGCCATGGCCGCCGGATGCTCCAGCGCGAGACCGGTCACCACCCCGATCGCGAACGATCCAGTGAGATTCACCGTCAGGATTCCCCAGGGGAACCTCGCGCGGCGGTCGGCAGGGAAAGCGCTGTCCACCAGATAGCGGATGACGGCTCCGGCACCGCCCCCGGCTGCGATGCTCAGGGCCGACCACAGGTCGCTCACCGGGTCGCCTCCGATGCGACGGGGCGTGTATGCGCCCTCGCGATCCGTTGCCCGAGCAGTACTCCCAGCCCGCTCGCAATCGCACCGCCGGTCACCGTGGCGAAGGCGTATCCCATCGCCATTCCGAATCGCTCGTCCAGGAGCGAGGCCGCGAGGTCTGCGGCGAGCAGACTGTACGTCGTGAAGCCGCCGAGCAGACCCGTGCCGAGCAGCAGGCGCAGCCGCCGCCAACGCACCTCGTCCCGCGCCGTCGTGCCCGCGATCAGCGCGCCGAGCGCGAACGATCCGAAGACGTTCACGACGAGCGTCGCGAGCGGAAAACCGCCCGTGGCGTCGACCGGGCCGATGGCCGTCGAGACGCCGACCCGCGCGATCGAGCCGAGAGCACCGCCGAGTGCGACCAGGCCGAGATCGGGAAGTCGGGAACGAAGGGTCACCCGGATCAGTGTACGCGCCCGGATACGCTGACGCGGGAGCGAGCAGCCGGCATCCGCGACCCCGCCGCCGCCCCCGGCCGGAGCGGGAGGGAGCCTCGCGAAACACGTCGAATTCCGCTAGCATCGCATCAAAGTTCGCCATGCCGAACTTTCAGATTCGACTACACGAGAGGTGGCGGTACGTGCATCCGAGACCAAGACGACGAAGCGCTCGGGCAATCTGCTCACTGATCGGCGTCGTGCTCCTCGCGACGGGATGCGCGACGGCGGCTGCCGACCCCTCGAGCTCGGATGCCGCGGGAGAACGACCGGTCGTGCTCACGACCTTCACCGTGCTCGCCGACATCGCCCGCAACGTGGGAGGCGAACACGTGGAAGTGCGCTCCATCACCAAGGTCGGCGCCGAGATCCACGGCTATGAGCCCACCCCGCTCGACATCGCCAAGGCATCGGAGGCCGACCTCATTCTCGACAACGGACTCGGTCTCGAGGCCTGGTTCAAACGCTTCGTCGAGCAGGCCGACGCACCGCACGTCGTGGTATCCGAGGGCATCGATCCCATCGACATCGCCGGCGACGCGTACGCAGGGAAACCGAATCCGCACGCGTGGATGAGTCCGCGCAATGCGCAGATCTACGTCGATCGCATGGTGGCCGCCTTCAGCGAGCTCGACCCCGAGCACGCCGAAGACTTCGCGGCGCAGGGCGCAGCCTACCGCTCCGAGCTCCAGGCGGTCGATGACCGGCTCACCGAGGCCGTCGACGCGCTTCCCGAGTCGCATCGCGCGCTCGTCACCTGCGAAGGGGCGTTCTCATATCTGGCGCGCGATGCGGGACTCACCGAGCGGTACATCTGGCCGGTGAATGCCGAGCAGCAGGCGACGCCTCGACAGATCGCCGACACGATCGAGTTCGTCCGCGAGCACCAGGTTCCCGCAGTGTTCTGCGAGTCGACGGTATCGGATCGCCCGATGCGGCAGGTCGCAGAGTCCTCTGGGGCCGCCTTCGGAGGCACGCTCTACGTCGACTCGCTCTCCGACCCCGACGGACCGGTCCCGACCTACCTCGACTTGCTCGCGCACGACACCGATGTGATCGTCTCCGCGCTCAGCGGGGAATCGGAGGAAGCGTCATGAAGACGTCCATCTCGGTAGAGCATGTGACCGTGCGCTACGGCGATGTCGTGGCGCTCGACGACGCTTCGCTGGAAGTCGCGGCGGGCCGCGTGACCGGGCTGATCGGGATGAACGGCTCTGGGAAATCCACGCTCTTCAAGTCCATCATGGGCGCGGTCCGCCCAGAGCTCGGCAGCGTCCTCATCGACGGCATGGCCCCCGCCGCCGCACGGTCCAGCGGTCGCGTCGCATACGTGCCGCAGAGCGAAGACGTCGACTGGGCATTCCCCATCTCCGTTCGCGACGTCGTGATGATGGGGCGCTACGGCAGGCTCGGGGTGACCCGTCGCCCGCGCGCCGCGGACCGCGCTGCCGTCGAGCAGGCGCTCGCGCGCGTGGAGCTGGCCGAACTCGGCGATCGCCAGATCGGGGCGCTTTCCGGAGGCCAGAAGAAGCGAGCGTTCGTCGCGAGATGCATCGCGCAGGATTCCGAATTGCTCCTCCTCGACGAACCGTTCGCCGGCGTGGATCAGCGCAGTGAGGCGATGATCGTGCGCCTCCTCCGCGAGCTCGCAGCCGCCGGCCGCACCGTACTCGTCTCGACGCACGACCTCCACGCCCTGCCCGACCTCGCCGACGAGGCAGCCCTGCTGCTGCGACGCGTGCTGTTCCACGGTTCCGTCGAGGAGGCTCTGATGCCGGAGCGCTTGGCGCACGCCTTCGGGCTGGACGCTCGTGACGCGAGAGAGACGGGAGAGACGCTGTGACCCCGATCGATTTCATCCTCGAACCGCTGCAGTACGAGTTCATGGTGCGCGCCATCATGACGACCACGATCGCCGCGGTCGTCTGCGCGCTCCTCTCGTGCTGGCTCGTGCTCACCGGCTGGTCGCTCATGGGCGACGCGGTATCGCACGCCGTTCTGCCGGGCGTCGTCCTCGCCTACCTGGTCGGCGCCCCATTCGCTCTCGGGGCCCTCATCTTCGGATTCCTCGCCGTCGCACTCATCGGAGCGATTCGCGATACGAGCCGTGTGAAAGAGGACGCCGCAATCGGCATCGTGTTCACCACCCTGTTCGCTCTCGGCCTCGTGCTCATCTCCGTGACCCCGAGTCAGACCGATCTCACTCACATTGTCTTCGGGAACATCCTCGGCGTGTCCGATGCCGACCTGCTGCAGATCGCCGCCCTCGCCGCCATCGCATTCGCCGTGCTCATGGTGAAGCGCCGCGACCTGACTCTGTACGCCTTCGATCCGACGCATGCTCACGCCATCGGGCTCAGCCCGCGCTTCCTCGGAGCGCTCCTGCTGGGACTGCTCGCGCTGACCTCCGTGGTCGCGCTCCAGGTGGTCGGCGTGATCCTCGTCGTCGCAATGCTCATCATTCCGGGAGCGACCGCGTACTTGCTGACCAACCGGTTCCACCGGATGCTGATCATCGCGCCGGTGCTGTCGGCCATCTGCTCCGTGACGGGCATCCTGCTGAGCTACTGGATGGATGCCGCCTCCGGAGGCCTGGTGATCCTCGTCCAGGGCAGCGCGTTCGCCCTCGCCTACCTGTTCAGTCCGACGCACGGCCTGCTCGTGCGCGGTGCGGGGCGACGACGCCGGCCCGCGCGGCGCGCCCCGGCCTCGGCGACCGCCTCAGGGTCGGCTGCCGGGCTATGACCGCTGGGGCGTCGGAACCGGCCACGACTCGGGGACGTGCCCATCGCCCATATCCGGTCCGGGCAGGAGCCCGTCGGGATCGTGGAGCGCAACACGGTGTCCGTCGAGACGCAGCCGACGCATGCCTTCGAGCGTCATCCGACGGCCGACGTCGAGAAACCGATCGACCCGGCTCACATCGAACAGGACGAGCGTCGAGCCCGGTTCGATCGACTGCAGGCGATCGAGCACGGCCTCAGCCCCTGCGAATTGGATGGCTCCCTGCAGCACCACGGTGATGCGGTCATCGCTCCGTTCGATCGTGCGGATCGGGGCTGACCCGACCGGGCCGGCTGTCATGAGATGCAGGTTCATGTCCGAGGAAAGCCGGCGAAAGGCCTCAACTCCTCGCGCACTGTTCCCGTGCTCGTCCAGGCGTGGAGAGAAGAGCCCGATGCCGAGCTGTCCGGGCAACACGCCGAGCATGCCTCCCGAGACCCCGCTCTTCGCCGGAATCCCGACCTCCGAGAACCACGTGCCAGAAGCGTCGTACATTCCCGCCGCCGCCATCACCGAGAGCGTCTGGCGCGCGACATCACTGGGCACCACCCGGTTGCCGGTGTGCGGCTGCACGCCGTCATTCGCGAGACACGCGCCCATCACGGCGAGATCGCGCGCCGTCACCATGATGGAGCACTGCGCCGTGTATCCCGCCACGGCGTCATGAGCGGACGTCGAGAAGATGCCGTAGTTGCGGAGCAGGTGCGCGAGTGCCAGGTTGCGGTCGGCCGTTTCGAGCTCGGACTGCATGACCGCCTCGTCGATGCGCAATTCACGATCGGCCAGGACGGAGAGGAACGCCCGCGCACGGTCCGTGCGCTGCGCGCTCGTGGCAACCTCGCCGACCAGAAGCTGGTGGGCGGTGATCGCACCGGCGTTGATCATGGGGTTCCGGGGCCGATGCGACCCCTGCTCGAGGGAGAGTTCGTCGAACGCCTCTCCCGAGGGCTCGACACCCACCGAGCGCAGTACCCGCGGCAGGCCGCGATCCATGATCGCTGCAGCGTAGATGAACGGCTTCGATACGGACTGGATGGAGAACTCCGCATCCGCGTCCCCGGCGGCGTGGATTCGACCGCTCGTCGTCATCAGCGCAATGCCGAAGCGATCCGGATCAGCCGCTGCGAGTTCGGGGATGTAATCGGCCACCGCCCCGTCGACATGCCCGCTCAGGCCGTCGAGTACTTCCTGCAGGTATTCGGGAACGGGCGTATGCATGGGTCTCCTCGGTGCGCGGCTCGCCGAGCGCACAGCACCCACTGTAGTTGCCCGCACCGACAGCAGAACGGCCCCGCCGAAGCGGGGCCGTTCTCTCCTGTGGTGGATCTAAGGGGACTCGAACCCCTGACCCCCTGCATGCCATGCAGGTGCGCTACCAGCTGCGCCATAGACCCAGGGAAGTCGAGCGAATGCTCGCCCGACAACTCTTCTACTGTACATCACCCGGACACGTGAGAGCCAAATCGAGGGATCTCGGGCGCGTCATTCTCAGCTGTCGGCGTGCCCCTGCGGAACCGCAGGAATGAACTCCGTCGTATCGATCGTGGGGCAGTCCTGCCAGAGCTTTTCGAGCTGGTAGAAGTCGCGCTCCTCCTGGTGGAAGACATGCACGATCAGGTCGCCGAAGTCGAGCAGGATCCACCGGCCGCTCTCACGGCCCTCACGGCGAACCGTGCGCACGCCTGCTCCGTTCAGCGCATCCTCGATACCGTCGGAGATGGCCTGCACGTTGCGCTCGACGGAGCCGGTCACGATGAGGAACACATCGGCGAGGCCGAACTGCTCCGTCACTTCGAGAGCGACCTGCGCCGTGGCTCCCTTCTCGTCGGCCGCCACTACGGCGAGGTTCAGGTCGGATCGCACATCTCGTGTCTCAGTTGCAGCGTTCAGTTCGTGTCCTTCGTTCAACATGTTCGAGCTTCGGTCGGTCAACCGAAGAATCCGTTGCTCGCGCCCCAGGCGCCCAGTCCGACCACCACGATGAGCAGCCCTCCGCCCGTCAGTGAGAGCACGAGCGGCAGTTTGCTCTTCTCCCGGGTCGGCTTCGCCACGACCGGAATACTGGAATCGACCCGAGCGCTCACAGCGTGACGCGCAGACACCGGGGCCGGCCCCTCGTTCGCCTCGTCGCGGGGCGGCACCTGGTCGCCGGTGATCGGGTCCATCTCGATCGAATCGTGCAGCGCCGAATGCCCACCGGTTTCGCCCAGTGACTTCGGGAGCTTCAGAGAACCGGTGACGTAGAGATCGCCAGTCGCACCGAGCGGCCCAGTCAACCCACCCGTGTCTTCCGGCATCGTCGGCAGGATCAGCGCGGACGTCCCCGTCCCGCCAGTCGACCCCTCCTGGGCGACTGCACGCGAGATCAGATCGTCGAAGTCTCCGCTCTCGGGATTCTGCTCCGACTCGTTCTGGAACTTCCGCCCCGACGGGTCATCGAACACCGAGCGCCACTCCTCCGGAGGGGCGATGTCGGGGAACGAATAGCTCTCACGCTCCTGCGGATTCGCGCCGTTACTGCGGTCGGACCCGTCCGTCGCGGCAGCGCTCGCACTTGCGGCGCCGGCGAGCGGCGCCTCATCGCTCTGCTGCGCCGGAAACGCGACCGTCTGCGGCGACGCCGAAGGAAGATCTTCTGGGACTTCAGCGGGAGGCGTCGGGCGCGCGGCATCGAGAACCGTCGTCTCGGGCTCGGCCTCTGCCGCCGGCTCCTCTTCGGCGATGATCTCAGCCAGAACGGGCTCGGCATCGGAGGCCGAGGCCGACGGCGCGTCCTCCGGGCGCTCACTCGTCGGCTGGTCAACGCTCTCGTCAGCCGCTGCTTCTGCTTCGCGCGCAGCGGCGGTGTCGGACTCCGTCTCCTCTGTCGCCTCGGGGGCCCTCTGATCCGGGTCCTCGGCGGGCTGACTAGCCTGCTTCGAGCGCTGCCACGGGAACCGCCGCTTCGACTTCGCGGGAGCCGCATCGGCCGAGTCCTCAGCAGCCGGTGCGTCGACCGGGGCGTCCGACGCACCAGCGACCGCTGCCGCGTCGACCACGGGCGCGCCAGCATCGGAGGACTGGCCCTCCGTCGCCGCTTCCTCGGCGTCGATCTTCTCCGCCGACTCCGCCTCGCGCAGCTCTTCGACAGTGAAGGGCTCCGTCGGTGGCGACATCAGTGTGTCGAAGTCGGGCTCTCCAGCTGCCGGTTCCGCCACGACGACCTCGGGGTCGCCCGATTCGCTTGCAGCGCCGCTCTCGTCGGCAGGCTCGACCACGCTCTCGTCTTCCACCACGGAGGCAATCACAGCTGGCTCGTCCGATTCCGCTGCCTGGTCGACGATCTGAGCCTCGTCCACGACGACGGCTTGCTCGACGACGGGGGCATCATCCGCGACCGGGACTTCATCGGCGACGGGGGCATCATCCGCGACGAGAGCGTCATCAGCAACGGGTACAGTAACAGCTGCGTCTTCTGCAGTGGGAACCTCTCCAGCAACCGGAGCCCCGCCAGCAGACGGATCGTCCTCACCAGCAGCCGGCGCTTCGGCGCCAGACCCATCCTCACCGACGGGGTGACCGAGGGCCGCGAGCGCCTCCTCGCGCAACTGACGCATCTCGCGTCGGCTCCGAGGGGTCCCATCCGGATGGAAGGGTGAGATCTCGATGTCCGCTCCCGCAGCCGGTCGCGCAGCACTGACCGGAGGGCTCGGAGCGTCGCTGCTCCCGGCGCCGATCTCGGAGAGATCCATGGCGCCGGTCTCCTCAAGGTCGCGCATGCGCCGCTCACGCCGGGTCAGCGGTCGTTGTTCGTCCTGCTCGCTCATCACTCTGTCGCTTCCTCGGTGTATAGCCCGTGCTTCGCAATGTACTGCACCACACCGTCAGGGACGAGGTACCACACCGGATAACCTCGGGCGACTCGTGCCCGGCAGTCCGTCGACGAGATCGCCAGCGCGGGAACTTCCAACAAGCTTACGTGTTCCTCCGATAATCCCGAAAGCGAGAGGTCGTGACCGGGGCGCGAGACGGCGATGAAATGAGCGTAATCCCAGAGGTGCTCGACATCCTTCCAGCCGAGGATCTGCTCGACGGCGTCCGCGCCCGAGATGAAGAACAGTTCGGCATCGGGATGCTGCTCGTGCAGATCTCTCAGGGTATCGACCGTGTAGGTCGGCCCCGCGCGATCCACATCGACCCGGCTGACGGTGAATCGCGGATTCGACGCCGTCGCGATCACCGTCATCAAGTACCGGTGTTCGCTCGCTGAGACGTTCTGCTTCTGCCAGGGCTGGCCCGTCGGCACGAAGAGCACTTCGTCGAGGTCGAAGCTCTGAGCTACCTCACTGGCAGCCACGAGGTGACCGTGATGAATGGGATCGAACGTGCCGCCCATCACCCCGATCCGACGTGTGTGTGGCACGGTCGGTGCGCTCTTCTAGTGGTGCGTTGCCGAGCCGTGCTCGCGAGCGTACGCCTCTGCCTTCGCCGCGTGACGGTTGGCGACATCGCGGAACGAGAAGGTGACGGCCGCGATCGCGACGAACGCAGCGAAGACGATGACGCCGAAGACGACAGCCGGGAACGGCAGCTCATTGACGATGTGGTGCCCCTCTTCGGCGGCAGCTGCGATCGTGGCAAGAAGTGACATTGGTGGTCCCCTGCATTCGTTACGGTGGGTGGTACCGAACCAGTCTAGCGGGTGGCGTCAGCGGATCTGGCCAGCGCCGCGCACCAACCATTTCGTGCTGGTGAGCTCCGGAAGGCCCATGGGTCCGCGCGCGTGCAGCTTCTGCGTCGAGATGCCCACCTCGGCGCCGAAGCCGAACTCGCCACCGTCCGTGAAACGCGTCGAAGCGTTGACCATGACGACGGCGGAATCGACCTCTGACAGGAATCGCTCGGCATTCGCGTAGTCGCGTGTGACGATCGCCTCCGTGTGGCGAGTCGAGTAGCGCTGGATGTGCAGCAGCGCCTCGTCCAGCGAATCGACCACCTTGATGCCCATCTCGAGCGCCAAGTGCTCCGTGCCCCAGGTCTCGTCGCTCGCCGGCGAGACGCCCGGCACGCGCTGCGTGACCGCCGTATCGCCGTACAGTGTCACATTCGCGGCGAGCAGTGACTCTGAGAGCCGCTCGAGCAGACGGTCGGCTGCGCCGCGGTGCACGAGGAGCGTCTCCGCCGCGTTGCAGACGCTCGGCCGGTGCGTCTTCGCGTTGAGCGCGATCTCGACCGCCATGTCGTCGTCGGCGGTCTCGTCCACGAAGACGTGCACGACGCCGGATCCGGTCTCGATCACGGGGACGGTCGATTCGTTCACCACGGTCGAGATGAGTGCTGCGCTCCCGCGCGGAATGAGCACGTCGACGTAGCCTCGCGCGCGCATCAGCTTCCCGGCGCCCTCGCGGCCGAACGGATCGATGGTCTGCACGGCTCGGCCGTCCAGCCCCGCGCTCGTCACAGCGCTCTGGATCAAGGCCACGAGCTCGGCATTCGTGTGCTCCGCGGCGCTGCCGCCGCGGAGCACGACGCCGTTTCCGCTCTTCACGGCCAGGGCGGCGATGTCGATCGTCACGTTGGGGCGGGCCTCGTAGATCGCACCGATCACGCCGAACGGCACCCGCACCTGGCTGATCGCGATTCCGTTCGCCAGCGTGCTGCCGCGCACCACCTGCCCGACGGGGTCCGGCAGTGAGATGAGTTCTCGAACCGCGGCGGCCAGCGCACGCACTCGTGCCTCGTCGAGCCGCAGACGGTCGAGCAGGCCGGCGCCGATGCCGTTCCCCTCGCCCCTGGCGAGATCCTGAGCATTCGCGGCGACGATCTCGGGAACTGCGTTCTCGAGCCCGACGGCGATCGCCTCGAGCGCAGCGTTCTTCGAATCAGTGGTCGCAGCGGCGAGCGTTCGAGCGCCGCTACGGGCGCGCTCGAGCCGTTCGACGAAAGCATCGGCAGCAGACATGGCACACAGCTTATCGCGCCGCTCAGGGCTGAGCGGCGCTGAGGCGAGCGAACTCAGGCGAGCCAGCTCAGGCGAGCCAGCTCAGGCGAGACGGCTCAGGGTCGAGCGGCGAAGCGAGTTCCGTGATCCGCCCCGTCGAGCACCGCGGCCAACAGCCGTGTCTCAGTGAGGAGGACGGTGGCGCCGGCGTCGGCCGCCAAACGGGCCGCCTGCACTTTCGTCGCGGCTCCCCCGGTGCCCCAACCCGACTGGCTCTCGCCGATCTCGATCCCCTCCAACGGGTCGCCATAGGCCACCGCTGCGATGCGCTGAGCGCCGGCCATCATCGGGGGCGCCGTGTAGAGCGCATCGACGTCGGAGAGCAGCACGAGCCGGTCGGCGTCCACGAGGCGTGCGACGAGCGCGGCGAGACGATCGTTGTCGCCGAAACGGATCTCATGCGTCGCGACGGTGTCGTTCTCGTTGATGATCGGCAGAATGCCGAGCTGCAGCAACCGTTCGATGGCTCGTCGAGCGTTGTCGCGGTGCGTGGGATTCTCGATGTCCTGCGCCGTGAGCAGCACCTGCCCGGCGATGATCTCGTGCGTCGTCAGGGCCCGCTGGTACCGGTTGACCAGAATGTTCTGCCCGACGGCTGCAGCCGCCTGCTGGGTTGCGAGGTCATCAGGGCGCTCCTCGAGGCGCAGAAACGGCACTCCCGTCGCGATCGCGCCACTGGATACGAGGATCACCTGCGCGCCCGCTGCGTGCAGGCGTGCCAGCGAGGCGACGAGTTCGGGGATCTGAGCGGCGTTCGCCCCGCTCACCGAGGACGAGCCGACTTTCACGACGACTCTGCGGGCCGAGAGCAATTCGTCGCCGTGCGTCACGCCCGATCCTCCCAGAGCCCCGCTTTCCGCTCGCGCTCCAGCTCGGCGCGCGCTTCGGCCTTCGCATCCATGAGGCCGTGGTAGTCGACGCGACGCTCCTGGTTGGTGCGCCGTCCGTTCTGGTCGACGCGGAGGTCGGTGCCGCGAGCGCCCATCTGCACCTCTGCGGCGCTCGTCATCGTGGGCTCCCAGTCGAAGACGACTCCCGATCCGGGGCCGATCACCACAGTCGACCCAGCGACCGCCCCGGCCTTCACCAGCGCGTCTTCGATGCCGATCTTCTGCAACCGGTCAGCCAGATATCCCACGGCCTCGTCGTTCTTGAAGTCGGTCTGGGCCACCCAGCGCTCCGGCTTCGCGCCCAGAATGCGGTAGATCGTTCCGTAGCTGCCCCCCTCGGGCACGACGCGGAACCCGCCGTCGTCGACGGCCTTCGGCTGCAGGACGATGCGTTCCTGCACGGGCGCTTCGTCGATGCGCCGCTGCCGCTCGGTCTCGACGAGCTCGGCGAGCGCGAAGCCGAGCTCACGAAGCCCTTCGTGCGACACGGTGGAGATCTGGAAGACCCGGTAGCCTTGCGCCTCGAGCTCCGGTCGCACGAACTCGGCGAGCTCGCGCCCCTCTGGCACGTCGATCTTGTTGAGTGCGATGAGCTGCGGCCGATCGAGCAACGGGGTCTGACCCTCGGGCACGGGGTATGCGGCGAGCTCGTTCTTGATGACCTCGAGATCCGAGAGCGGATCGCGCCCCGGCTCCAACGTCGCGCAGTCGAGCACGTGCAGCAGCGCACTGCACCGCTCGACGTGACGCAGGAAGTCGAGCCCGAGGCCCTTCCCCTCGCTCGCGCCCTCGATGAGACCCGGCACGTCGGCTACCGTGAAGCGGTGATCGGCGACCTGCACGACACCGAGATTCGGGTGCAGCGTCGTGAACGGGTAATCGGCGATCTTCGGCTTCGCAGCACTCATAGCGGCGATCAGGCTCGACTTGCCGGCCGACGGATAGCCGACCAGGGCGACGTCGGCGATCGTCTTGAGCTCGAGGGTGAGCGTGCCCGACCAGCCTTCGGTCCCCAGCAGCGCGAACCCGGGGGCCTTGCGCTTCGTGCTGGAGAGCGCGAGGTTGCCCAGACCGCCGACACCGCCCTTCGCCGCGATGAACCGCGTGCCGGGCTCGGTGAGGTCGATGAGGGTCTCCCCCGCCTCGTCTTTCACCACGGTGCCGACCGGCACCGGGAGCACGAGGTCGGCGCCATTGGTGCCGGCTCGATAGTCGCCCGCGCCGTATCCGCCGTTCTCGGCGGTGCGGTGCGGTCGCCGATGGTAGTCGAGCAGGGTGGTCACCTGAGGATCGGCGACCAGCACGACGTCTCCGCCATGCCCGCCGGCTCCACCATCTGGACCCGCGAGCGGCTTGAACTTCTCGCGGCGGATCGACACGCAGCCGTTTCCGCCGCGACCTGACTGGACGTGCACTTGCACCTGATCGACAAAGGTGACCATTACTGTTTTCCTGCCCCTAGATACGGCAAAAGGCGAGCCGAAGCCCGCCTCGCCGTTGAATGCCTGAAGTTAGGCTGCGGCCACGATGTTGACGACCTTGCGGCCGCCCTTCGCACCGAACTCGACTGCGCCCGCCGCGAGGGCGAACAGCGTGTCGTCTCCGCCACGGCCGACGTTGGCGCCGGGGTGGAAGTGGGTTCCGCGCTGACGGACGATGATCTCGCCGGCGTTCACCTGCTGGCCGCCGAAGCGCTTGACGCCGAGGCGCTGCGCGTTCGAGTCGCGGCCGTTGCGGGTGGAGCTGGCGCCCTTCTTATGTGCCATGAGTCTCTACTCCTTGAATCGTAGTCGAAGCGATTACTTGATGCCGGTGACCTTGAGGCGCGTCAGATCCTGACGGTGCCCCTGGCGGCTCTTGTAACCGGTCTTGTTCTTGTATCGCTGAATCACGATCTTCGGGCCGCGGAGGTCGTTGAGCACCTCTGCGGTTACCGTGACCTTGGCCAGCTCGGCCGCGTCCGTCGTCACCTGGTCGCCGTCGACGAGGAGCACCGCGGGAAGCTGAAGCTTGCCCGTGGAGTCGCCCGAAACACGGTTGACGGTGATGATCGAGCCGACCTCGACCTTTTCCTGACGTCCGCTTGTGCGCACTACTGCGTAAACCACTTCATACCCTTTTCTCGAGGATCGCCTTGCGTGTCGAACCGCAGCGCCGCCGCGATCGAAGCTTGTGTTTGCCACCCCGAGGAGTGGCACCAACGGTCAATATTATCTCGAAGCACCGATTTTGGTCAAATAGGCGCCCCCGCGTGTCATGAGCGACCCGAATCCTTGCGCTTCGCCGTCGCGTCGAGCGCCTCGGCGAGGGCCATCTGGGCGGCCTGCTTCGGATCGACTGGCGGCGCCTCCGGAGACTCCGCACCGGCGTCTGAGGTTCCCTCCGTGCGACCAGCATCGACGCCGCCGCGCAGCTGCGCCGTTGACACTCGGCGATTGCGCGCGCGTCCGTTGCCGGCAGCCGGCGCCGCCGGAAGGGCTTCGAGCACCGAGTCGAGAAGTGCGTCGGCGACCGGCTCCGCTCGATCCCTGCGCGCTTCCGTCGAGCGCGGCGCCCGGTCAGAGCCCAGCTGAGCCCGACCCGTGGCCCGTGGCGTCTCCGGACCGTGCGACCGGGCCCCCTGCGGTCGATCCTCTGGCGATCGATCATCGCGGGCGGGCGCGCCGGTCTGCGCTGCACCCTGCAGGGCTCGCGCGAGATCCTCGTGCTCCGACTCCTTCGCCGCCTGCAGCGTCGAGGCGGCGACCTGAGCCAGCATGTTCTTCGCGCCATCGGTGATGGCGTGCGTGTGCGACTTCGCCTCGGCCTGCTGATGCTGCTGCTGTGGCTGCGGGTGCTGCTGCTGCCCTCGGCCGCGCTTCGATCCGCGCGCAGGCGCCTCGCTCCGGTGCTTGCTCACCGGCTCGTGATGCACGATGACTCCGCGGCCGGCGCAGACGTCGCAGGGCTCGCTGAACGACTCGAGCAGCCCGAGGCCGAGTTTCTTGCGGGTCATCTGCACGAGCCCGAGCGAGGTGACCTCGGCGACCTGATGCTTCGTCCGATCACGGCTGAGGCACTCCACCATGCGACGGAGCACGAGATCGCGATTCGACTCGAGCACCATGTCGATGAAGTCGACGACGATGATGCCGCCGATGTCGCGCAGTCGCAGCTGGCGCACGATCTCCTCGGCGGCCTCGAGGTTGTTCTTGGTCACGGTCTCTTCGAGGTTGCCGCCGGAGCCGACGAACTTTCCGGTGTTCACGTCGACGACCGTCATCGCCTCGGTGCGGTCGATCACGAGTGATCCGCCGGACGGAAGCCAGACCTTCCGGTCGAGCGCCTTCGCGATCTGCTCCGTGACACGGTACTCGTCGAAGATGTCGCGCTCTGCCTGGTACTGCTCGACGCGCTCGAGCAGATCCGGGGCGACCTGCGAGAGGTAGTTCTCGATCGTCGCGTACGTCTCGGCGCCCGAGATCGTCAGCCGGTGGAAGTCTTCGTTGAAGACATCGCGCACGATCTTGATGAGCATGTCCGGCTCGGAGTGCAGCAGCACCGGGCCGCCGCCCTTCTCGACGCGCTTCTGAATCGACTCCCACTGACGGGTGAGGCGCTGCACGTCATGCGTGAGCTGGTCCTCGCTCGCGCCCTCCGCGGCGGTGCGCACGATCACGCCGGCCCCGTCGGGCAGCACCGCTTTGAGAATCTTCTTGAGTCGAGCACGCTCGGTATCCGGAAGCTTCCGGGAGATTCCGTTCATGGCTCCACCGGGCACGTACACGAGGAACCGGCCTGGAAGGGAGATCTGACTCGTGAGCCTCGCGCCCTTGTGCCCCACCGGATCCTTCGTGACCTGCACGAGCACCTGATCGCCGGGCTTCAACGCGTTCTCGATTCGCCGGGCCGTATTTCCGCCCTCGAACTCTGACCAGTCGACCTCGCCCGAGTAGAGCACCGCGTTGCGGCCACGGCCGATGTCGACGAAGGCCGCTTCCATACTCGGAAGCACGTTCTGCACCCGGCCGAGATACACGTTGCCGATGAGGGAGTTCTCGCTGGATCGCGCGACGTAGTGCTCAACGAGCACCTTGTCTTCGAGCACGCCGATCTGCACGCGATCGGAGGTCGTGCGAACGATCATCTCGCGATCGACCGATTCACGCCGCGCGAGGAACTCGGACTCGGTGATGACCACGCGGCGTCGACCGGCGTCGCGCCCGTCGCGCCGCCGCTGCTTCTTCGCTTCGAGGCGGGTCGAGCCCTTGACCTTCTGCGGCTCGGTGATGACCGGCGCCTGCCGAGGCTGGCGGCGCGGCGCGTCCTCTTCCGGCGCCGCCGGGGCATCGCTCGACGTGCGCCGACGATTGCGCCGCTGGGACGAGCCTGCTTCCCGCTCGTCCCCCGCCTCATCGCGTGAGAAGCGCTCGTCCAGCAGGTCGTCGAGCTGACGCAGTTCGGTCGGCCGGAACTCCACGCGCCTGGGGCGGGGGGCGATCGGCGGCACGTCCGGTGCGAGGAAGAGCAACCTGGTCGTCGCCCTGAACCGCTCCTCAGGCGTCATCTCTGCGAACGGCAGGATCAGGGGCGGCGACTCGGCGAGCGGCCGCTCCGCCTCCGCTGCCTCGGTGGAGCCTGCGTGCGCCTCCACCGCCGCGGGAAGCTCCTGCTCCTGCGAGGGCTCTTCGCCCGGGTTGTCGTGCTGTTCGGTTGCTGTGTTCTTCACCATTCCTGGTGTCTCCTCTGCCCCGGGAGAATGCGCATTCCCCAGAGGTTGCTCATCGTGCGGTATGACCCGCGAATCCTGTTCTCCGCGAGCGGGTTCGCTCGCGCTCGGTCGTTCATCGACCGGTGAAGGCCTTCGACCTTCAAAAGACTGTGCGTGAGATTCGCCGTGCGGCGCCTCTCACCGACACCATTATGTCACGACGGTGTCCGCAAGGGGCCTGAGGAAAGAACTCGCAGCTGGGCGCAGTAGGATCGCGCCATGAGTTCAGAGCTCCGCGCCCCGTCGCGCTCCGTCGCCTTCGCAATCTTCACGATCGTCGCCGGAGTCATCGGATGGTTCGCATCGTTCGAGCTCCTCACGGAGTACATCAAGACGCTGCAGAACCCGGATTACGTTCCGAACTGCTCGGTGAGCATCCTGGTCACCTGCGGGCCGAACATGGCGTCCTGGCAAGGTGCGCTCCTCGGCTTCAGCAACACGATCATCGGTGTCGCAGCCTTCGTCGCGCCGATCGCCGTCGGCGTGGCTCTCCTGGCGGGCGCTCGATTCGCGCCCTGGTTCTGGGTGACGTATCAGATCGGCTTGCTGGGCGGGTTCGCGCTCGTCAGCTGGCTCGTCGTGCAGAGCGTGTTCATGCTCGGAACGCTGTGCCCCTGGTGCATGGTCGTCTGGACCGCGACCATCCCGCTGTTCTGGATCACGCTGTTCCGCCCGTACGCGGTCGGAGACATTCCAGTATCGCCGAACGCGCAGCGCGTGCTCGGGCGCTGCTACGCGTGGAGCTGGGTGGTCATCCTCGTCTGCTTCGCGACGATCGCGTTCGTCGCGCAGCTGCAGCTCGACTGGGTGTCGGAGTTCAGCCGAGGCTGAGCAGCTGGCGCCACAGCCGGTCTGCTTGCTCCAGCGTTTCGGCCTCAGTCCCAGAGGTATCGATCACCGCGTCGGCCACGGCCCGGCGTTCCTCGTCGCTCGCCTGCTGCGATATGCGCTGGCGCGCCGCATCCTCGCTCATGCCGCGCAAGCTCATCATGCGCGCGATGCGGGTGTCGGCATCGGCTTCAGCGACGACGATGTGGTCCCACGGTTCGTCGCGCGCCGCCGTCTCGACGAGGAGCGGCACCTCGTACACGACGATCGCGTCGGGGTCCTCCGCGCGCGCGCGTTCGACGCGCTCGCGGAAGAGTCGCCGCACTTCGGGATGGACGATCGCATTGAGCTCACCCAAGGCGGCCGCATCGCCGAACACGCGGGCTCCGAGCGCAGCGCGGTCCAGCGTTGCATCGGCACGCAGCACCCCCGAGCCGAATCGTTGCACGACGCGCGCGAGACCCGGCGACCCGGGGGCAACGGCGTCACGAGCGATATCGTCGGCATCGATGCGAATCGCGCCGTGCTGGGCGAGCCGCCGTCCGATCGTTGATTTCCCTGCGGCGATCCCGCCCGTCAACCCGATCAATCGCATGCTGTCAGCTTATCCGCCGGCGACGTAGGCTGGCTCACGGGAGGGAACCATGCTCGAAATCATCACCGGGGTCGTGCTCGCGGCGTCGGCGGGCCTCAACGCGTACGTTCCGCTGCTGGGCTTGGGCCTGCTCTCCAGGTTCACGGAGTGGGTGAGCCTTCCGACCGGCTGGAGCTGGATCGAGAACGAATGGTCTTTGGGCATCCTCGGCGTCCTGCTCGTGATCGAGATGCTCGTCGACAAGGTTCCGGCTCTCGATTCGATCAATGACGTGCTCCACACCATCATCCGCCCGGCTTCCGGAGGAATGGTCTTCGCCGCCGGGAGCGGCAGCGATACCGTCGCGGTGTCGGATCCCGCGGCATTCATCGCCTCCGCCGACGTCTGGCCCGTCGTCGTCGGGGCCTGCGTTGCGCTGATCCCCCATGCGCTCAAAGCCATCGCGCGCCCGGTCGTGAACGTGCTGACGGCTGGGGCAGGCGCGGCCGTCGCCAGCACGTTCGAAGACATCGGTGCGGTGGTGCTCACGGTGCTCGCAGTCCTCGCCCCGGTCGTCGCTCTCGTGGCACTCGGGTTCGTCATCGTCGCGCTCGTGCGCAGGCTCCAGCGCGCGCTGCGTGAGCGACGCGCGCGCGTGTGAGCGGATGCTCGCGCGTGTGAGCGGATGCTCCCGCGTGTGAGCGGATGGTCACGCCTCCCCGAGCTGCGGCGCGGACGCCAGAAGGCCCGGCCCCCGAAGCGGGGACCGGGCCTTCTGGCGTGCGATGAGGGTTAGTTGCCCTCGAGCTGAGCCTTCAGTGCAGCCAGCGCAGCGTCGTCGGCGAGAGCGCCGGCCGAAGCCGCATCGCTCGAGAACGTCGACGAAGGCGCCTCGGCAGCGGGCGCAGCAGCGGCCTCCGCGAGCATGGAAGCGACCTGCTTCTTGTGCGCTTCCCAACGCTCCTGAGCGGCAGCGTACTCCTGCTCCCACTTCTCGCGCTGCGACTCGAAGCCTTCCTTCCACTCCTGGGTCTCAGGGTCGAAGCCCTCGGGGTACTTGTACTCGCCGTTCTCGTCGTACTCCGTGGTCATGCCGTAGAGTGCGGGGTCGAACTCGGTGCCCTCGGGGTCGACGCCCTCGTTGGCCTGCTTGAGGCTGAGCGAGATGCGGCGACGATCGAGATCGATGTCGATGATCTTGACGAAGACCTCCTGGCCGGCCTGCACGACCTGCTCAGCGAGCTCGACGTGCTGACCCGAGAGCTCGGAGATGTGCACGAGGCCCTCGATGCCATCGGCGACGCGGACGAACGCGCCGAAGGGAACGAGCTTCGTGACGACGCCCGGGGCGATCTGACCGATCGCGTGGGTGCGTGCGAATACCTGCCACGGGTCTTCCTGCGTCGCCTTGAGCGACAGCGAGACGCGCTCGCGGTCGAGCTCGACGGAGAGCACCTCGACGGTGACTTCCTGTCCGACCTCGACGACGTCGGAGGCGTGCTCGATGTGCTTCCAGGAGAGCTCCGAGACGTGCACGAGGCCGTCCACGCCGCCGAGATCGACGAACGCGCCGAAGTTGACGATCGACGAGATGACGCCCTTGCGGACCTGGCCCGGCTTGAGCTCGGCGAGGAACGACGAGCGCGTGGCCGACTGGGTCTCTTCGAGCAGCGCACGACGCGAGAGCACGACGTTGTTGCGGTTCTTGTCGAGTTCGAGGATCTTCGCCTCGATCTCCTGGCCCAGGTAGGGCGTCAGGTCGCGTACACGGCGCAGCTCGATGAGCGATGCCGGGAGGAAGCCGCGGAGCCCGATGTCGACGATGAGGCCGCCCTTGACGACCTCGATGACGGTGCCGGTGACGACGCCCTCGTTCTCCTTGATCTTCTCCACGTCGCCCCAAGCGCGCTCGTACTGAGCACGCTTCTTCGACAGGATGAGGCGACCTTCCTTGTCCTCCTTCTGGAGCACGAGTGCCTCGACGGAATCGCCGACCTCGACGACCTCACCGGGGTCGACGTCGTGCTTGATGGACAGCTCGCGCGAGGGGATGACGCCCTCGGTCTTGTACCCGACGTCGAGGAGCACCTCGTCGCGGTCGATCTTCACGACGGTGCCCTCGATGAGGTCGCCGTCGTTGAAGAACTTCAGGGTCGATTCGACCGCTGCAAGGAAGTCTTCGGCTGAGCCGATGTCGTTAACTGCGACCTGCTTGCGTTCGGTCGTTGCGTTCGTCATGTAATTGGTCTCCAGAATGGACAGGGTATCGAGGCGGAAGCACGCCGGTCTTGGCCGAATCTCGCAGATTCGCAAGTGCCCCCACGCGTGGACATGGTTGAGTCGCCACAGATGTGACAATTCATACTACCCCGGGGCGCGCCCGGGATCAATCGCGTGATTCACCGGCGCGTCCCAACGGTTCAGGGGTCGTTCCGCTGGGAACCGCGACTGCCGTTGCCGGTTCGGCGCGCACCTGCTCAGTGCGCGGCGGCGTTCCAATTCGCGCCGTGACCGACCTGCACCTCGAGCGGCACCGAGAGCTCTGCAGCTCCGGCCATCTCTTCGCGCACGATCGCTTCGAGCGTGTCCCACTCCCCAGCGGCCACTTCGAACATGAGTTCGTCATGGATCTGCAGGAGCATGCGCGAAGCGAGTTGCGCCTCGCGCATCCGGAGTTCGACCCTGATCATCGCGCGCTTGATGATGTCGGCGGCCGAGCCCTGGATGGGTGCGTTGAGGGCTGCGCGCTCGGCGTTCTCGCGCAGGACGCGGTTGGGGCTCGCCAGATCGGGGAACGGCCGACGGCGGCCGTAGATCGTTTCGGTGAACATGTCGCGTTTCGCTTGATCGACCACCGACCGGAGGTAGTCGCGCACCCCGCCGAAGCGCTCGAAGTAGTCGGTCATGAGCTGTTTCGCCTCTGCCGAACTGATGTTCAGCTGCTTCGAGAGTCCGAACGCTGAGAGTCCGTAGGCCAATCCGTACGACATCGCCTTGACCTTCGAGCGCATCTCGCTGGTCACGTCTTGAGGATCGACGCCGAAGATGCGCGCGCCCACGAAGCGATGGAGGTCCTCGCCGGCGTTGAAGGCCTGAATGAGACCGGCGTCGCCTGAGAGGTGCGCCATGATGCGCATCTCGATCTGCGAGTAATCGGCCGTCATCAGGGTCTCGAACTCGCTGCTGTGGATGAACCCCTCGCGGATCCGTCGCCCCTCTTCCGAGCGCACCGGGATGTTCTGCAGGTTGGGGTCCGTCGACGCGAGACGACCCGTGCTCGATCCGGTCTGCACGAAGGTGGTGTGAATACGACCGTCCGGCTGCACCGATTTGATGAGAGTCTCGATCATCTGGCGCAGCTTGTTCGCGTCACGATGCCCGAGCAGGGCGTCCAGGAAGGGGTGCGGCTGCTTGGCCTGCAACTCAGCGAGAGCCGCCGCGTCGGTCGTGTACCCGCGCTGCGTCTTTCGCGTCTTCGGCATGTCGAGCTCGTCGAACAGCACTTCTTGCAGCTGCTTCGGCGATGACAGATTGACTTCGTGCCCGATGGCGTCGAATGCCTCCTGCTGCAGACGGGCGACGCGTTCCGTGAGCTCTGCGTGATGGGCCTCGAACAGCGGCTCGTCGACCTGCACGCCGCGGTACTCCAGGCCGTCGAGCACCGAGACGAGCGGCAGCTCGATCTCGCGGTAGATCTCCGCGGAGCGCGACTCGAAACGCTCCACCGCTGCGGCGTGCGTGCGCACCGTGTACCAGGCGAGTGTCGCGGTGTCCGCGACACTGCCTTCCTCGGGCACCAGCTGGTTCGGGTCGCCCTCCGGCACCTGCTCCCCCAGATACCGGAACACGGCGTCGGCGAGGCTCTTCTCCGCAGCCGACGGCCGAAGCACCCAGGTCGCAAGCAGCACGTCCCCGGCGATTCCGCCGATGCGCGCACCCGCTCGTCGCGCCAGGGCGAGCTGCTGCTTCGAATCGTAGAAGACCTTTGCGGCGTCGGACGCGAGCCATTGCTCGAAGAGCGCGTAATCGCGCCCCGCCGGCTGCCAGTCGAACTGCACCGATGAGTCTGCGGTAGCGATGCCGACGTCATAGCCGCCGTCGAGTTCTCGGATGAGGACCGCGGGAGACTCGTGCTTCGCGAGCCAGTCGGCGAGTTCCTCGTCGATGAGATTCTTCGGTACGGGCCGTTCGGGAGCGAGCGACGGCGACACCGTGGACGTCGCGCCGCCAGCCGGCACGGCGGCGCCGGCCAGTTTGCCGACGCGTTGCAGCAGGGTGCGGAACTCGAGCTTCGCGAAGATCTCCTGCACGGCGGCCATGTCGATCTCGCCCCGCTTCAATTCATCGAGCTCGACGTTGAGTTCGACGTCGCGCACCAGACGATTCAAGCGACGATTGCGCTCAGCCAGATGCGCATGCTCGCGAAGGCTCTCCCCCACTTTTCCGCCGACCTCGTCTTGACGCCGCAGAATCTCTTCGAGTGAGCCGAACTGATTGATCCATTTCACGGCCGTCTTCTCACCGACTCGCGGAATGCCCGGCAGATTGTCGCTCGTCTCCCCGACGAGCGCAGCGATCTCGGGGTACTGCTCGGGACGGATCCCGTAGCGTTCCATGACCTTCGCCGCGTCGTAGCGCGTCAGTTCGCTCACACCCTGCTTCGACGGGTACAGGAGCGTCACGCGGTCGTCGACCAGCTGAATCGTGTCGCGATCGCCGCTCACCACCAGCACCCGATATCCGTGCTCGGACGCCCGCGTCGCCAACGTCGCGAGAATGTCGTCGGCCTCGTAGTTCTCTTTCTCGATCGTGCGGATACCCATCGCGTGCAGCGCATCCTGCAGCAGCGGGATCTGCCCCTTGAACTCGGGCGGCGTCTCGCCGCGGGTCCCCTTGTACTCGGGATACTCCTCGGTGCGGAAGGAGTGCCGAGAGATGTCGAACGCCACCGCGAGCGCATCCGGTCGCTCGTTGCCGAGGAGGTTGATCAACATGGCGATGAAGCCGTGGATCGCGTTGGTGTGCTGCCCGGACTGGGTCTGGAAGCTATCGACCGGAAGCGCGTAGAACGCGCGGAAGGCAAGCGAGTGGCCATCGATGACCATGAGGGTAGGCTGAGTGTTCGACACGTGCCCAGCCTACAATCCGCCGCCGACATTCCGCAGGACGGACGCCGTCGCCCCCGGCTCGCGCGTGTCATCGACACGACGAAAGGCACCGATGTCCGCTCTTCCCAGCGCAGCAGCTTCCTCCCCTGAAGACGCGATCGAGTACATTCGTCACCGCGGTCTCGGCGCACTCGCCGACCGCATGGGCATCGAGATGATCGAGTTCACGCCCGAACGGGCGGTCGCGACGATGCCCGTGGAGGGCAACACGCAGCCGGTGATGTTGCTGCACGGTGGTGCGTATGTGGTGCTTGGCGAGACCCTGGGCTCGATGCACGCGAACTTTCACGCCCCCGATGGCTGCGTCGCCGTGGGGCTGGACATCAACGCCACCCACACCGGCTCGGCCACGGAGGGAGTCGTGACCGGCGTGTGCAGTCCGATCAAGCTCGGACGGAGTGTCGCGGTGCATGAGATCGTTGTCTCCGACGCGCGCGGGATCCGGTGCTCGACCATTCGCATCACCAACTTCTACAAGCGGATCACCCAGGACTCCGAAGCCTGAGAACGACGAACGCCCCGGACCGCATCAGCGGGTCCGGGGCGTTCGCCTCGACAGGGGGCGTCAGTCCTTCTTCGGCCCGAGCTGGTCGATGATGGTCTTCGCGACGTCCTGCATCGTCAGTCGGCGATCCATCGATGCCTTCTGAATCCAGCGGAACGCCTCGGGTTCGCTCAATCCCATCTTGTCGTTCAAGATTCCCTTGGCCCGATCGACGAGCTTGCGCGTCTCGAATCGTTCTGCGAGATCGGCGACCTCGCTCTCGAGCGCCACGATCTGCTGGAAGCGCGACAGCGCAATTTCGATGGCCGGGATCAGGTCGGCTGGCGTGAAGGGCTTCACGACGTAGGCAAGCGCCCCGGCCTCGCTCGCGCGCTCGACCAGCTCGCGCTGGCTGAACGCAGTGAGCAGCACCACGGGAGCGAGATGCGTCTTGTTGATCCGCTCGGCTGCCGAGATGCCGTCGAGCTGCGGCATCTTCACGTCCATCACCACGAGGTCAGGACGCAGTTCTTCGACGAGCTTCACCGCCGTCTCGCCGTCTCCCGCCTCACCGACCACTTCGAAACCGTTATCGCGCAGGGTCTCGACAATATCGAGGCGGATCAGGGATTCGTCTTCCGCGACGACAACGCGTCGCGGAGCGCTCGGTGCAGTGCTCTGGTCATTCACTCCACCAGCTTACGTCATTCTCGCTGTGGATTTCCGACCCTACTCGAGATTCGCGACAGGCTCCGGTTCTTCCGTGTCGTCCTCCCCGAACTCAGGCGCCTCAGGGTGCCCGTGCTGCACCAGGAGATCATCCTCTCCGCTCGGCTGCGAGATCGGTGCACGCCCCTCTTCGCCGTCGGGATGCGCGCTGGTATTGTTCATCGACATGGTGTCCTCCTCAGGTGGTTGGGGACCCAGTCTGCGCGGAGCAGGGCTCTGCCACCAGGGGCTAGCCCTCATCCCCGGCGCACCCGTACCCTGCGGCGCAGCGCACACCCGCACCGTGCAAGGGCGGCGAGCCCGCCCCCAGGAGCAATCACCTGAATAGGTCGCTCTGCGTCCGATGAGCTGCGATGCTTGAGAGTAGCTCCAGCGACCAAAGACGGTTGCGAACGAAAGGACCACATCATGGGATCCATCCGGTACAACGGTCTGACCACGCACTTCGACGATCGACTGCTCACCCACCTCCAGATCATCATCGTCCAGAAGCTCATGCGAGAAGAGTCGTTTCTCATGTCGTGGAAAGACAGCATGAGAACCGGCGATGGGCGCACTGCCATCTGGCTGTCTCCGGAGACGACGCTCACCTTCAAGTTCGTCGGCAGTCGAGTGCCTGAGATCAACAAGAAGTGGCTTCTGCGCCTCGGAGAATCGGCAAGCTCCACGACCGGCCTCATCGTCACCGGAGAAGATGGGGAACTCGCGGCGGCGGAGGCCACCGGCAGCAAGTATCCGGGCAACCTTCGCCCGGGAAACTGACTGCGGCGTCATCGCGATCACGCTGGCGGCTTCCGCCTGGTCGCCCCTCGATGTCCGAACGCCGGGAGCGCTCCGCGCCTCCTGAACCACGACACCCCCGGCTTCCGCGAAGTATCGCGCGAAGCCGGGGGTGTGTCGTTCGTGCCGAATGCGGGACTTGAACCCGCACGCCTTTCGGCAACGCATTTTGAGTGCGCCGTGTCTGCCAATTCCACCAATTCGGCGAACTCCCCAAGCCTATCGCATGGGGGCCGTGTCTCACGTCGGGCGGCGGCCCACGGGCGCGTCGCCGCCGCAGCCCGAGGATCAGGCCTGCGGGTCCTCCGCGATCTTCGTGAACTTACGCGGACCGGCCTCGGGCAGCAGACCGGTGGCCTCACCGATGCGATGGATCCGCAGCGTATTCGTCGTTCCCACGACTCCGGGAGGCGACCCGGCGATGATGACGACCTTCTCCCCGACCTCGATGCGCGAGTGCTCGAGCAGCACTTTGTCCACCTGCACGAACATCTCGTCCGTGCTGTCGACGCGCGGCACCTCGTAGCTGCGTGCGCCCCACGTCAGTTCCATGCGTCGACGAGTATCGGGATCCGGAGTGAACCCGATGATCGGCATCGGCCGTCGCAGGCGCGACATCCGTCGCACGGTGTCGCCCGACTCCGTGAAGACGCAGATGTAGCGCGCGCCGACGAAGTCGGCCACGTCAGAAGCTGCGAGCGTCAGCACGCCTCCCTGAGTGCGGGGAGCCGCCCCGAGGGGCTCGATGCGGTCGAGCGCGTGATCCTCAGTCGCCTCGATGATCTTCGCCATCGTGGCCACCGCTTCGATCGGGTAGGCGCCCACGCTCGTCTCTCCGGAGAGCATGACGGCGTCGGCGCCATCCAGCACGGCGTTCGCGCAGTCAGAGGCCTCCGCGCGCGTGGGGCGCGGGTTCTCGATCATCGACTCCAGCACCTGGGTCGCCACGATCACCGGCTTCGCATTCCGACGCGCGATCGTCACCGCCTCGGCCTGCACCAGCGGCACGCGCTCGAGCGGCAGTTCGACGCCGAGATCACCGCGGGCGACCATGATCCCGTCGAACGCAGCGACGATGCCTTCGAGGTGCTCGACTGCCTGCGGCTTCTCGATCTTCGCGATCACCGGCAGACGCACTCCGACCTCATCCATGATCTCGTGCACGCGGGTGATGTCGGCGGCGTCGCGCACGAAGGAGAGTGCGATGTAGTCGACGCCGAGCGCGAGCGCCCATCGCAGATCTTCCTCGTCCTTGTCGGAGAGCGCAGGAACGTTCACGGCAACGCCGGGGAGGTTGATCCCCTTGTTGTTGGAGATCGAACCGGGCACCTCGACCACGGTGTGCACCGTGTCCTCGGTCACGCGCACGGCGCGAAGGGTGACCTTGCCGTCATCGATCAGCAACGGGTCACCGGCGCTGACGTCACCCGGCAGTCCCTTGTGCGTGGTTCCGCCGACGGTGCGATTCCCGACCACGTCGCGCGTCGTGATCGCGAATTCGTCGCCGACAGCGAGCGCATACGGGCCGTCCTCGAACACGCCAAGACGAATCTTCGGACCCTGCAGATCCGCGAGCACCGCGATCGGGCGACCGACCTCGGCCTCGGCGCGACGAATATTCCTGTAGATGCCCTCATGCACGTTGTAGGTGCCGTGGGACATGTTGAGCCGCGCGACGTTCACGCCGGCCTGGATCAGCGCGAGCGTGTGGTCGTAGCTGGAAACAGCGGGTCCCCAAGTGGCGACGATCTTGGCGTGACGCATGCAGCGTGCTCCTTCGTTAGTGGGTCTTGCTGGGCTCGACGCCGCTCGCGGGCTCGAGCGACGCATCGGGCAGCGCTTCTGTCTCGGATGCCGAGACGGACGTACCGTCGCCGCGATCGATCACGTGGTAGTACTCGTTCGTGTCGGCGGTATCGGCGAGCACGGTGTCTCCCGGATGGCGTCGGCCGGGCAGGTACACGGTGTTCTCGAGCCCGACGTGGCGATGACGGCGCAGAATGAACAGCGCGATGCCGACCACGATCGCCAGGATCGCAGCGAGCACGTTGGTGCGCACGCCGAGGAAGAGCAGGCTGGGATCGACGCGCAGCGACTCGGTGAATGCGCGGCCGACGCCGTACCAGATGAGGTAGAGGGCGAAGAAGGTGCCCCACCGCGGACGCCACTTCCGCTCGATGGCGAGCAGCACGATGATTCCGAGGATGTTCCACAGCGCCTCGTAGAGGAAGGTCGGGTGGAAGAGGGTGCCCTCGGGCAGTCCGATGGGGAATGCCGCGTTCGTCGACTCGATCTCGAGCCCCCACGGGAGCGTCGTTGGGCCGCCGAAGAGCTCATGGTTGAACCAGTTGCCGAGACGACCGACCGCCTGCGCGATCAGCAGTCCGGGCACGAGCGCGTCCGCGAAGGACCAGAACCGGATGCCGGTGATCCGCGACGCGATGAGCACGCCGATCGCTCCCCCGATGAGCGCGCCGAAGATCGCGATGCCGCCGTTCCAGAATGCGAAGATCTCAAACGGGTTCTTGCCCTCGCCGAAGTAGTCTCCCCAGTGCGTGACGACGTGGTAGAGCCGGGCTCCCAGGATCCCGAGCACGAGCGACCACACGAGGAAGTCGAAGACTGCTCCCCGCTCGCCGCCGCGCTGTCCCAGCCGTCGCGCCGTCCAGATGCCGGCGATGATGATGCCGACGATGATGCAGAGCGCGTAGAAGTAGATCCGGAACGGACCGAGCTGCAGATACTGCAGCTCGGGGCTCGGAATGCTCAACGGGAGAATCATTCACTCCTCTTTCGCCGGCGGCCTCGCGCCGCAGGACTCGGGTGGATGCCGCGCGATCGTGCCGCGCGGCGGACGGGTCAATCTTAGCGCGCGGTGCCTCGCGCGATGCCCGCGACGGTTTCGGCGAGCTGCGGCACGCCGCCGTCGCGCAGCGCACGCACGAATGCGGTGCCGACGATGGCACCGTCCGCGTATTCGAGCGCACCGGCGACCTGCTCAGCCGTCGAGATACCGATGCCGACGCAGGCGAGCGTTGCGCCCTGCTCGCGGAGCCGCGCCGTGAGCCCCCGGGCTGCCGCGTCGAGCTCGGCGCGTTCGCCCGTGATCCCCATCGTCGAGACCGTGTAGACGAACCCGGTGCTCGCGCGACTCACGAGCGCGAGCCGCGCATCCGTCGAACTCGGAGCTGCGAGGAACACGCGATCGAGTCCATGAGCCTCGCTCGCCGCGATCCAATCGTCTGCGGAGTCCGGCGTGATGTCTGGTGTGATCAGCCCGGCGCCGCCAGCAGTCGCGAGGTCGCGAGCGAACGCGTCCACCCCGTACTGCATCACGGGGTTCCAGTACGTCATCACGAGTACCGGCACGTCTACGGCATCCCGCACGCGACGCACTGCCTCGAAGACGTCGGCGAGACGGAAGCCCGCCGCGAGAGCCGTCTGCGTGGCCTCTTGGATCACCGCGCCGTCCATCACGGGGTCGGAGTACGGTACGCCGAACTCCAACACGTCGGCTCCGCTTCGTGCCATCGCGATCGCGGCTTCCACACTGGTGTCCAGGTCGGGGAAGCCCACTGGCAGGTACCCCACGAGCGCTCCCCGGCGCTCCTGGTTCGCAGCGAGGATCGCTTTCGCGACGCTGGATCCGTGCTCGGTCATCCGTCGATCTCCGATCCGTCTTCCGGGAGCAGCCCGAAGTAGCGGCCTGCGGTCGCCATGTCTTTGTCGCCGCGGCCCGACAGGCTCACGAGCACGACGCCGTCCGACCCCAGATCGGTGCCGATCCGCTGCGCCCCCGCAAGGGCGTGCGCCGATTCGATAGCGGGAATGATGCCCTCGGTCCGGCTCAGCAGCCGAAGCGCCTGCATCGCCTCGTCGTCGGTGGCGGGAATGTACTCCGCGCGCCCGATGTCCGCGAGCCACGCGTGCTCCGGCCCGACGCCCGGATAGTCGAGGCCGGCGGAGATCGAATGAGATTCGATGGTCTGCCCGTCGTCATCCTGCAGCACGTACGTCCTCGCGCCGTGCAGCACGCCGGGGCGCCCGCGCTCGATCGACGCCGCGTGCTGGTCGGTGTCGACGCCGTCGCCTGCGGCTTCCACGCCGTAGAGGCGCACATCGGCGTCGTCGAGGAACGCGTCGAACATGCCGATCGCATTGGAACCGCCCCCGACGCACGCGACGACGGCATCCGGAAGACGGCCGATGCGCTCGAGCAGCTGAGCACGGGCTTCTTCGGAGATGATCTTCTGGAAGTCGCGCACCATCGCCGGGAACGGATGCGGCCCAGCGGCGGTCCCGAAGATGTAGTTGGTGCGATCGACGCTCGCGACCCAATCGCGATACGCCTCGTTGATCGCATCCTTGAGCGTGCGAGAACCGGTCCTGACGGGAACGACTTCAGCGCCGAGCAGACGCATCCGCGCGACGTTCAATGCCTGACGCTCGGTATCGACTTCGCCCATGTACACGGTGCATTCGAGGCCGAAGAGCGCTGCAGCCGTCGCGGTGGCCACGCCGTGCTGGCCGGCTCCGGTCTCGGCGATCACGCGAGTCTTGCCCAACCGTCGAGTGAGCAGCGCCTGACCGAGCACATTGTTGATCTTGTGCGAGCCGGTGTGGTTCAAGTCTTCGCGCTTCAGGAACACGCGTGCCCCACCTGCGTGCTCGGCGAAGCGCGGCACCTCGGTGATGGGTGATGGGCGCCCGGCGTACGAGAGCAGCAACTCCGCCAGTTCAGAGCGGAAGGCGGGGTCGGCCTGCGCTTCTGCGTACGCGTCGGTCAGCTCGTCGATCGCCGCGATCAGCGATTCCGGCATGAACCTCCCGCCGAACTCTCCGAAGAACGGACCATGCTGGTCGCGCAGGCTGGTGACGCCGGTCGTCGATTCGGTCACTGGTGTCCTTTTCAGCTTGAGACGCTTCAGACGCTCACGTAGGTCTGCAGCGTCGCGATGGGGTCGTTCGTCACGAGCGCCTCGCCGACGAGCACCGCGTCGGCTCCCGCTTCGCGGTAGTGCTCCACATCCGCGACGTTGAGCACGGCCGATTCCGCCACGCGGATTACGCCGGCCGGAATCTGGTCCGCGACTCGTCCGAACAGGTCTCGATCGAGTTCGAAGGTGCGCAGATCGCGCGCGTTGACTCCGACGAGCTGAGCGCCGAGGTCCACGGCTCGCGCGACCTCCTCAGCGCTGTGCGCCTCGACGAGCGGCGTCATGCCGAGCTCGCGGATCACATCGTGGAGGCGGATGAGGCGGTCCTGCGGGAGCGCGGCGACGATGAGGAGCACGAGATCGGCTCCGGCAGCACGGGCCTCGAGCACCTGGTACTCATCTCCGATGAAGTCCTTGCGCAGCACGGGAATGCTGATCGCTTTGCGCACGGCTTCCAGGTCGGCGAGGGATCCCTTGAACTTCCGCTCCTCGGTGAGCACGCTCACCGCGCTCGCACCGCCGGCCTCGTACTGAGCCGCGAGGTCCTGTGGAAGCGGGATCTCGGCGAGATCGCCGCGCGATGGGCTGGCACGCTTCACCTCGGCGATCACCTTCATGTGCTCGGCGGGCGCGAGCGCAGCGAGTGCGTCGAGCGCCGGGCGAGCGGCGAGGGCATCGGATTCGACTACCGAGTACGACCGGAGCTCGCGGCGCGAGGCCGCGTCCTCGAGCGAGCCGGCGAGCAGATCTTCGAGCACGTCAGTCGTGTGCTGGAGGGGTGAACTTCGGGCCGTTCACGCCGTATCCGGCCTTCGAGAGGATCCACCCGAGCAGCGCACCGACGACGACGACTCCGACACACGCCCATACGAGTACGGGCATATGAAGGAAGAAGAAGACGGTTCCGGCGGCGATGCCGATCAGCATCACCACGACCGCTGTCCATGCGGCCGGCGAATCACCGTGGCCGGGGTCTCCGTGCTGGGTACTCATGAATCTCCTCTGAACAGATTTCGACGTTCCCAGACTAGCGGAAATCCGGGATGGGTTCTGGCACCGCCGCAAGCGCCCGGCGAGCCGGCCGCCCACGACGTCACCGTTTCCGACCCGCGTCGTCGGCCTCGCCGTCGCTGGGATCGTCTCCGCCCGAGAGCGCGTCCCAGTCCGAGATGCGGTCCGGCGTGTTCGTGGAGACATCGGCCGGCCGCGGGGCGGCGTCGTACTTCCGCCCGCCTGCCGCCCAGGTGCCGCTGAAGACGGCGACGACCAGGCCGAGGATCGCGGCGAGCACGCCAGCGACGACGCACACCCAGATCCAGGCCGAGAGGCGGCTCCAGACGACGAGATCCGTGGTCGCTTCACCCGAGATCCCGGTGAGCGACGTGATCGTTCCCGTGAGCGCCGTGAGCGGCGCAGCCAGCACGCTGATCGTGAGCGCCGACAGCCCGGCGCCGAGCAGCGCGACCAGGACGCCGAGGGCGCGGCGGAAGACGGGGCCGGCGATCGTCAGCGCGAGGGCCGCGGCGACGATGGCGATCGAGATCGGGGACACCGCTGCGTTGACCTCGTGGCCGGCGACCGCTTCGACGCTGTGCGTCCCGTCGACCATGAACGAGACCCAGGTCTGAGATCCGGCGAGCAGTCCAAGCGCTCCCACGAGGGCGATCGCGGAGATGGTGAGGAGCTTAGGACGCATCAGCGGCCTCCCCGAGTGCGTGGAGCGTGTTCGCGATGGCGACGGCGCGCAACGGCGCAGCCGCCTTGCTTCGGCACTCCGCGTCCTCGGTCTCCGGCACCGAGTCCGCGACGACGCCGGCACCCGCCTGCACCATCGCGATCCCGTTCTTGATCGTCGCCGTACGGATCGCGATGGCGAGATCGGCAGCCCCACCGAGGCCGAAGTATCCGACGACGCCGCCGTAGACGCCGCGCTGCACCGGCTCGAGTTCGTCGATGATCTGCAGCGCGCGCGGTTTGGGAGCCCCCGACAGCGTGCCAGCGGGGAAGGTCGCGCGGAAGACGTCCACCGGATTCGCCTCTGGCCGCTTCTGCCCCTCGACGCTCGAGACGATGTGCATGATGTGGCTGAAGCGCTCGATCCGCATGAATTCGGTGACCTCGACCGACCCCGGTTCGCACACCCGCAGCAGATCGTTGCGCGCCAGGTCCACGAGCATGAGGTGCTCGGCGCGCTCCTTCTCATCGGCGAGGAGGTCGCGCTCGTACTGCTGGTCTTCCTCGATGCTGGCGCCGCGCGGGCGCGAGCCCGCGATCGGATGAGTGAGCACGTGGCCGCCCTCCTGGACCGTGACCAGCGCCTCCGGGCTCGACCCGACGACCGAGAACGGCTCGCCAGCTGCGTCTTCGAGCTGCAGCAGGTACAGGTACGGGCTCGGGTTGAGATGGCGGAGCACTCGGTACACATCGAGAGGGTCCGCAGTGCATGTCTGGTCGAAGCGCTGCGACGGCACCACCTGGAAGATGTCGCCGTCGACGATGTAGCGCTTCGCCGCCTTGACCGAAGCGACGTACTCTGGCGTGCTCGTCAATCGTGTCGGCTCAGCGGTCGCTTCGCGATCCACGGTGTTCAGCGGTGAGCGCTCGGGGGCCGCGAGCGCCGCCTGCAGGGCGTCGAGTCGGGTCTGCGCGTCGGCCCACTGGGCATCGGCCGACCCGGCGGCGCCGTGCGGTGCTGGATCGCCGAGCGCCGCATCGTTGAGCACATTCGCGAGCAGCACGACGCTGCCCTCGCGGTGGTCGATGACGACGAGTTCGGAGACGAAGCTGAGGCCCTGCGTCGGCAAGCCGGAACCCGTGGAGGGCCCGTGCTCGAGTTTCTCGAACTGTCGCACGGTCTCCCAACCGAGGTATCCGACGAACCCGCTCGCGAGTGGCGGAAGGCCAGCGACCTGCGGCGACCGCCAGCGCTCATAGAGCGCGCTGAGCGCCTCGACCGGCGCCAGCGCGTCGACTCCCCCGGGGAGCAACCGCTCGGCAGAGACGTCGAATGCCCGGTCCTGCGCCCAGTGCGCTCTTCCGTCGCGCTCCCCGAGCACGCCGAAGCTTCCGGCTCCGACAAAACTGAAGCGCGTCCAGACCCCTCCCTGCTCCGCCGATTCCAACAGGAAGGTGCCGGGGCGGGAGGCAGCGACCTTGCGATAGATGCCGACCGGCGTGTCGGCATCGGCGAAGATCTCGCGGCAGACGGGAATGACGGCATGGGAGTCGCGCGCGGCGTCGAACGCGGCGCGCGTGGTGGTCAGGCTCACCGCTTCAGCCTACCGCGGACGCCCGGGGCGCCCGTGCGTCAGGCATCTCCTGAGGGATCGCCGACGAGCGCGGTCACGTCGCGATCGGTGAAGCAGGTACGCGTCCCCGTATGGCACGCGGCGCCGATCTGAACGACACGCACGAGCAGCGTGTCTCCGTCGCAGTCCATGGCCACACCGCGCACGTACTGGCGATGCCCGGAGGTGTCGCCCTTCCTCCAGTACTCGCGACGCGAACGGGACCAGAACGTCACGCGCCCGGTCGTCAGCGTGCGCCGCACCGCTTCGTGATCCATCCACGCCAGCATGAGCACATCGCCCGACTCGTCGTCCTGGATGATCGCGGGCAGCAGGCCGTCGTGGGCGAAGACGAGATCGTTGGGTACGGGATCGATGTCGCTCATCATTCCGCCCCTGAGATCGCGGTGCGTACGGTGTGGCCCTCAGCCGCCAGCGCTGCCTTCACCTGACCGATGGTGAAGGTCCCGTCGTGGAAGACCGAAGCGGCGAGCACCGCGTCGGCGCCCGCGTCGGCCGCGGGCGCGAAGTGCTCGAGCCGCCCCGCGCCGCCCGACGCGACGATCGGCACCTCGGAGATCTCGCGCACGAGCGCGGTGAGCTCGAGGTCGAAGCCGGCGAGGGTGCCGTCGGCGTCCATCGAGTTCACGAGCAGCTCGCCAGCGCCTCGATCCACTGCTTCGCGGCACCATTCGAGCGCGTCGAGGTCGGTCTCGCGCTTTCCACCATGCGTGGTCACGACGAAGCCCGACGGCGTGCGCGGACTGCGCTTCACATCGAGCGAGAGCACCAGCACCTGAGCGCCGAAGCGGTCGGCGATCTCGCCGATCACGTCGGGACGGGCGATCGCGCCGCTGTTGATCCCGATCTTGTCGGCGCCGACGCCGAGGAGCCTCGCGACGTCCTCGGGGCCCCGCACTCCCCCGCCGACGGTCAACGGGATGAACACTTGCTCCGCGGTGCGACGCACGACGTCGTAGGTGGTCGACCGATCGTCCACTGTTGCCGTGACATCGAGGAACGTGAGTTCGTCCGCGCCCTGCGCGGCGTACCTGGCGGCGAGCTCGACGGGATCACCCGCATCGCGCAGGTTGAGGAAGTTGACGCCTTTGACGACGCGTCCGCAGGAGACGTCGAGGCAGGGAATGACGCGTGTCGCAATCGACATATCGCAGCCTCTCAGAGGCGCGCCGCGTGAATCGCGGTCACGAGAATGGCACGGGCGCCGAGATCGTACAGCCGATCCATGATCTGGTTGGCATCATCGGAGGGGACCATCACCCTGACGGCGACCCAGCGGTCGTCTTGCAGCGGCGAGACGGTCGGGGACTCCATGCCGCCTGCAACCCGAGACGCTTCATCGAGCTGCTCGACGGGCAAGTCGTAGTCCATGAGCACGTACTTGCGCGCCACGAGCACGCCCTGCAGTCGACGCAGGAGTCGATCGATGTCGGGGTGGGCGTTCGGCCCCCCGATGAGCACCGCGGTCGATTCGAGAATGACCGGCCCGAAGATCTCTAGACCAGCTGCGCGCAGGGTCGCTCCCGTCGAGACGACGTCGGCGACGGCGTCGGCGACGCCGAGCTGCACGGCGGATTCGACAGCTCCGTCGAGCTTCACGTGCTCGGCCTCCACGCCCCGCGCGCGCAGAAAGTCATCGACGAGCTTCGGGTAGCTGGTCGCGATGCGCTTGCCGGCGAGGTCGGAGAGATCAGAGATCTCGCTCGTCGCCGGTGCAGCGAAGCGGAAGGTCGAATCGCCGAACTCGAGTGCGGCGATCTCGCGCGATTCCGATCCGGAGTCGAGCAGCAGGTCGCGGCCGGTGATGCCGACATCCAAGGCTCCTGAGCCGACGTAGGTCGCGATGTCCTTCGGGCGCAGGTAGAAGAACTCCACCTGGTTGCGGGCATCGGTGTGCACGAGCTTGCGGCTGTCGCGGCGACCCGAGTAGCCGGCTTCGGCCAGCATCTCGGCTGCGGTTTCAGAGAGGGATCCCTTATTGGGGACGGCGATGCGGAGCATGATGCGTGAAAGTCCTTCCGTGCGGCCGAGGAGCCGGCCAGTGAGTGCGGTCAGCGGCGAGCATCGACGTGCGGAGCGACCCGCTCGTCGATGCTACAGATGCGCGTAGACGTCTTCGAGACGCATGCCCTTCGAGAGCATGAGCACCTGCAGGTGGTAGAGCAGCTGACTGATCTCCTCCGCGCACGCTTCGTCGGATTCGTACTCCGCGGCCATCCAGACCTCAGCGGCTTCCTCGACGATCTTCTTCCCGATCGCATGCACCCCGGCGTCCAGGCGGGCGACAGTGTCGCTCCCCTCAGGGCGGGCGGCCGCCTTTTCGCTGAGTTCGGCGAAGAGCGCCTCGAACGATTTCACGTGAACAGCCTAGCGGGTTTCGCGTCGACGGCGGATCGCGCCGACCGTCGCCCGGTCAGTGCGCGTGCGCCGCTGCTGCCGTGCGCAGTTCGGCGATCCGCTCCTCCGGCACCCCCGAATACACGGCCGAACCGGCCACGAAGGTGTCGGCACCCGCTTCGGCCGCGATCCCGATCGTATCGACCGTGATCCCCCCGTCGACCTGCAACCAGAGGTCGAGACCGAAGCGAGCCCTCGCCTCGGCGACGCGACGGAGCTTCGGCATCATGTCGTGCATGAACGACTGCCCGCCGAAGCCGGGCTCCACGGTCATCACGAGCACCTGATCGAACTCGGGCAGCAGTTCGAGGTAGGGCTCGGGGTCGGTGCCCGGCTTCAGCGCGATGCCGGCGCGCGCTCCCCGTGCCCGGAGCGCCCGCGCGAGTGCCACGGGATCCTCCGCGGCCTCCGCGTGGAACGTCACCGAGTAGGCGCCGAGGTCCGCGTATCCGGGCGCCCAGCGATCCGCGTCGGAGATCATCAGGTGCACGTCGAGCGGTACCGGAGAGACTCCCTGGATGCGCTCGACGATGGGCGGTCCCATCGTGAGATTCGGCACGAAGTGATTGTCCATCACGTCGACGTGCACGAGGTCGGCGGTGCTGATCGCCTCCAGTTCGCTCTGCAGGTTCACGAAGTCGGCGGACAGAATACTCGGGTTGATGCGCTGCGCGGTCACGACCCCAGCCTAGGGCGTCGTGCGCACGGGCTCGTCCCCGTCGCCCGTAACAGTCGGCCCCGCCGGGGCGGGTGGGGGCGCGGCAGCAGCGGATGGCGCGGGGGCAGCGGCAGCAGGAGCGACGGGAGCGGCGGCGTAGCTCTGCGAAAGCACGCGATAGGCGCGAGTGAAGCACGCACCGACTGCGACGAGCACCATGGCGGCGCCGGTCCACACGAAGATGAGCGCGATACCCCGGCTCTCGCCCGATCCGAGCAGCCAGCCCCAGCTGGCTGCTCCCGCGGGCTCCTCCATGTACGGCACGATCCAGAACTCCGCGATCGGGGCGATGAGCAGTGACGTGATCGGTGCTGCCGCGGCTTCGAATGTCATGGCGAGACCGAATACGCGGCCCTGCTTCTCGTAGGGGACCACGCGTTGGATGACCGTCTGCTCTGCAGCTTCGACCGCCGGCATCAGCGCCATGAACAGCCAGATCCCCGAGATGAAGAGCCAGGGCCAGTCGCGCAGCGTGAACACCATGCCGAGCACGCCCAGCAGCCCGGCGAGCATCAGAATCGTGCGGATCGGGTTCTTCCCCAGCCCCCATTTCGCAACGACGGCGCCGCCGACGATGAATCCCGTCGAGGCGACTCCGAACACGATGCCCCATACTTCGACGGGGAAGAGTTCGAGCCCGTACGGGTCGAGCAGCGCCATGAACACGCCGCCGGAGAGATTGTTGAGCGTCGAGAAGAACACGAGTGCGATCAGGCCGGGAACGGCGAGCATCGCCGCCATGCCGCCGCGGAAATCGACAGCGCTGCGCGTCGGGTCCTGCACGATCTCAGGCTCGGGAATGCGGAGCGCGAGCAGATGGACGATGGGCGCGCCGACGAGCACCGTCGCGATGAGGATCGTGACGCCCATGCCGAGGAACCCGACCGACAATCCGCTGAAGACGCTCGTCGCGATGAATGCGAGCCCCTGCACCGTGCCGACCAGGCCGTTCGCATTCGCGTGCCGCTCCGTCGGCACCAGGAGCGTCACGGTCGTGGACAGGGCGAGGTTGCGCAGCAACTCGACGACGCAGCCGGCGAGCACGATGAGCGTGAACAGCCAGAACCAGGGGCGGTCGAGACGCAGGAGCTCGGTCTCGGGAACGACGAAGAAGATCACGCACCCCGTGACGAATGCGACGAGCGACGACACCGCAGAGACGAGCATCACCCGCTGCTTGCGCATCCGGTCGACGAGTGAGCCGAACCACATCGAGCACAGCGCGATCAGAATCATGTAGACCGCCCCGAGCACCCCGGTCGCGAGAATGCTGCGTGTCTCGAGGTACACCCAGAAGACCACGGCGAACCAGAGGAAGTTGGTGGTGAGATTGGCGACCGCGGTGTTCACGAGCACGTGCAGGAACGTGCGCATGCCTCCCTCGGGAGGCGTCGGCGCGGTCGAAGGCGGCGGTGCCTCCGGCTCCGGATGCGGGGTCATGCTCACAGGGTAAGCCCGACCTCCGACATCCACCAGATCAGGAGTCGACCGCGCGGCGCTCGATGAGCGAGATGAACATCGCGTCCGTACCGTGTCGATGCGGCCAGAGTTGGACGCTCAACCCGTCTCCCGGCAGATCGAGGGGCTCCCGTGCCACCTCCCCGACCACCGCGCGCGCATCGATCTCCACCAGATCCGCTCGACTGCGCAGCAGACGATCCACGGTGACCCGCGTCTCCGCGAGGTGAGGCGAGCACGTCACGTAGGCGAGGATTCCTCCTGGAGCGAGGTGGGCGCACGCCTCCTGCAGCAACTCCGCCTGCAACCGCGTGAGCCCTGGGAGGTCGGATGGCTGCTTTCGCCAGCGGGCTTCGGGCCGGCGCCGCAATGCGCCGAGCCCTGAGCATGGCGCATCGACCAGGATGCGGTCGAACCGTTCGCCGCCGTACGCCTCGTCATCCCGGCCGTCGAACGAGACCACGTCGACCGCGCCCGCGACTCCCGCGACCGAGTTCCGCACGAGCTGCGCGCGATGCGCTGCAACCTCGTTCGCACGCACGCTCGCGCCCCCGATGAGCGCCTCCGCTCCCAGGACGGCCGTCTTTCCGCCGGGCCCGGCGCACAGATCGAGCCAACGCTCCCCGGGCCGCACCGGCCGCGCGCGGGTGAGCGCGAGCGCGGCGAGTTGCGAACCCTGATCCTGCACACGCGCGAATCCACGCCGCGCTCCACTGGCCGCGATGGCGCGTGCGGGGTCACCGCCCCCGATCTCGACGCCGAGCGGCGATGGTCCCGAAACGACGACCTCGGCCTCCGCAGCGCGCTCGGCAGCTTCGATCGGAGTGACCCCGGCGCCCGGCAGGATCGCGACGTTGACGCGCGGAGCCGCGTTGTCGGCGACCAGCAGTGCGTCGAGCTCGTCTTCACGCCCTTCGATCCGCAACGCGTCCTGCATGGCGCGAATCACCCACGCCGGGTGCGAGGCGAGCGCGGCGCGGGCATCGTCGACCCCGGCGGCGGACTCCGCGATCCGCGCATCCCATTCCTCATTCGATGCACGCCCGATGCTCCTGAGCACGCCGTTCACGAAGCCGGCCGCTGCGCGGTTGCCCACGCGCCGCTGCAGCTCGACGCTCTCGTTCACCGCTGCGTGCGGCGCGGTGCGCATGCCGAGCAGCTGATGGACGCCCAACCGCAGGACGTTGCGCGTTCTGGCATCGATGCGCTCGATCTCGCGATCTGCCGCGAGCTCGATGATCCGGTCGTACCTGCCGCGCCACCGCAATGCGCCGGAGGCGAGCTCCGTTGCGAGGCCAGCGTCGCGCGTATCGAGCCCCGCCTCTCGGATGCGCCCCGGGAGGGCGAGATTCGCATAGGCCTCGCGATCCTCGACATCGCGCAGCACATCGTAAGCGACGAGCCGAGCGGGCGAGATGGCCGCTCCGCTCCGCTCGGCGCTCTCGCGCCGGTCCGGCCTTCCGCCCCGTGCGCCGCCGCTGCGGCCCCGGCCGCGCGCGCCGTGCTGCGTTCCGCTCATGCGAGTTCCGCCCGTCCATCGCGTCCGCGCAACCACGCGGCGCCGTCCATCGCCGGTTTTCCCGCCGGCTGCACCCGCACCAGCTCGAGCATCCCGTCGTGGAGGGCGAGCATCGCCCTTCCCTCCAGCAGGCCGACCGCGCCGGCCTGCATCGCATCGACGCCCGGTGGTGAGTCGGAGCCCGACGGGGCGCGCAGTTCCCTGACCTTCAACGGCACCCCGTCATGCATCGCGTAGGCCCCTGGCTCCGGCGTCATCGCGGCCCACTGCGCCAGAACGTCACGGGCCCCGCGCCCGAGATCGAGGCGACCGTCTTCGCGCGTGAGCTTCTCGGCGTAGCTCGCCTCTCCGACCTGAGGCGCGCCCGCCGCGGGGTCCGCCCCGAGCAGTTCCACGGCTTCGACGAGCGCGCCGGTGCCGAACGAAGCGAGATCTGAGAGCGCAGCGCCCGCAGACGTTCCTTCCGGATACTGCCGCGAATCCGTCGTCAGAATGTCGCCGGCGTCGAGCGCTGCGACCAGGCGGAACACGGTCACGCCGAGGCGCTGCTCCCCCGCCTCCAATGCGCGCTGGACGGGAGCCGCACCGCGCCACTTCGGCAGCGCGGAGAAGTGCAGGTTGATCCACCCGAGCTCCGGCGTGCTGAGCAGCGGCTCTCGAACGAGGCCGCCGTACGCGACGATCACCCCGAGCTCGGGAGCGAGCTGACGCACCCAAGCAGTGGCCTCGTCATCGAGACGGTTCGCCCGGTGCACCGGAATTCCCAGAGCTTCGGACGCCACCGCGACCGGCGACGGGGTGAGCACGCGCTTCCGCCCGAGCGGAGCATCCTCGCGGGTGACCACTCCCACGACTTCGTGCCCGGCGGCGCGAAGCGCGTGGAGACTGGGTACGGCGAACTCAGGGGTTCCGGCAAAGACGATCCGCATCCGACCATTCTCCCACGCCCGCACCGCTCCCGCCGCGCGCACCAGATCCACCCGTCATCCGTCGAAGACTCCGCGATCGTCGAACCGGAGCCTGAGCGCCTCTGGCCGCGCTCGACCGGAGGCGCGGCCCCGCGTGCGGGACGCGGACCCGGCTGCGTCTGAGACCAGCGCACCGCGCAATCGCCTCGCGACCTCCGCACCGTGGCCGTAATCGAATCGGACGATCGCGCGGACGAGCCCCTGCGGGGTCTTCGCGATGCCGCCGGGGGGAAGCGGAGTCGGGCCGAGATGATCGACGCCCGGCAACGACTCGAGCTGCTGCAGCGCGCGCTGGACCTCCTCGGGCCCGCCGCTCACGCTCGCCACGCGCACGGCAGGGGGGTAGCGGAGGGCATGCCGGTCGCGCAGCTCCCCGTGCAGCCATTCGTCCGCGCGTCCGGTGACGAATGCGCGCACCACCGGCCCGCCGCCCGAGGCCATCAGGCAGACGCCGTCTGGGGCGGTGAGCGCGGCCGCGTTCTCCCACCAGCGCAGGCAGTCCTCACCCGCGCGCAGCGTCTCGATGCTGAGCAGGCGCTCGGCGTCGAGCAGCACGACGGCGCGGTATCCCCCCGCCGCCAGCGGCTCGGCCCCGCGGGTGGCGACCACGATAGCCGGGCGAGCGTCCACGCGCTCGCGGGGATGCTCGCCGTCGCTGAGCAGGACTCTGGCGCCCTCGAACTGGCGCTCGAACTGCTCGACGGTGCGCCCCGACCCCATGCCCCGCTCCACGAGTCGTCTGCCGTCGCAGGTGCGGCAGTGCCAGTCGCTCGCGTACTCGCCGCACCACCGGCACGAGGCGCGCCCGATCACCCGGAAGCCGATCGGCCCGTTGCAGACACCGCAGCGCGCGAGGTCGCCGCAATCTTCGCACACCGCAACCGGGGCGTAGCCGGGCGTCGCGACCTGCACGAGTACGGGGCCGGTGCGCAGTCCCTCGCGAATCGTCCTCGCCGCGAACTCGGGAACGCGCCCCGCGAACGCGTCGGGCGCGAGCGATGCGTCCGCGTGCACCACGCGGGCGCGCTTCGGCGGGTTGCGCTGCGCGTGCACGTACCCGAGATCGACGAGCCGCTGCACCTCGGCACTGCGGGCGTGCGCGGCGAAGAACAGGCCGGCCGATTCCTGCTCGGCTCTGACGAGCGCGGCGTCGCGGGCATGCACGTACGGAGCGAGCGGCTCGGCGAGCACGGGGTCGCCGTCGTCCCACATGATGATGGCCCCGAGCGCGTGGGCCGGGGCGTAGACGGCGGACCGATTGCCGAGGATGACGCGGGGCTCCGGGTCGCGAGCGCGCAGGAAGCCGGCGTAGCGCTCCGCGTTCGACTGCCGGGAATCGACGCGAACGACGTCCTCGTGCCCGAGCGCTGCGAGGGCGTCGCGCAATTGGTCCAGGTCGCGGTAATCGGGCGCGATGAGGATCGCGCTGCGTCCGAGCGCGTGCACGGCGAGCGCGGTGCGGGCGAGTTGCACCGCCCAGCCGCCGACCCATTCGCCGGTGTGCAGCCGATCGGGCCCGTGCGAAGCGGTGAGTGCCAGGCGGGAGCCGCCGACCAGTTGCTCGGCGATGCCCTGCTCCTGCGTTCCCGGCTCTTCGACCTCCGGCTCGGCGGCGTCGGGAGTGGTCGCGTCAGCTTCCGCGGCCGCCCGCGCAGCGAGATGCTGCTTCTCGACGCGCACCTGGCGGGTAGGGATCGCGAGCCGCAGGATGTCACCGGCTGACCCGCCGGCCCGATCGGCGACCGCCCGGGCGAGCCTCCACACCTCGGTGGAGAGCACGGGCACGAGGGTCACGATGTCGGCGATCGGCGAGAGCTCCCCGCCGAAATCGCTGCGTTCGGTGAAGCCGATCACGTACCCGAAGGTCTTCCGCTCCTTCGAGCGAAAGGGCACCCGCACGCGCTGGCCGACGCGGATGTCGTCGGCGAGTTCGGGCGGTACGGCGTAGTCGAAGAGATGGTCGAGCTGCGGGAGCGCCGAATCGAGCAGGATCTGGGCGATGGGTCGCCCCTGCGCTGATTCAGCCGTCGTGAACGCTGTCGCGGCCGGCATGCGGCTCGCCTACAGGCCCGCGGCGGCCCGCAACTCGGCGACGCGAGGAGTGGACTCCCAGGTGAACTCGGGCAGTTCGCGCCCGAAGTGGCCGTACGCGCTCGTCTGCGCATAGATCGGTCGGAGCAGCTCGAGGTCGCGGATGATCGCGAGCGGGCGCAGGTCGAAGACGTCGCGAACGGCTCGCTCGATCCGGTCGAGCGGCACCGTCTCCGTGCCGAACGTCTCGACGTACAGCCCGACGGGATGCGCACGTCCGATCGCGTAGGCGACCTGCAGCTCCGCGCGCGCAGCGAGACCGGCGCGCACCACGTGCTTCGCGACCCAGCGCATCGCGTAGGCCGCGGAGCGGTCGACCTTGGACGGATCCTTGCCGCTGAAGGCACCGCCGCCGTGACGGCTGGCGCCGCCGTAGGTGTCGATGATGATCTTGCGTCCGGTGAGTCCGGCGTCGCCCATCGGACCGCCGACGACGAAGGGCCCGGCCGGGTTGATGAACAGCTCGGCCTGAGCGCTCGCGAGTTCGACGCGCTCGAGCACCGGGCGGATCACCAAGCGCTCGACCGCATCCCTCAATGCCGGTTGCGTCATGTCGACGTGGTGCTGGGTCGACACGACGATCGCCTCGACACTCACTGCCCGATCGCCGTCGTAGCCGATCGTCACCTGCGTCTTGCCGTCCGGGCGCAGCTCGGGAAGTTCCCCGCTCTTTCGCACTTCGGTGAGGCGCTCGGCCAGCCGGTGCGCGATCCAGCTCGGCAACGGATGGAGTTCCGGCGTCTCATCGGTCGCGAACCCGAACATGATTCCCTGGTCGCCGGCTCCCTGCCGGTTGAGCTCGTCGTCGGCATCATCGGAGCCGCTGCGCACCTCGAGCGAGGTGTCGACGCCACCCGCGATGTCGGGCGACTGCTGACCGATCGAAACGGAGACGCCGCACGACGACGCGTCGAACCCCATCTCGGAGCTCGTATAGCCGATCTCTCGAACCGCGTCGCGCACCAGCTGCGGGATCTCGACGTATCCGCTCGTCGACACCTCACCCGCGACGTGCACGAGCCCGGTCGTCACGAGCGTCTCCACCGCTACGCGAGCGCCGGGATCCTGCGCGAGCATCGCGTCGAGAATCGTGTCGGAGATGCGATCGCAGATCTTGTCGGGGTGCCCCTCGGTGACTGATTCTGACGTGAACTGGCGCAACGACACGGTACTCCTCAAGATGACGGGCGGATGCGGGGAGGAAACCCCGGCCGGAAACGCCAGTGGCGCCGGACCCTGTTCAGGGTATCCGACGCCACCGACACTGCTGCGAATGCAGCTGAAGATTACGCTTCTTCGAGCTCGTCGGACGCAGCGGCCTCTTCGGCGCGACGCGTCATCGTGAGCTTGCCCTCGACGATCTCGTGCAGCGCGATCGAGAGCGGCTTGTCGTCCACCGACGAGTCGACCAGCGGGCCGACGTTGTCGAACAGATTGCCGTCGTGCAGATCCGTGTAGTAATCGTTGATCTGCCGCGCACGCTGCGAGGCGAAGACCACCAAGGCGTACTTCGAATCGACCTTCTCGAGCAGATCGTCGATGGGCGGGTCGATGATGCCGTTGGGATTGGCCATGTACACACTCCTCTAGTTGACCGTCCTATCCTACCTGAGGAATGCCGACTCCGCTGGTCGGAGACTGGATCGCCCCCGACTCCACGGGTCGACTACCCGATGAGCGAGCGGACGAGGACATGGCCGCGCGGCGTGGACACGCGAATCCACGTCAGTGATCGGGAGACATCCGCGGTGTCAGCACCCGTCAAGAAACCCATCGCCTCGGCAGCGAAGGCCGCGGCCGCCGGGATGCCGGGGGCGACCTCCAGCCCCCAGACCGAAGCGCGCACACGGTGCACGACGGCCTCGCCCGGGTCGGCCGGGAGCGAGGCCGCCACGCGGCCGATCCCCTCCTCCGCGACCGCACTCAGCGACGCAGCATCCAGCACGCCGGCGGCGGTCCACCCGGCGGCGGGCGGCAGCACACCGGCCCATGCCGCCATCGGACTCGACACGGGGATCTCCAGCTCGCGTCCGGCGAATCCCATCCGGGCGATCCGGTCGAGCAGAGCCCGACCGGGCACGGTGACGTCGACCGGCGTCCCCGGCGCGTCGCTCAGCGCGAACGCGCGCATGACGAGCACGACGGGCACGGTATCGGTGATGCCGCGCGGCGCTTGCGTGCATCCGTAGACCGCCAGCGCCGCACCGCGGGAGGTCATGCGCACGTCGGGCTGCCCCGCGCGCAGCAGGCGTTCCAGGAATATCCGCAGGTCGTCGCGTGTGGCGGCGTCGGAAAGCTGCATCGTCTCGGGCATACGGCCAGAGTCTAGTGGGCTGCCACGGGACGCGGAGCGGGCCGGGGCCCCGCCGCGCATAGACTGGTTTCAACGTTTCCCGCGTGCTGACAACGGAGGATCAATGACCGCGACGCAAGGGCTCATGGACATGCTGACCGTGCTCGACTCCGGAGCGCGCACGCGAGAGGACATCCTCACTGGCCCTCCGCTCCCCACGCCGCACGGCCGTTCGTTCGGCGGCCAGGTGCTCGGCCAGGCGATCGCGGCCGCGGGCCGAACAGTGCCGAACGACCGCGAGATCCACTCCATGCACGGGTACTTCCTCAGGCCCGGCGACGCCGACGCGCGCATGACGTTCGAGGTGGATCGCCTCCACGACGGACGCTCGTTCTCGACGCGTCGGGTGCAGGCGTACCAGCACGGTGAGGCTCGGATGTCGATGATCGCGTCCTTCCAAACCGAAGACCCCGGGCTGGAGCACCAGGAGCAGATCGATCTCAGCGGGCTCCCCGACCCGGAATCGCTCCCGACCGTGTGGGAGAAGTACGGCCACCTCTCCGGCAACGGCCGCGCATCCTGGGTGCTCGATCGCCCCTTCGACTTCCGATACGTGGAGTCCGACATCATCCTCGAGGTCGCTGAACGCACCTCCAGGCAACGCGTGTGGATGCGCAGCCGTGAGCCGTTCGAGGCGTCTCCGCTCCTCAACGCCGCCGCACTCGCATTCGGCAGCGACTACCTGTTGCTCGAACCGGTGGCGCGACGGCACGGTCTCCCCTGGGCCACTCCCGGGATGCGCGCCGCGAGTCTCGATCACGCGATGTGGTTCCACCGGCCGTTCCGGGTCGACGAATGGTTGCTCTACGAGCTCGACGCCCCCACCTCCCAGGGCGGCCGAGGCCTGGCCAACGGCCGCTTCTTCGATCGCGACGGCGTGCACGTCGCCTCGGTCGCGCAGGAGAGCATGATGCGCCTCCCCAGCCAGCGCTGACCGGCGGGGAACGGAGCCGCATTCAGGGGCGGCGCAGCTCCAGCGGCGCGTCCATCCACTCCGCTACCGAAGCGCGCCCGGCGTCCGAGAGCCGAATCGGCCGCAGCGTCTCGCCGTCGACGATCACAATGTGAGAGACCGCCCGGGCGACGACCGAACGCCCGCTCGCCGCACCGTCGACGATCTCGTAGTGCACCTCGAGGCTCGAGCCGCCGAGCTTTCCGATCCAGAGCTCCACGAGGATCGGCCGATCCGAGTATTCGAGCACGCGAAGATACTCGATCTGCTGACTCGCGACCAGCATCTTCGGTCCGGACGGGTCGTCACTGCGGAAGTGCCGCTCCATGCCGGTCCGTTCGCGGCCGGAGCCGAGCCAGAACGTGCGCACGCGTGCTTCCTCGAGAAAGCGCGCGAAGGCCACATTGTTCACGTGCCCGTACGCATCCTGATCGCCCCAGCGCAGCTCCATGTCGATGTGGGCGCGTGCCATTGCGAATCCTCTCGTCTCGCCAGAACCGCGTGATCGGCACGGGGCGCGCCTCAGTGCGCGAGGCGCGCCCCGTCCCCGACTAGTCGCGCGTGAGTTTGCGGTAGGTGACGCGAGAGGGCTTCGCAGCATCCGCTCCCAGGCGCTCGACCTTGTTGGCCTCGTACGCCTCGAAGTTCCCCTCGTACCAGTACCAGTTCGCCGGCTGATCCTCAGTGCCCTCGTACGCGAGGATATGCGTCGCGATGCGGTCCAAGAACCAGCGGTCGTGCGTGATGACCACGGCGCAGCCGGGGAATTCGAGCAGAGCGTTCTCGAGACTCGAGAGCGTCTCGACGTCCAAGTCGTTGGTCGGCTCGTCGAGCAGCAGCAGGTTGCCGCCCTGTTTCAGCGTGAGTGCGAGGTTGAGGCGGTTGCGCTCGCCGCCCGACAGCACGCCGGCCGGCTTCTGCTGATCCGGCCCTTTGAAGCCGAAGGTCGAGACGTAGGCTCGCGAGGGGATCTCGACGTTGCCCACCTTCATGTAGTCGAGCCCGTCGGAGACGACCTCCCAGACGGTCTTCTTCGGGTCGATGCCGCCGCGCGACTGGTCGACGTAGCTCAACTTGACCGTGTCGCCGATCTTCAGCTCCCCGCCGTCGAGCGGTTCGATGCCCACGATGGTCTTGAAAAGCGTGGTCTTGCCGACGCCGTTGGGGCCGATGATGCCGACGATGCCGTTGCGCGGAAGCGAGAACGAGAGACCATCGATCAGCGTGCGGCCGTCGAACCCCTTGTTTAGATCCTTGGCCTCCAGCACGATGCTGCCGAGACGCGGGCCCGCCGGGATTTGGATCTCCTCGAAATCGAGCTTGCGCGTGCGCTCCGCCTCAGTCGCCATCTCCTCGTAGCGCGCCAGACGCGCTTTCGACTTCGCCTGCCGACCCTTGGCGTTCGTGCGCACCCACTCGAGCTCCTCTTTGAGGCGCTTCTGCAGCTTCTGATCCTTCTTGCCCTGGACCTCGAGGCGAGTGGCCTTCTGCTCGAGGTACATCGAGTAGTTGCCCTCGTAGGCGTAGAGGCGGCCGCGGTCGACCTCGCAGATCCACGTCGCGACATGATCGAGGAAGTAGCGATCGTGGGTCACGGCCATGACCGCACCGGGGTACTTCGCAAGGTGCTGCTCGAGCCAGAGCACGCTCTCCGCGTCGAGGTGGTTCGTCGGCTCGTCGAGGAGCAGCAGATCGGGCTTCTCGAGCAGGAGCTTGCAGAGCGCGACACGGCGCTTCTCGCCGCCCGAGAGGTGCGAGACGATGGCATCCTGCGGCGGGCAGCGCAAGGCGTCCATCGCCTGTTCGAGCTGGTTGTCGAGGTCCCAGCCGTCGACGGCGTCGATGGCCTCCTGCAGTTCGCCCATCTCGGGGAGCAGCTTGTCGTAGTCCGCGTCGGGATCGGCCATCTCGAGCGAGATCTCGTTGAAGCGGTCGAGCTTTCCCTTGATCTCGGAGACGCCCTGCTGCACATTGGCGAGCACCGTCGCGTTCTCATCGAGCTCCGGCTCCTGCATCAGGATGCCCACGGAATACCCCGGGGTCAGCAGCGCCTCGCCGTTCGACGGGGTGTCGAGACCGGCCATAATCTTCAGGATCGTCGACTTGCCGGCGCCATTCGGCCCGACCACACCGATCTTCGCGCCCGGAAGGAACGCCATCGTGACGTCGTCGAGAATCACCTTGTCGCCGTGCGCCTTGCGCGCGCGAACCATTTGGTAAATGTACTCAGCCATATACACACTCGGGCGCAGAGGCGCCCCGAACTCCCTTATTGGAATGATGGGTTGCGGATCGCCACCACTCTACCGCCAGGAGCGCCGCTTAGCCGATCGGCGCCGTTTGCCCGATCAAACAGATGTCGCCGGCGGGGCCGACCGCCGGTTCGTTCTTCGCGACGAAGCTGCGATCAGCAGCGATGACCTGCCCGATGAGGCAATCCGACCCGATGCGCACCGAGACGAAGATATTGTCCGCCGGAAGGCTGGTCTTGCTCTGATCGAAGCTCACCTGCATCGCGGTGCGATCGAACCCGGCGTCTGCGACGGCCTGCACGATCGGAGCGCCCTGCACCGGCTCCTCCCCCGAGCTGAAGGTACGCAGCACCTCCGTGAAGTACGGCAGATTGTCTTCCGCGCTGCCTTCCGGGAAGAACTCGGGCGGCGTCTCGGGAGCAGCCGTTTCGGTGCGCTCGGGCGTTTCCGGTTGCGGACCTTCGAGCAGCGCGCAACCAGACAGCAATGCAGCGCTGAGACCGAGCGCAATGGATGCGAGAACAGCGGAACGGCGACGGGGCGTCAGAGCAGCAGGCACCCGCCCAGTGTACGCAACGACATCGCGCCGATACTGGCGATTCCCCGGAAGCGGCGGGCAGCGCGGGTGCCCCAGTGGCCACCGACCTTCGCTCACAACTCGCGCTTCGACGCGAAACGAAGAAGCGTTCCACAGAAGCTCATGGGCGTCCCGGTCCGTGTGCTCTCAGGTCCCAGGCTGGAGGCGAACGGGCGGATCGGACTCCGCACGGCACGGTCCGCCCGTTCACTCGTCTGCATCGCCGTTCAGGCCTCACCGAAGGAGCGCACCATGTCCACCACTGTCACCGTCGTCGGGACGATCGCCACCGACCCTCGCACCACCACCTCGCCGGGTCGAGCATCGTTCTGCTCGTTCCGTCTCGCCAGCACCGACCGCAGATTCGACCGCGAGCGGAACAGCTGGGTCGACGGCGAGACCAACTGGTTCTCCGTCAACGCGTTCCGCAGTCTCGCCGAGCACGCCGGGGCGTCGTTCGCGAAAGGGGAACGGGTGATCGTGCACGGGCGGCTGCGCATCCGGAGTTGGGAGTCGGACGAGAGGTCCGGCACGTCGGTGGAGATCGAAGCGGAAGCGATCGGACACGACCTGCGCTGGGGTGTGACGGCGTTCACCAGGCAGACGGCTTCGGAACCCGACTCGGCGATGAGCCAGCACTCATTCGCGGAGTCGACGGATGATGCGCCTCCGCCCCAGGGGTGGCCCGAGGAGACGGCAGATGCCCAGACGAGAGAAAGCCTCGACACCCACGACGGTGCCGAGACTCCCTCAGCGGATGGCGGCCTGCTGCCCGCCGCCGCCTAACGCAAGTACTGCGAGAACGCGGCTCGCACCTTGTTCACCTTGGGCACCGCTACGGCCAGGCAGTAACCCTGGGTCGGGTTCTTCGCGAAGAAGTCCTGATGGTACTCCTCCGCGGGGAAGACCTCGCCGAGCGGCTCGATCGTCGTCACGACGTCTCCTGGCCAGAGGTCGCCCGCGCGCGCTCGGGCGACCTCGAACGCCTCGCGCTGCTCGTCATCGGCTGGGAACATCGCCGAGCGGTACTGGGTTCCCACATCGTTGCCCTGCCGGTTGAGCTGCGTCGGGTCGTGCATCGTGAAGAACGCATCGAGGATGACTTCCGACGGAATCGTCTCCGGATCGAAGGTCACCGCGACCGCCTCGGCATGGCCTGTGGTCCCCGTGCAGACCTGCTCGTAATTCGGCTGCGCCGTATCGCCTCCGGTGTAGCAGGAGACGACCTCCGTCACTCCCTTGAGTGCGCGGTAGGCCGCGTCCAGGCACCAGAAGCATCCCCCTGCGAGCACGTATGTCGTCGTCATGATTCTCCTCCTGCCGATACCCACCAGTCGTCGCCGGGGGCGACGGGAAGCCGTCGCTTATGCTCGGTCGACCGGTATCGGCGCTCGAGATTCTCAACAGCCGCAGGAGCCACACTGTTCCCGGTCAGGTAGTCATCGATCTCCCGGTAGGTCACCCCGAGACTCGATTCGTCTGACTGGCCCGGCTCATCATCGAGAAGGTCTGCTGTCGGAGTCTTCTTCCACAGCCGCTCGGGCGCGCCGAGTTCGCGCAGCATCGCGGCACCCTGGCTCTTCGTGAGGCCTCCGAGAGGCACCACGTCGGCCGCGCCGTCTCCGAATTTCGTGTAGAAACCGGTCACCGCCTCCGCAGCGTGGTCCGTTCCGATGACGAGCAAGCCCCGATCCCCCGCGATAGCGTACTGGGCCGTCATGCGCATCCGCGCTTTCACGTTCCCACGGTTGAAGTCGGTGATCGGCAGCCCGGCCGCCGCGACCGCATCGGCCAGCGCGGTGGTCGCCGGGGCGATGTCCACCGTCAGCGATTCGTCGGGCTCGATGAACGACAGTGCGAGCTGCGCATCGTCCTCGTCGTGCTGCACCCCGTGCGGCAAGCGGACGGCCACGAAGGTCGCGTCCCTCCCCTCGGCGCGGAGCCGCTCCACCGCGAGCTGGGCCAGCCGGCCGGCGAGCGAGGAGTCCTGCCCGCCGGAGATTCCGAGCACATACCCGCGAACGCCCGGCACCGAGCGCGCGTACGCCACGAGAAATTCGATTCGACGCTCGACTTCCTCGGCAGGAACGACATCGGCACTGACATCGAGGGCACGGATGATCTGCTGCTGCGTCTCACTCATACGCCCACCCTACTCCGCGACCGTTGCAGAAGGGTTACAAGAATCGCCTCCGAATCAGACGAGATCCTCGACCGGCAAGAGACACCGCGGTCCGAGCAATCCCTTCAGTTCGCCGAAGAGATCAGCGGTGATGCGCACCTGTTGCGGCAGCTCGAACACCCGGATCGCGGTGGACGTCATCAGGTTGATGCGCACCTCGCTCTCCCCGCGATGACGCAGCAGCGTGTCCTTCAGCTCGTCCATGAGTTTCTCCGTCGCGCGAGCGTCGGAGAAGGTCAGCGTCAGCGTCGAGGCATCCTCCTGCGCTGAGACGTCGATGGGCTTCACGCCGTACGCGTGCATCGACATCCCGTCGTCGCGCGCATTCAACTTGCCTCGAAGCGCCACAACGCTGTCGGGCTGCAGCATGCTGCCGAACTCCTGGTACGACTTGCCCATGAAGAGCGCCTGCACTTCACCGGTGAAGTCTTCGATCGTGACCATTCCGTAGAGGTTGCCCGATTTCGCCGTGCGATGCTGCACGCTCGTGAGGAGACCCGCGACCGTGACGATCTCGCCGTCGAAGCTGGGGCTGGCGTCCGGGTTGGTGATCTGCTGCACAGTCGCGCTGGCCTCCTTCGCCAGCGCCGCATCGAGTCCGCGCAGCGGATGATCGGACACGTAGAGTCCCAGCATCTCGCGCTCGAACGAGAGCTTGTCCTTCTTCGTCCACTCCGGTCGGTCGGGGACCTGCGACACGGTCTCGGAGGAATCACCCTGCGCCTCCGCCGCTTCGGCGAAGAGACTGTCGAAGTCGAACCCGACGTTCCCGTTCTCCGCGTCGCGCTTCTCCTTCACCGCGCTTTCGATCGCCGGCTCGTGAATCTCGACGAGAGCCCGCCGAGTTCCTCCCAGCCCGTCGAACGCCCCCGCCTTGATCAGCGACTCCGTGGTGCGCTTGTTGAGCGCCGTGAGCGACACCTTCTTGAGGTAATCGTGGAAGGACTCGAAGCGCCCCTTCGACTCCCGAGCCTCGCGCACCGCGTCGACCACGTGCGTGCCGACGTTGCGGATGGCCCCGAGACCGAACCTGATGTCGGATCCCACTGCGGAGAAGTTCGCGAACGACTCGTTGACCGCCGGGGGCAGCACCTTGATGCCCATGCGCCGGCACTCGTTCAGGTAGATCGCGAGCTTGTCCTTGGAATCCCCCACGCTCGTCAGCAGCGCCGCCATGTACTCAGCCGGGTAGTGCGCTTTCAGGTACGCGGTCCAGTAGCTCACGACCCCGTACGCGGCGGAGTGCGCCTTGTTGAACGCGTAGTCCGAGAACGGGAGCAGGATGTCCCAGAGCGATTTGATCGCCGCATCGGAGTAGCCGCGGTCTTTCATCCCGCCGGAGAAGCCGGCGTACTGCTTGTCGAGCTCGGACTTCTTCTTCTTGCCCATGGCGCGGCGCAGAATGTCGGCCTGGCCGAGCGAGAACCCTGCGACGCGCTGGGCGATCGACATCACCTGCTCCTGGTAGATGATGAGCCCGTAGGTGGTGGAGAGGATCTCCTGGAGCGGCTCTTCCAGCTCCGGGTGAATGGGGGTGATCGGCTGCAAGCCGTTCTTGCGCAGCGCGTAGTTGGTGTGCGAATCCGCGCCCATCGGGCCGGGGCGGTACAGCGCGAGCACTGCCGAGATGTCTTCGAAGTTGTCGGGCTTCATGAGCCGCAGAAGTCCGCGCATGGGGCCGCCGTCGAGCTGGAAGACGCCGAGCGTGTCGCCGCGCGCGAGCAACTCGTAAGAGTCGGAGTCGTCGAGTTCGAGCCGCTCGAGGTCGAGCTCTTCGCCCCGGTTCAACCGAATGTTCTCGAGCGCGTCGGAGATGATCGTCAGGTTGCGCAGGCCCAGGAAGTCCATCTTGATGAGGCCGAGGCCCTCGCAGGTCGGATAGTCGAACTGCGTGACGATCTGACCGTCCTGCTCGCGCTTCTGCAGCGGGATGATATCGATGAGCGGATCGCTCGACATGATGACGCCCGCGGCGTGCACACCCCACTGGCGCTTCAAGCCCTCGAGACCGAGTGCCGTGTCGTACACGGTCTTCGCGTCGGGATCCTCCTGCAGCACGGCACGGAATTCCGCGGCCTCCTTGTACCGGGGATGCTTGTCATCGGTGATGCCCGACAGCGGAATGTCCTTCGCCATCACCGCAGGCGGCATCGCCTTCGTGAGCTTCTCCCCCATGCCGAACGGGAAACCGAGAACGCGCGACGCGTCTTTCAGCGCCTGCTTCGACTTGATGGTGCCGTAGGTGACGATCTGCGCGACGCGCTCATCGCCGTACTTCTCCGTCACGTACCTGATCACCTCACCGCGACGGCGATCATCGAAGTCGACGTCGAAGTCGGGCATGGAGACGCGGTCTGGGTTGAGGAACCGCTCGAAGATGAGGCCGTGCTGGAGCGGGTCGAGGTCGGTGATGCGCATCGCGTAGGCGACCATCGATCCGGCGCCGGAGCCTCGTCCCGGCCCGACGCGAATGCCGTTGTCCTTAGACCAGTTGATGAAGTCTGCGACGACGAGGAAGTAGCCGGGGAAGCCCATCTGCGTGATGACGCCGATCTCGTACTCGGCCTGCTTGCGCACCGCGTCGGGGATGCCCGATGGGTACCGGTACTGGAGCCCGGCCTCCACCTCTTTCACGAACCAGCTGTCCTCGGTTTCACCCGCGGGCACCGGGTACCGCGGCATGTAGTTGGCCGACGTGTTGAACTCGACGTTGCACCGCTCAGCGATCAGCAGGGTGTTGTCGCACGCTTCGGGGAAATCCCGGAAGATGTGGCGCATCTCTGCGGCGGTCTTCAGGTAGTAACCGGACCCGTTGAACTGGAAGCGATTGGGGTCGTCCAAGCGGGACCCGGACTGCACGCACAGCAGCGCGGAATGCGCCTCCGCATCCGCTTCGTGCACGTAGTGCAGGTCGTTCGTCGCGACCAGCGGAATCGACAGGTCGCGAGCGATCTTCACGAGGTCGGTCTGCACCCGGCGCTCGATCTCGAGACCATGATCCATCAGCTCGCAGAAGAAGTTCTCCTTGCCGAAGATGTCCTGGAACTCCGCCGCTGCCTGCCGGGCCTCCTGGTACTGCCCGAGCCGCAGGCGCGTCTGGATCTCCCCCGACGGGCAGCCCGTCGTCGTGATCAGCCCCGCGCCGTAGGTCTGCAGCAGTTCGCGGTCCATCCGGGGCTTGAAGTAGTACCCCTCGAGCGAGGCGTAGCTCGACAGGCGGAACAGATTGTGCATGCCCTGCGTCGTCTCGGAGAGCATCGTCATGTGCGTGTACGCACCCGACCCCGAGACGTCGTCGCCACCGCCGTCGCCCCAGCGCACGCGGGTCTTGTCCGAACGATGCGTGCCCGGGGTCAGGTACGCCTCGATGCCGATGATCGGGTTGAGGCCGTGGTCCTTCGCCTGCTTCCAGAAATCAAATGCACCGAAGGTGTTGCCGTGGTCGGTGACCGCGATCGCCGGCATGTTCTGAGCGGCTGCCGCTTCCATGAGCGGGCCGACGCGCGCTGCACCGTCGAGCATCGAATACTCGCTATGCACATGCAGATGAACGAAACCGTCGGAATCAGACACGGATAGAGCCCCTTTCGCCGCTCATCAAGCGTACCCCTCGCACGCCGATGATTCCCCGCCGCCGGGCGCGGCACCGGCCTCCGCCGGCTCCTTCCCGTGTCGAACGCGCGGCAACAGCTTCAGGCGAGCACCCCGCGCAGACGCGGAACGGTGCGCAGGAGCATCGACGCACCGAGACTCAGCACGAAGGCGAGCACGGTGACCGCGACGACTCCGACCAGCGGGAGCGCGATCTCGGTGGTGACGCCGAACCTGCGCAGCAGCCACAGGAAGAACGGATGCACGAGGTAGATGCCGAATGACGCACCGGCGACGAGCGAGACGACCCGATCCCAGCGAGCGGAGATCCGATGCGAATCGCCCCAGGCCTTCGCAGCGGCGAACACGGCGACCGAGACGACCGCGACATTGAGCGTCGTGAAGTCGAAGAACCGCTCGTCCGTCTCGCCGGCGGCGCGGGAGACGCCGCTCGTACCGACGATGGTGACGGCGATGCCCGCGACCGCGAGACACCCCCACACCGCGAGCGCTCGACCGCGGAGCGTCGTCGTGTGCAGCAGGTACCCGAGGACGAAGTACCCCGCGTAGCCGAGCACGAGATCGAATCGCATGGAGCCGAGCACGTCGGCGAGGAGCTCTCCGGCGACCGGGATTCCCGTGAGCAGCGGAAGCACGCCGGCGAACGGGATGGCGAGCGCGACGAAGTACCAGGCGACACGGCGGTCCTCGATGACGGTGCGCAGAATCGGCGTTCCGAGGTTCAACCCGAGCAGGGCCAGCAGGAACCAGAGATGGAAGTGCCCGGTGACCGCGGCGCGCAGGAAGTCGGTCGCGTCGCCGTCGCCGCCGGGACCGTATACGCCGAGGGCGGCGTACGCTGTCGACCACACCGCATAGGCGATGAGCAGTCGGGGAATGCGTCGCCTGAAGAGCGAACGGCGCGATACCCGCTTCTCCGGATCGAGGAACAGCGCCCCCGAGATCATGAAGAAGATCGGCACGGAGAAGCGCAGTGCGCTGTTGATCCAGGTCAACTGCTCCCAGGGGGCCGAATCGGGCGGAATGGCGTGCCACTCCGTGATCGCGGCGTGGATCATGACGACCGCGATGATCGCGACGCAGCGGAGCACGTCGAAGTACTCGATGCGGTTCGAGGCCGAGCGCGTCGAAGGCGCACCGTTCCCCGTTTGCCGTCTCATGCCCACCCACGATAACAAAGCCGGCTCGGCCGGGGTCGCAGGAATCGATCGGGGGAATGCTACGCCGCGCACGGAGCGCCCGGCCGACAGGTTCCTCGACGGCGAGCGGGAGTAGGGTGAACCAGAGACGCGGCGCGATCGTCCCGCGTATCCCGGCCCGTCCTGCGCACCCGAATTCGAGGAGAGAATGTGACCGAGACCGCGCCCACCGTGAGCGTCGTGATCCCCGTGTACAACTCGATGCCGTACCTCACCGGAACTCTCGACTCCCTCCTGGCGCAGGAACTCGACTCGTTCGAGATCATCGCCATCGATGACGGGTCGATGGACGGCTCTGAAACCGAGCTCGACCGGTACGCTGCGGCTGACTCGCGCATCACGGTCGTGCATCAGCCCAACAGCGGGTGGCCGGGAATGCCGCGCAACCGCGGCCTCGAGCGAGCACGCGGCAGGTACGTGCTGTTCATGGACGCCGATGACACCATGTCGCCCGATGCGCTCGCGCGAATGGTCGCCCAGGCCGATGCGCACGACGCCGACATCGTCATTCCACGATTCGAGGGCACCGGCGGGCGCCACGTCCAGGCGCTGTTCGAGCGGCATCCCGAAGGGCCGATCGAGCTCGCCAGAGCCATGGAGACGCTTTCGCCCCAGAAGCTGTTCCGTCGCGAGATGCTCGAGCGGCTCGAATTGCGCTTCCCCGAGGGCCGTGTTCGCCTCGAAGACGGGATCTTCGTCACTCGCGCCTATGTCGAGGCTCGGCGCATCATGTTCTGCGGGGACTCGCCCCTGTACTTCATCGCCCTGCGCGACGACGGGCGGAACATCTCGAGCCAGAGCATCGACCCTGACAATTACGTCTCGTCGTGCCGCAGGATCGCGGAGACCCTCATCGAAGGAGCCGCCGACCCCGATGATGCGCGTGCGCTGGTGCGTCAGTTCTTCGGCAGGAAAGGTCTCCGCTTCTACGCGCCGAAACGCTGGCTCGCGATGGACGAGGGTGGGCGCGCTCACTGGGTGGCGCTGCATCGCGAGTTCTTGCGCGACCTCTTGCCGCCTTCCACGGATGCGCAGGTGACGCACCCAACGGATCGCCGCAAAGTGGAGCTGATCCGAGACGGTGACGTCGAAGGACTCGACCGGCTGATCCGGGCTGCCGCGATGCTCGAGCACACCGCGCTCGTATCGGGCGTCCGTGCCTTGCCTGGTGGGATCGAGGTCACGGTCACGGTTCGGCTGGACCATGACGAGGCACCTGCAGGAGCGGCAGGATCAGGCCTCCGCGTGCGCGTCGCGGATCGCCTCTACCGCCTGGTGCGCCCGCTCGTCACCCGCCGCCTCGTGCGGGGAACGAGCCGGCTCGCCGCGCGATTCCTGCTGTGGAATCGGCCGCACGCCATGCTGCTCCTCTCCGGGCGCAAGCGTGGCCGCGCCACGGCCGTGCCCGGAAGACTGGCGCCTCCCGAGCCGCGGACCGCCGAGGGGACGTACCGCGCGCGCGAGCCGCGGTACCGATTCGTGCTTCCGCATGACCTCCTGCGGCGATACCGAGGAGAACGCGTCGACGCGTGGACGGTGCTCTCCGGCCCGCATCGAGTGAGCGGCGACCGCTGCCGAGTGACCGCGCCGCCGGCGCTGGACCGTCGCGTCGACGGTATTCGCGCGTACGCGACGAATCGAGGCAACTTCAGTCTGCAGGTGCCCGGTCGGGGGTGACCCGACCTGGCTCAGCCCTCCAGCGCGTCGAGTGCGCGCTGGAGATCGGCGGGGTAAGCGCTTTCGAACTGCACGGGCTCGCCGGTTCCCGGATGCCTGAAACCGAGTCGCTTGGCGTGGAGCCACTGGCGGCTCAGCTGCAGACGGGCTGAGAGCGTCGGGTCGGCACCGTACATGCTGTCGCCGACGCATGGGTGCCGCTGCGCCGACATGTGCACTCGGATCTGATGGGTGCGTCCCGTCTCGAGCCGAATCTCGAGCAGGCTCGCGTAGGGGAACGCTTCGATCGTCTCGTAGTGCGTGACCGACGGCTTCCCGTCGCGCGTCACGGCGAACTTCCACTCGTGGCCAGGATGCCGGCCGATGGGCCCCTCGATCGTGCCCGCGAACGGATCGGGGTGCCCTTGCACCACGGCGTGGTAGATCTTCTCCACTTCGCGCTCTTTGAAGGCGCGTTTCAGCTCGCTGTAGGCGCGCTCGCTCTTCGCCACCACCATCAGACCACTCGTTCCGGCGTCGAGGCGGTGCACGACGCCCTGGCGCTCCGCCGGACCGGAGGTGGCGATGCGATAGCCGGCCCCCGCGAGTGCGCCGACCACCGTTGGCCCTTGCCAGCCGAGCGAGGGATGAGCCGCGACTCCCGCTGGTTTGTCGACCACCACGATGTCGTCGTCATCGTGCACGATGCCGAGGTCGGGAAGCACGACGGGAACCACTTCTGGCCCTCGCTTCTCCTCCCAGCTGACCTCGAGCCAGCCGCCGGCCGTCAGACGATCGGATTTGCCGAGTTCGCGCCCGTCGAGCTGGACGCCTCCCCCGTTTGCGATCTCCGCGGCGAAACTGCGGGAGAAGCCGAGGAGTTTCGCGAGCGCCGCATCGACGCGATCACCCGCCAGACCATCCGGAACCGGCAGGCTACGCTGCTCCATCGGTCTCCTCCGACGTCTGATCGGCCGCGGCCCGCCCGCGAAGGCGCGGACTTCCGTCGATGTTCACTCCGAGGAGCGAGATGATCACGAAGAGCACCATTCCCGACACGATCGCGATATCGGCGATGTTGTAGATCGCCTCGTTGAACCCCAGCCACATCCAGGGGGTCGATATGAAATCGATGACGTGCCCCTGCGGGAAGCCGGGCTCACGAGTCAGCCGGTCCGTGAGGTTTCCCAGTACGCCGCCGAGCAGCAGGCCGAGGAAGAGCCCCCAGGGGATCGACCGGAGTCGTCGGATCTGCCAGAGAATCACAACGACGACGATTGCCGCGAGAATCGTGAAGATCCACGTCGAGCCTGTTGCGAAGGAGAAGGCCGCGCCGGGATTTCTCACGAAGTGCCAGCGCAGGAACTCGCCGAGCACGGGCACGGTCTGCCCTTCGACGAGATGGGCAACCACCCAGTTCTTGACGAGCTGGTCGGCCGCGAACACTGCTGCCGCCACTCCGATGAGGAGCAGCGGCACCAGCGCTCGACGCCGTGACCGCGACGCGATACTCGCGATCGGCTCAGTAGCGTCGCTCACGCTCCCGGTTACTGGAGACCGTCGGGTGCGCCGGCGGGCTCGGGCGAGCCGTCGAGGCCGCGCAGCTGCGACTGGATGTACGAGCGCAGCGTCGAGCGGTACTCGCTCTCGAACTGACGAAGATCCTTGATCTTGAACTGGAGGTCGCTGCGCTCTTCACCGAGCTGGCGGAGTTCCTCGGAACGCTGCTTCTGCGCCTCGTCGACGAGCTGCTTCGCGGTGCGCTCGGCGTCCTGGATCATCTGGTCGCGCTTGGCCTCAGCCTCGGAGATGAGCTTGTCTCGAGTGGCTTCGCCCTCGTGCACGTGCTTGTCGTGGAGCTCGAGTGCGAGCTGCAGCATCGCGCTCGACTTCACGGCATCCGGCTGCGGGACGGCGGTGTTGTCGGCGACGGCCTGGCTCGCAGCTGGCGCGGCCTGCTGCGGCGCGGGGGCCGGAGCCTCCACGACGATCGTCTGCTCTGACGCTGCACCCTCTGAGTCGGAGTCGGAGTCCTCCGTGGCGCGGGTGCCCGACTCTGCGGCTGCGAGCTTGGCGGTGAGCTCTTCGATCTGCGAGCGCAGCTCCGCCTTCTCCTGCTCGTGCTGACGGAGCTCCTCGACGATCGTGTCCAGGAAATCATCGACTTGATCGAGATCGTATCCGTCGCGGAACTTGGTGATCGTGAACTTCTGATTCACGACATCTTCGGGAGTCAAGGCCATCGTTACGTCTCTTTCGCTTCGGGACCACTGCCGTGGTCTAGAACAACGCTAGCAAATAAAGTCGGGTTCGCGCAGGTGCACCGGTCGCGGCTACCAGGCGGAGAGGATCGCGATCAGGATCAGGCAGGAGATCATCGTGAGCAACCATCCCAGATCGAGGGCGACCCGGCCGAGCCGAATCGGAGGGAATACCTTGCGGAACATACGGATCGGCGGGTCTGTCACCGTGTACACCAGCTCCACGAGCACGGCCCAGAGCCCTCGCGGCCGGAATTGCCGGTTGAGCACCATGACCCAGTCGAGAATGAAGCGCGCCCAGAGCACGAATGTGAAGATCCTGAGTGCCAGCCGGAGAATGAAGGCGATCGCTGCGACGATCTCCACGCTCAGGCCGAGGGAGCTACGAAGAACGATCCGCTGTCGTTCTTCTGCGAGTGGTCGCTGCCGGTCTCGATGTGCTCGGGCGACAGCAGGAACACCTTGCTCGTCACGCGCTCGATGCGTCCGTTGAGCCCCATGGTCAGTCCGCTCGCGAAGTCGATCAGCCGCTTCGCGTCGCCGTCGGTCATGCGGGACACGTTGACGATGACGGGGATGCCGTCGCGGAAGCTCTCGGCGATCACCTGGGCGTCGGCGTAGGCCGTGGGGTGCACGGTCAGGATCTCGTTCATCGGCTGGCTCGACGGCTGACGGGTCGGTGTGACGCGGCGCAGCGGTGTGACCGCAGCGCGCTGCGCGGGGGGCCGCGCTGCCTCCGGCTTCGGTGCCGGTGCGGTCTGCGCAGCACGCGGGGCCGCCGGCTGCGCCGACTCGGTGTTCTGGGCGTCGAGGTCTTCCTCGGCGAGGCCCAGGAACACCATGGTCTTCTTCAGCGGGTTGCTCATGTTTTCTCCCAACGGTGCGGTGGTTCGAGACTATCGGGGCTCCGGGCGTTTCCCGGTGATTGCGCTTCCGATTCTGAGGTGTGTCGCGCCCGCCGCAATGGCTTCGCGATAGTCGTGCGTCATTCCTGCGGAGATGGCCGTGGCGCCCGGCGCGACCGCGCGCACGCGCTCCGAATAGCCGGCCAGTCGTTCGAACGCGGCCGGTGCCGGCTCCTCGAGCGGTGCCACCGCCATCACTCCACGCAAATGCAGCGCGGGTGCGCGGAGCACGTGCTCAGCGAGCCGTTCGAGCTCGGCAGGAGCGGCGCCGCCGCGAGCGGGGTCTTCCGTGAGGTTCACCTGGATGAAGACTTCGATCTCGCGCTCCATGTCGGCGATCGCATCGACGAGGCGCTCCCGGTCGATCGAGTGGATCGCATGCGCATACCTCGCTGCTTGACGGGCCTTCTTCGTCTGGAGCTGTCCGACGAAGTGCCAGCGCAGATCGAGTTCCGCGAGCTGCTCGGCCTTCGCCTGAGCCTCCTGGTGTCGATTCTCGCCGACGTCCCGCACGCCCAGGTCGGCGAGTGCCGCGACCAGCTCGACCGGATGGAACTTGGTCACCACGATGAGATCGATCTCGTCCGAGCTGCGCCCGGCGTCGCGGCACGCGTCCGCAATTCCTGATTGCACCTGGTGCAGACGATCGCCCAGGCCGGGGAAGCCTCGGTCGCTGGCTTCACTCATGCGGGTTACCTCAGGAACTCGGGAATGTCGAGGTCGTCGTCGTCATCGCCGTCGAAGGCGGGATCGGAGATCTGCGCCTCCACGGGCGGATTCGAGAGCACCTCTCCGAACTGCCCCGTCGGCGGGTTCTTCGACCCGGCATCCCCTGACGCGGAGAATCCGGCGTACCCCGCGCCGACGCCTGCAGCCGCGCCGCCGCCTGCTGCTGCGGTTGCTGGCGCTGCGACCTCATCGAGGCTCTCGACGTGACTGCCGCGACGACCCCGCTCCGAGTTGGCGACGGGAGCCGGCGTCTCATCGTCGAAGCCGGCAGCGATCACGGTCACGCGCACCTCGTCTCCGAGGGTGTCGTCGATCACCGTTCCGAAGATGATGTTCGCCTCGGGGTGCACCACATCCTGCACCAGCGTCGATGCCTCGTAGATCTCGCTCAGGGCGAGGTTCGACGAGCCTTGGATCGAGAGCAGCACGCCGTGCGCGCCTTCGACGGAGGCTTCGAGCAGCGGCGAGGCCACGGCGAGCTCCGCCGCTTTGATGGCGCGATCCGCTCCGCGGGCGGAGCCGATGCCCATGAGCGCGGCACCGGCGCCCTGCATGACCGATTTCACATCGGCGAAGTCGAGGTTGATGAGACCCGGAGTCGTGATGAGGTCGGTGATGCCCGACACGCCGGCGAGGAGCACCTGGTCGGCCGCGGCGAACGCCTCGATCATGCTGATGCCGGGCTCGCTGATGTCGAGCAGGCGATCGTTGGGAACCACGATGAGCGTGTCGACGGCCTCGCGCAGCGTGTGCACGCCCGAGTCGGCCTGAGCAGCTCGGCGCTTGCCCTCGAAGCTGAACGGCCGCGTGACCACGCCGATGGTGAGTGCGCCGATGGACTTCGCGATGCGAGCCACGACCGGGGCGGCCCCCGTACCCGTGCCTCCGCCCTCGCCTGCGGTGACGAATACCATGTCGGCACCGGCGAGTGCCTCTTCGATCTCCTCGGCGTGATCCTCGGCCGCACGGCGCCCCACCTCGGGATCGGCGCCGGCGCCGAGACCGCGCGTGAGCTCGCGGCCGACGTCGAGCTTGACGTCGGCATCGCTGAGGAGCAGCGCCTGCGCATCGGTGTTGACGGCGATGAACTCGACGCCCCGCAGTCCGAGCTCGATCATCCGGTTGACTGCGTTCACGCCGCCGCCGCCGACGCCGACGACCTTGATCACCGCAAGGTAGTTCTGGTTCGCTGACACGTGGTTCCTCCGCCCCTAACCTTCAACCTTTACTCGAGGTTAAGAGTTAGTATTGCCGTATACATTTCCTGCGCACCACCGTATGGGCCAGGAGCATGCGGCAACGCCTGACACGCCGCGAGCCCCTCGAAAGAAACCGCTCGCGCTACTCGAAGACGGGCGCTTCGGTCGCTGAGACATCGATTCGCGTCACCGGCTGCCCGGCGAGAGAGGCGAGCATCGCCTGCAGCACCACCGCCTTGCGTCGGCTCTCGTCGGCATCCCCCCAGAGCACCGTGATGCCGCTCGCGAGCGTGAACGTCACATCCTGAGCGCTCGAGGCGCTGGCGCTCGTGATCTGCGCGCGCAGATCCGCAGGCATGTCGCGGAGTGCGCGCGACGCCGACCGGAAGGCCGCGGAGCCCCGGTCCGTGAGCGCTCCTGCGCCGACCGGCACGCCCGCGGGTGCAGCATCCGCAGCCCCGAGCAGCACCCCGGCGGCGTCGTAGAGCTCGACGCCATCGGCCCCTGCGACCGAGATCACGGGCACTCGCTCTTCGATCCGCACGACCAGCGTGTGCGGCGGCACCCGCTCCACTGCGTAGCGCTGGATCAGGGGGAAGGGTTCGAGGGCGCGATGCACCTCGGCATCGTCGATCAGTGCGAGAGGCCGCCCCTCGAACCGCTCGAGTGCGCTGTGCACATCCGCGGCGTTCACGCTCTCCGCGCCGGTCACCTCGACGGTCTTCACCGCCATCAGAGGCGTGAAGACTCCGGCACCGACGAACAGGGCGAGCGCGCCGACGGCTGCGAACGCGATGATCCAGTGGCGCCTCCGACCGCGGGCCTCCGCCGAGAAGCGTCGCCGCTCGCGTCGAGCCTGCCGCTTCCGCAGGCGCGCCGCAGCTGCCACCCGGCGCTCCGCCTCGCGCACCGGGTCCGGTTCGCTTCCGCGAAACCGATCGAGACCGGAGCGAGCACGGGTGTCCAGTGCTCCGAGATCGACCGTCGGGTGCTCGTCGGAGAGACGAACGGCTCGCGCACCGTCGATCGCCCCGGAAGCACGCCCCTGGAGATCTTCCTCCGCCCGAGTGGCGGAGTCCGGAGCCTCCTGCTCAGGAGGCGCGTGTCTCGAAGCGCGCACATCGCTCAGATCGATGGTCGGCGAGACTCCGGTTTCAGGGACGTGAGCGCGCGCCGGCACCCGGCTCAGCCGAGGCCCGAGTCGCCCCGCAGCTTCTGAGACCTCGGCCGGAGGCCGCCCGGCGGGCGGCTCCGGCTCCGGACGCGGTTGATCGGGCGTCCGATCGAAACCGCCGGGGCGCTTCACCGGGCCTCGAGCTCGAACCGGTCGCGCAGCGCCTCAACCACTTGAGGAATGATGCGGTACACCGTGCCGCAGCTCATCGTCACCATGACGTCGCCCGGACGGGCGATGCGCGCGAGGTAGTCCGCGGCATCCTGCCACTCCGGCAGGTACGCCACGCGATCCGCGTCCGCGAAGTCATCGGAGACGAGTGCGCCCGTGACCTCCGGGACCGGGTCCTCGCGCGCTCCGTCGACGGCGAGCACCACCGTGTGGTCGGCCCCGCGCTCGAGCACCTCGGCGAACTCCCGATGGAACATGCGCGTGCGGCTGAAGAGGTGGGGCTGGTGGATCGCGATGAGGCGACCCTCGCCGACGACCGCGCGGGCGGAGTCGAGCAGCGCCGCGACCTCCGTGGGGTGGTGGGCGTAGTCGTCGTACACGCGCACGCCCTGCACCTCGGCATGGAACTCGAAGCGGCGCTTCGTGCCGCCGAACGCGGCGATCGCCTCGAGCGCGGCGCCCGGCTCGAACCCCAGGCCGGTGAGCACGGCGAGCGCGCCAACCGCGTTGACGGCGTTGTGCTTGCCGTATACGGCGAGCTGCGCCTCGTAGCGGTGCGCATCGATTTCCACCGCGAACCGAACGGGGCCCGAATCATCGATCTCGACGATGCGAACGTCGGCGCCGGGGGTCTCGCCGAACGTGCGGACCGGCGCGTGCCCGCCCTGGTGCTGCAGCGTGGCGAGCACTTCGCGCGCCCCCGGGTCGTCGGCGGAGATGACGATCTGCTCGCGCGCACCGCGCATGAAATCGACGAAGGCCTGCATGAAGGCCTCCCGCGATCCGTAGAAGTCGAGATGCTCCGGATCGACGTTGGTGACGAGCGCGACGGCGGTGTCGTAGAGCAGGAAGGACTTATCGGATTCATCCGCCTCGATCACGAAGAGATCATCGCCGCCAGTGCCGGAACTCACGCCGAGCGCTTCGATCACGCCGCCGTTCACGAACGACGGATCCGCACCCGCGCCGAGCAGGCCGGTCACGATCATGCCGGTCGACGTCGTCTTGCCGTGCGCACCGGCGACCGCGACGACGCGTGCGCTCCTCGCGAGCCAGGCCAGCGCCTGGGACCGGTGCAGCACCGGGAGCCCCTGGGCGAGGGCGCGCTGGTACTCCGGATTGTCCGTCCAGAGCGCCCCGGTGACCACGAGCGTGTCGGCATCGCCGACGTTGTCCGCATCATGACCGATAGAGACCGGGATGCCGAGCTCGACCAGAGCGTCCGTCGAGTAGTTGGCGCTTCGATCAGAGCCGGTGACCGTGACGCCGGCTTGGTGCATCATGCGAGCGATACCGCTCATGCCCGAACCGCCGATACCGACGAAATGGACCTGCCCGAGGTCTTCGGGGATCTCCAGTTCGAGATCGGGATAGATCATGGCGCCTCCTCAGCACGAATCGACAGTCAAGCGTACCGCGATGCGAGGCGCCCGTCGCCGAGGACCCGCTGAGCGATCGAAGTCGCTCATGTTCCAGCGGCGCCCACGGCCTCCCGCACGAGTTCGAGCAAGCGCTCAGTGCCGTCCAGCGCGCCGGCTGAGCGAGCGCGCCGCGACATCGCTTCGAGTCGGGCGTCGTCAAGCAGGAGCGGCACGAGCACGTCGTGCACCCACTGCGGCGTGAGTTCCCCGTCTTCCACGAGCAGCGCTCCCCCGGCCTCGACCATGCCGGCAGCGTTGAATCGTTGCTCACCGTTGCCGACGGCGTAGGGCACGAGTACCGCGGGAATCCCGAGGCCCGCGAGTTCGCTGACCGTCGTCGAGCCCGCTCGCGATACCGCGAGGTCGCAGGCCGCGAATGCGAGGTCCATGCGGTCGCAATAGGGAATCACGACGTACCCGGGCACGCCGGGGTCTTCGAGCTCGGTGAGACCGCCCCAGACGTGGAGCACCTGGATGCCGGCGTCGACGAGCATCTGTGCCGAGCCCGCGATCCCTCTGTTGAGCGCACGCGCACCGAGCGAACCTCCCGTGACGAGCAGGGTGCTGCGAGCCGGATCGAGTCCGAAGTGCGCGCGCGCCTCGTCGCGGAGCGCTGCACGGTCGAGTCCCGTGATCTCTGGCCGCAACGGCATTCCAGTGACCCGCGCCCCTGCGATCGGCGTGCCCGCGAACGTCACCGCCACGTGCGGCGTGCTCCTGGCGCCCCAGCGGTTCGCCAGGCCCGGTTTCGCGTTCGCCTCGTGGATGACGGTGGGAACGCCTTCGCGAGCCGCAGCACGATACGCCGGCGCCGACGCATACCCGCCGAATCCCACCACCACGTCGACGCCGCGGCTGCGGATCAACTCGCGCACCTGCGAGACCGCACGCGCGAAGCGCACCGGAAACCGCAGCGCCGCGGCGTTCGGGCGACGTGGGAACGGGAGGCGCTCGATATGCACCAGTTCGTAACCCCGCTCCGGCACGAGCCGCGCCTCGAGACCTTCGCGGGTGCCGAGCACGATGATGCCGGCCCCCGGTTCTTCCCGTCGAATGAGGTCGGCGAGCGCCAGAAGCGGGTTCACGTGCCCGGCGGTTCCGCCGCCCGCCAGCAGATACGTGGTCATGCGTGTCCAATCTCTTCCTGATGTCGTGCGGCATCGCGGGCGATCGAGATGACGACGCCGATGGCGATGAGGCACGCGATGAGGGCGGTACCGCCCGAGCTGATGAGCGGGAGCGGCACGCCGAGCACCGGCAGCACGCCGACGACGACCGCGATGTTCACGAACGCCTGGCCGACGATCCAGACCAGTACGCCGCCGACCACGGCTCGGCCGAACCGGTCGCGCGCCCGCACGATGAGGCGGAGCATCACCACGGTCAGCGCGATGAACAGCACGACGACGAGCAGTGCGCCGATGAGCCCCAGCTCCTCGCCGATGATCGCGAAGATGTAGTCGTTGTCGGCCGCGGGAAGCCACGACCATTTCGCCTTCGAATTGCCGAGCCCGACGCCGAAGAGCCCGCCGCCGGCGAGGGCCCACAGCCCGTGCGTCGCCTGCCAGTCGATGCCGCTGTAGTCGTCGGTCCCTCCGGCGTGGCTGAGCAGCCGCGCCATGCGGTTCGGGCTCGACAGCACGAAGAAGGCGACCGCGAGCGCCGCGCCGATGGCCGTCACCCCGAGCGTCTTCCAGCTCATGCCCCCGAAGAACATCGCGCCGAACACGAGGGCGGCCATGATCATCACCGTACCCAGGTCCTTGCCGAGCAGCACGACTCCCAGGGCGATCAGAGCCCCGGGGATGACGACCGGGATGAGCTCGTGCCGCATCTGGCCGAACAGCGGCTCCTTCCGCTGCATCACGGCCCCGACCCAGACCACCAGCGCGAGCTTCAGCGCCTCGGACGGCTGCGCAGTCACGCCGCCGAGCTGAATCCAGTTCCGGTTCCCGGCCACTTCGAATCCGAGCGGTGTGAACACCAGCAGCTGCAGCAGGATGCCGAGCCCGAAGAGCGCCCAGGCGTAGCGCTTCCAGAAGCTCACGGGCATTGCGGCGGCGACGAGCATCAGCGGGATGCCGATGACGGCGAAGATCACCTGACGCCAGAACCCTCCGAAGAAGCCCTGATCGGCGAGATACGAGGTGATGGATGATGACGAGAGCACCATGATGAGGCCGAAGCCCACCAGCAGCAGCGTGATGGTGTAGAGCGCGATGACCGTGCGATCGGAACCGATGCGCAGCATGCCGCCCAGCCGGATCAGGGCTTGGGCGGGAGCCCGGCCCGGTTCGCGCTCGCTCGTGCGCGCAGACATCATTCCAGCTCTCGGACCGCGGCTTGGAAGCGTCGGCCGCGGTCGGCGTAGCCGGCGAACTGATCCATGGACGCCGCAGCGGGTGAGAGCAGCACCGTGTCGCCCGGGTGCCCGATCGCACGGGCCTGCGCCACCGCGGACCGCATGATGCCGTCGGGGTCGAGCCCGGCGTCGTCGATCTCGACGACGGGCCGCTCCCCCAGGTGCCGTCTCAGTGCGGCGAGCACCGGCTCACGATCGACTCCGATCACCACGGCGCCGCGCAACCGGATCGCGTGCGTGCGCACGAGCTCGTCGATGTCGACGCCTTTCAGGAGACCGCCCAGCACCCACACGACATCGTGCAGCGCACGGAGCGACGCATCGGCAGCGTGGGCGTTCGTCGCCTTCGAATCATCGATCCAGCGCAGCCCCTGGATCTCGCCGAGCTGTTGCGCACGGTGCGGATCGGGCACGAAGGTGAGCACGGCTCGCGCGATCTCGCCCGGTTCCACGCCGCGGGACCGGGCGAGGGCGCTCGCGGCGAGCACGTTCTGCACCATGTGCGGGGCCGCGAGGCCTCGTTCTGCGAGTTCCTCGATCGTGACGAGCTCGAACGCCTCGCTGCGGCGCTCCGCGTGATAGCCGCGATCGACGAGGATCCCCTCGACCACGCCGAAGCCGCTCGTCGGAGGGGTGTCGAGCCCGAAGCTCACGGCCCGGGCGCCCTCCACCACATCCGCGGCCTCCACCATGCGCTCCGTCGCCGCGTCTGCACGGTTGTACACGCAGGCGACCTGCGTGTGCTGATACACCTTCGCCTTCGCCGCCCAATAGGCGTCATGGCTGCCGTGCCAGTCGAGATGATCGTCCGCGAAGTTCAGGCATGCGCTCGCGTAGGGCGAGATCTCACCCAGGCGCTCGAGCTGGAAGCTCGACAGCTCGACGACGATCGCGTCGTATCCCTGGGGGTCGCGCAGTGCATCGAGGATGGGAGTGCCGATGTTCCCAGCCGGCGTGACCCGCAGCCCGCCGGCCGAGAGCATGTGAGCCGTCAACTGGGTCGTCGTCGTCTTGCCGTTCGTGCCCGTGATGCAGATCCAGTCGGCGATCCTGCCCGTCTTATCGCGGAGGCGCCAGCCGAGTTCGATGTCTCCCCACACCGTCACATCGCGGGCGATCGCCCAGGTCGTGAGCGGATGGTCCGGCCGGTACCCGGGAGACACGATCACGAGCTCGGGGTCGAAGGCGGCGAGGTCGGCGAGCTGGGCCTCGTCCTCAGCAGACTGGAAGTACTCCGCCCCGATGACCTCGAGCAGTCGTTCGCGCTCCGAATCCGGCGCACCCGCGATTACCCGCACGCGCGCTCCCAGTTCGACGAGCGTGTCGGCGACCGAGAACCCGGTCACGCCGAGGCCGAGGACCGCGACGCGGAGTCCGGTCCAGTCGTGGTGCCAACTCGTCAGCGCATCGACACGGTCAGCGACCAGCTTCGCGTAGATCGCTGCGTCTCCGCCAGTGCTGTTCATGTCTGCTCCCATCACGACTGCTGCAGCAGCCATTCGCCGTAGAACGCGCCCACCCCGGCGATGACGAAGAGGGCGGCGATGATCCAGAATCGCACGACCACGGTCACCTCGGCCCACCCTTTGAGCTCGAAGTGATGATGGATCGGACTCATCAGGAAGATGCGCCTGCCGCGCGTGACCTTGAAGTACAGGCGCTGCAGGATCACCGAACCGGTCTCGATGATGAACAGTCCGCCGATCAGGATCAGCAGGACCTCGGTGCGGCTCAGGATCGCGAGCGCCGCGATGGCGCCGCCGATGCCCATCGAGCCCGTATCACCCATGAACACGTGCGCCGGGTTCGTGTTCCACCAGAGGAACCCGCCGACGCCGCCGAGGAATGCCGCCGCGATGACCGCGAGATCCATCGGATCGCGCACCTCGTAGCACCCGGGCTCCGCAGCGTTGCTCACGCAGCTCTGCGCGGACTGCCAGAACCCGATCACGAGGTAGGCGCCGAACGCGAAGATGGCGGATCCCGCTGCGAGACCGTCGAGACCGTCTGTCACGTTCACGGCGTTCGTCGTCGCCGTGACGATGACCATGACCCAGATGATCACGAGCCCGATGCCGATGATGGGGCCGAACGTCATGAAGTCGAAGGGCAGGTCGCGGAAGACCGAGACATGGGTCGACACCGGGGTGATGCCCGCGCCGTTCGCGAACTGGATGCCGAGCACCGCGAACGATACTGCGATGATGACCTGACCTGCGATCTTCGCCCAGCCGCCGAGCCCCGCAGATGCCTGCTGCCGCGTCTTCATGAAGTCGTCGATGAAGCCGACGAGCCCCGCTCCGACGGCCATCAGGATGACGAGCAGCGCAGATGGAGAGGGCTGCTCGCCCATGACGAGCTTGCCGACGAAGTAGGCGATCACCGACCCGGAGAGGAAGATGATTCCGCCCATCGTGGGCGTGCCGCGCTTGATCTCGTGCTCTTTCGGGCCGTCGACGCGAATCGGCTGGCCCCAGCGCAGCCGGTTGAAGCCGCGCACGAACAACGGCGTCAGGAGCAGCGAGTAGAGGAGGGAGAACCCGCCGGCGATGAGCAGCGCGATCATGCGTACGCCTCCCCGAGACGATCTCCGAGTCGCTGGAGGCCCGCGGCGTTCGAGGACTTCACGAGCACCGTGTCATCGGCGCGCAGTGTCTCGGTGAGGTAGGCGAAGGCTTCGTCCTGGGTGGGGAAGAAGGTGCTCTCCCCGTCCCAGGCGCCCTCATTGATCGCGCTGATGTGCAGCTGGCGCGCCTCGGCGCCCACGACCACCAGTTCGGAGATCCGCAACCGCACCGCCTGGAGCCCGACGCGTCGGTGCTCCTCGATGGAGTACTCGCCGAGCTCGCTCATCGCTCCGAGGACGGCGACCGAGCGCCCGGCTGGTCTGCGGATCTGTGCAAGCGTGCGCAGCGCGGCACTCATGGAGTCCGGGCTCGCGTTGTAGGCATCGTTGATGATCGTCACCCCGTCGCGCCCGCCGAGCACTTCCATGCGCCCCGGGGCGGCGAGGGTCGCCGATTCGAGCGTCTCGACGATCTCGGCGAGCGGGATCCCGAGCGCCCGCCCCACCGCCGCGGCCGCAAGCGCGTTCATGACGTGGTGCTCCCCGAGTACCCGGAAGTGCACGGGGAGGGACGCTCCGTCGGCGTGGATCACGAATCGTGTGCCGTCCGCCGATGCATCCACATCGGTCGCACGGACGTCGGCCTCCGAGCCGAGACCGAACCAGTGGACCTGGGCGCGCGTGAGTTCGGCCATCTGCGCGACGCGGGGATCGTCGCGGTTCAGCACGGCGATCGCAGACGCGGGCAGGTCGCACACCATCTCGCTCTTCGTGCGGAAGGTGGTCTCGATCCCGCCGAATTCGCCCGCATGGGCGAGTCCGACCGTCAGCACGACCCCGATGTGTGGCGGCGCCATCGCGGTGAGACGTGCGATCTCGCCTTCTGCGCTCGCTCCCATCTCGGCGATGAGCGTGCGCGTATCCGGTGCGACGCGGAGCATCGTCACGGGCCCGCCGACCTCGTTGTTGAACGATTTCGCTGAAGCGACGGTCGGGCCGGTGCGTTCTGCCATTGCGGCGACCAGGTTCTTCGTGGTCGTCTTGCCGTTCGAGCCGGTGATTCCGACGATCGTGAGGTCGCCCGCTTCGCGAACGCGTCGCACGACCTCGGTCGCGAGGGCGCCGAGCGCATCGGTGCTGTCGGCGACGACGATCTGCGGAACGCGGCTGTCCACCTCGTGCTCCACCACGAGCAGAGCGGCACCGGCGTCGACCGCTCGAGCGGCGTATCGGTGTCCGTCGGTCTCCTCACCGCGTCGGGCGAAGAAGATGTGCCCCGGTCCGACCTCGCGGGAGTCGGTCTGCGACTCGCCGTCGATGAGCGTCTCCGGCCCCGCTCCGCCGTCTCCGGGGACCAGGCGGCCGTTCACGGCGGTCGCGATCTCGGCCAGTGTCAGTGCAATCACGGGAGCAGTCCTGCCTCGCGGAGCGCACCGCGAACTTCGTCACGCGCCGAGTACGGGATGAACCGCCCGGCGACTTCTTGATGGTCCTCGTGTCCGGGACCGGCATACAGGATAACGTCACCGGGTTCGGCCAGTGAAATAGCGAGGCGCACGGCGGCCCGAGGATCGCCCTCCTCGATGACCTCGGCGTGCTGGGCCGAGCGGGCTCCGGCGAGCAGCTGAGCGCGGATCGCCTCCGGCGGCTCGGAGCGCGGGTGGTAGTCGCAGATGATGACGGTGTCGGCGCCCGCAGCCGCGATCCTTCCCATCTCCTCCCGCTTCGTCGTGTCGCGGTCGCCATCGGCTCCGAACAGGAAGATGATCTTCCCCGGCGCGACCTCTCCGAGGGCGTCGAGCATCGCCTCGAATGCCCCGGGCGTGTGCCCGTAGTCGACGTAGAAGCGCGGGCCCGTGCTGCCGCTCTCCGTGATCTGCTCGAGACGACCGGGGATGTACACCGGGATGCGACCCTGCTCGAGTCCCGCCTCGACCTGCGCGATCGGAATCCCCGCCTCGTGCAGCATGATCAGCGCGAGCGCGGCGTTCTCCGCCATGAAGCGACCGAACACCGGAACGCTTCCGCGGAAGTGGGCGCCCTCCGGCCCCTGCAGCACGAACGACACGCCGTCGAGCGTCTGGCGTGTGACCGCGAGGTGCCAGTCGGCGTCCCGCCCGTACTCGGTGGCGAGGCGCGTCACCGGGATCTGCGATTCGCGCGCGATGCGCTGCCCCCAGGCCGAATCGACGACGACGACGCCGCGTTCCGCGCGCTCCGGCGCGAACAGCGCGAGCTTGGCTGCGAAGTAGGTCTCCAGATCGCCGAATTCGTCGAGGTGGTCCTGGGAGAAGTTGTTGAACGCGACGACATCGAAGCGCAGGCCGTCGAGACGGTGGCGAACGACCGCCTGGGCCGACACCTCGATGGCCACGCCCTCGACGCCGACCTCGACCATGCGGGCCAGCAGTCCGTGCAGCTCGGAGGCCTCGGGGCTGGTGAGGTTGCTCACCACCACCTCGTCGCCGATCCGGCGCTCCGCCGTGGAGCTGAGCCCCGCGGTGATGCCTGCCGCGCGCAGCAGCTCGGCGATGAGGTACACGACGCTCGTCTTGCCGTTCGTCCCGGTGACGCCGAAGGTGCGCGCGGAGAAGCCGTCGGTGCGGTAGACGACCGCGGCGACGTCGCCGAGAATCAGGCGCGGGTGCGCGTCGGAGACGAGCACGGGCAGCGACGTCCCCGCTGCCGCGGCGAGCTCGGCGCCGGCCGCGTCGGTCAGCATCGCACTCGCACCGGACGCGGCGGCCTGAGCGGCGAACTCCGCACCGTGGCGCTGGGCGCCCGGCATGCCGACGTAGAGGTCGCCGGGTCGCACATCGCGCGAGTCGAGCGAGACGCCGGTGACGAACAGCCCCGTCGACCGGCCCGCGGCGCGCACGCCGAATCGCTCGACGATCTCGTCGAGCGGGACGGGGACGGGCTGCTGCGGGCGAATGCTCAAAGCATCTCCGGTACTCACGGGTGCTGGCCTCCTGGGCGTGATCAATACTCGGTGGGGAGTGGTTGGAACTCCCCCGTGGATGGCGGGATGTGGAACGTGCGGATCGTCGCCTCTGCGGCCTGCCGGAAGGCGGTGAGTGCGGCGACGCCACCATCTCCCGCCGTCGGGAACGCAATCGATGCTACCGCGACGTACTGCGGGTCGTCGGCCGGGAAGATCCCCGCGAACGAGTGCACGTAGTCCGTGCGATAGAGCCCAGTGGCCGGGTCGACCTGCTCCGCGGTGCCGGTCTTGCCGGCGATCCGGTACCCCGGGATCGCGATGAGGTCCTTGAACCAGCCCTCGGTGGTGACGGTCTCGAGCATGCCCATCATTTCGGCTGCGGTGCTCTCCGAGATCGCCGTGACCGGCTCGCCGTGCTCGGGCGCGGTCGTCGTGCCGTCGGCCTCCACGCACTCCTGCACCACGCTGGGCGGCACGCGCACGCCCTTGTTCGCGATCGCCTGGTAGACGCCGGCAGTCTGCACGACGGTCGAGGAGAGGCCCTGACCGAACATGGTGTTGTACGAGGTCTGGCGGTCCCAGTCCCCCGGCTCGTACAGCAGACCGGAATCCTCGACTGGCATTCCCGCCTGGGTGGCGGTGCCGACGCCGAATCGCTTGAGGTAGTCGTATCGCGTTTCGGCGTCGAGCTGCGCGCCGAGCATCGAGGTGCCGACGTTGGACGACTGCGTGAGGATGCCGGTCAACGTCCACGGCATCTCGGGATGGTTGAACGCGTCGCCGAAGCGCACGCCTGGCTCCGGCTCGAGGTAGTCGGGCGTGAGGTTCTGCGACGCGGGCGTCGCGACGCCCTGGTCGATGAGCGCCGCCGCGGTGATCGCCTTGAACGTCGAGCCCGGCTCGTACGGCGAGGTGAAGGATCGCGCTTCGCGCTTCGCCGGGTCTGAGGCATCGACGTCGTTCGGGTCGACCGAGCCGTCCTCCGCAACGGCGACGAGCTCGCCGGTCTGGACGTCCATCACCGTGAGCAGTCCGTACGCCGCGCCGACGGACTGCACCTGCTGGTTGATCGCCTGCTGGGCCTCCCACTGCAGGTCGCGGTCGATCGTGAGCTGCACCGTGCCGCCGTCCTGCACCTTCCTGGTGACGACGACGCTCCCGGGGAGCGCCACTCCGTCCTCGCTCCGCTCGTAGGTCTCAGTGCCGTCCACCCCGGTGAGGCAGGCGTCCTGCGACAGCTCGACGCCGGCCTGCGGCACGTCGTCGGCTCCGGAGAACCCCACGATGTTGCCGCCGACCGCGCCGTTGGGGTAGGTGCGCGTGTGCTGGCTCTCGAAGGTGAGCCACGGGATCTCGAGCGCCTTGAGCGCGTTCAGCTGGGTCAGATCGATGGATCGCTGCACGTAGGCGAAGTCTGACTTCGGGTTGTCGCTCAGCGCGTCATCCACGATCTTCTGGATCTCCTCGCCGCTCTGCCCGGTCACCGCTCCGATCTCCTCGAAGGCCTGCGCTGCGGTGACCTTGACCGTGCCCACGCCGCGTTCGGTGTCGAAGCGGTAGAACACGCCGTCGTTCAGACGCGTGTTCTTCGGCGAGAGCTGCACGTCGTAGCGTTCGTCCGTCGTCGCGAGCACTTCCCCGTCGCGATCGACGATGTCGCCGCGCACGCTCGGAATCGCGACGGGCACCGCGCGCTTGTCTTTCGCATCCTCGTTCAGGGCGGCGGCGGAAACCACCTGCACGTCCACGAGTCGCACGAGAAACACGATCGCAGCGACGACGATGATGGCGAGCGCGATGGCCCGGCGAAGCGAAGATCCGCGCAGTCTCAGCATCCGATTCCTCCCGGAGTTCTGCTACTGCCTAGTGCGTATCGGGAGCAGGCAGCTTGCCCGTCCACCGTACCGGCGGATCGATGTCTTCGGCCTGAGCACCCGCGGCCTGTCCGGAGTTCCGCGGCACGAGGAGGCCTGCGGCGTCCACCACCGGCATGCTCTCGAGGGTCGCATTCGGGATGAGGTTGCCAGAGGCCGCCGTCGTCTCCGAGTCGAGCGCCCCGAGCACTGCGCCGTCGCTCAGGCGGAGCGTCGCGGGCCGCGAGTTCTGCACCATGCCGAGCGCGGCCGCATTCTCCGCGAGGTTCTGCGGGGACGCGAGCTTGTCGACGTTCTGCGACAGCACTCGTTCCACGCGCCCGAGGTCGCGCTGCTCCACCTCGAGTGCGCGCGACTCGTATGCGCCCTGAGAGATCGCGATGCTCAGACCGAGCTGCGTTGCGAAGATGGCCAGGACGACGCCGACCGCGATGAGCGCTCCCGCGAGCGGGCTGCGCTGCGAGCGCTTCGCCGGCCGGGCCGCGGGGTGCGGCACCGGGCGCAGATGCCGCTCGGGCTGCGTGGGCGCCGGCGTGCCAGAGGGTGAGCCGAGGCGGAGCGCCGCCGCGTCGAACTCCATCGGAAGCGTCGTGCTCATCGTGCGACCCTCATTCGTTCGGCTGCGCGCAGGCGCACGGGGATGGCGCGCGGGTTGCGCGCGCGCTCGGCGTCGTCGGCGAGCTCGGCTCCGCGTGTGAGGAGGCGGAACTCGGGACGATGCTCCGGGAGCTCGACGGGCAGGCCGGCGGGCGCGGTCGACGCCGTGCGACGCGCGAATTCGCGCTTCACGAAACGATCTTCGAGCGACTGGTACGACATGACGACCGCACGGCCGTCGACCTTCAGGAGATCGAGCGCAGCGGGGATCGCGCGCTCGAGTACTGAGAGTTCGGAATTGACCTCGATGCGCAGCGCCTGGAATACGCGCTTCGCGGGGTGGCGCTGGTCTCGCACCGCGGCCGGGGTCGCCGCCTGCAGCACCTCGACGAGCTGTCCGCTTCGCAGAATCGGAGCGTCGGCCCTGGCCGCGATGATCGCGCGAGCGTAGCGGCCTGCGAGGGGTTCTTCGCCGTATCGTTCGAAGATCGCGCGCAGGCGGCCCTCGGGCGCCGCAGCCAGCACGTCGGCCGCGGTCTCCCCGCTGCTCTGGTCCATGCGCATGTCGAGCGGAGCGTCCTGGGCGTAGGCGAAGCCGCGGTCCGCCTCGTCGAGCTGCAGCGATGAGACGCCGAGATCGAAGAGCACGCCGTCGATCCGCGAGAAGCCGCTGTCGGATACGGCCTCGGCGATTTCGTCGTACACCGCGTGCACGCGGATCGCGCGGTCCCCGAATCGCCGGAGACGAGCGCCTGCGAGTTCGAGTGCCTCGGTGTCGCGGTCGAGACCGATCACGGTGAGCCGGGGGAAGCGGTCGAGGAGCGCTTCACTGTGCCCGCCCATGCCGAGTGTCGCGTCGACGATCACGGGCGTGTCGCCCTCGGCGATGCCCTGCGCCACCGGAGCGAGCAGTTCGAGGCAGCGCTCGAGCAGCACGGGGGTGTGCAGACCACTCGGATCGCGTGTGTTGTCGTGTGTCATAGGGATTCCGGGCTAGAACATGCCCGGGATCACCTCCTCCTCGATCTCGGAGAACGCTGCTTCCTGCGCCGCCAGGTAGGTCTGCCAAGCCTCCGCATCCCAGATCTCCGCGCGCGAACCGGCGCCGATGACGGCGAGCTCGCGATCGAGCCCGGCGTACTCGCGGAGGTTCTGCGGAATGGTGATGCGACTCTGCTTGTCGGGTGTTTCGGGGTGCGCCCCTGAGAGGAACACGCGGAGGTAATCGCGCGCCTGCTTCGAGGCGAGCGGTGCGCTCCGCAGTCGCTGATGCATCTCGGCGAACTCGGTTTCGCTGAACACGTAGAGGCAGCGCTCCTGCCCGCGGGTGATCACGAGGCCGTCGGCGAGTTCGTTCCGAAACTTCGAGGGAAGAATCAGTCGGCCCTTTTCGTCCAGGCGCGGCGTGAAGGTTCCCAGGAACATGGGACCTCCTTTCGCCGACTCGTCCTCGAGCGCCAGTTTACTCCACTTTCCTCCACTTGTTCCTAAACACACTCCACTTTGCTGGCGGAATCGAGAGAATTCGCGAGAATACGCGGCGACGACACAGGGAGGCCCGCACGGTGACGGGCAGCACGCCGACGGATTCGAGCCTGCAAGCTCCCGAGAAAGCCCGTCTTCACGCGGCTCGGACCCCGGCGGAAGGTTCGAATGGAGCAAAGTGGAGTGCATCGCGGGGCGCGCGCGCCGAATACCGGCAGGACCTGCAGTCGAGCGCCGCGTCAGATCGCGAGCATCGCCGAGCGGGCGCAAAAAAAGCGCCAGGTCATTGACCTGACGCGATCGATCCGGTTCGCCCCCGCAGCGGGGGCTTCACATCGGGAGCGGGCTCGCCCTCAACTGGTGCCGTAGCGCACGCGATGCGCGCAGCATTGGTCGAGCTACCGCTCGCCCTCCATGCGCTGATCCCACCGGCGCTCCATGCGCTCGCTCAGCGACTCTCGCGAGCGGGAGGCCTTCGGACCCGAACCGGCGGAGGTGATGTCTTCGACGGTGAGCGGCCCGGAAGAGCGACGCGACAGCATGAGGATCACGCCGCCGAGCATCACGGCGAACCCGATGAGCCCGAGCCACAGCAGCTGCACTGCCACTCCGGTGACGAGGACTCCGATTCCGAGGATCACGACGATGATGCCGAGCACGAGCGACCGATAGTTCAGTCGACGGGGTTCCGACGAGCCAGCCTGGAGAACGTCGGCTTCGCTCTGATAGAAGCCGCGCTCCATCTCGTCGAGCAACCGCTGTTCGTGCTCTGACAGCGCCATGACGGCCCTCCTGCGCTTCGGGAAAACTTGGTACCGATCAGTCTACGACCCGCAGCCGTGAGTAGGCTAGGCGCGTGCAAGAAACGACGCGACTCGCAGGCCTCATTCAGGAGCGCATCGGCGACATCCTCGATCAGCATCGCAACGAGCTCGCGGCGCTCGGGGCGGACGCCGCGCCGCTGCTGGATGAGGCGAAGCGCTTCCTGACGGGTGGGAAGCGGTTCCGTGCGCAGTTCGCGATCCTGGGCTACCGGTCCGTGCGCGAGCTCGACATCATCGACGACGTCCACGGCCCGGCCGCCCCGGTGCTCGATGCCGCGTGTGCGCTGGAGTTCTTCCACGCCGCAGCACTCATCCACGACGACATCATCGACCGATCGGACACCCGTCGCGGCCGCCCTTCCGTGCACCGCGTGTTCGCCGAGCTGCACGGCGGCCATCGCTGGGCCGGCGACCCCGAGCACTTCGGAATCGCCGGCGCGATTCTGCTCGGAGATCTCCTGCAGTCGTGGGCCGACGAACTCATGCAGCGTGCGTGCGCCGCCGCGATCAGCCCGGGCGCGGCGCAGGCCGCGCGAGCGCATTTCAACCGCATGCGGAGCGAGGTCGCCGTCGGTCAGTACCTCGACGTGCTCGAGGAGCAGCAGATCGAGTTCGCCGCGCACGACGAGCAGTTGGAACGCTCGACCCGGGTGCTCGTCTACAAATCGGCGAAGTACAGCGTCGAGGCGCCGCTCCTGATCGGCGCGGCGCTCGCCGGCGCCGATGAGGAGCAGGAGCAGGCCCTGCGGGACTACGGCCTCCCCATCGGCGTCGCGTTCCAGCTCCGCGACGACCTCCTCGGCGTATTCGGAGACGCATCGATCACGGGCAAGCCCGCGGGCGACGACCTGGTCGAGGGCAAGCGAACTGTCCTGGTCACGCTCGCGCGCGAGAACCTGCCCGGAACCCAGCGGCGCATCTTCGACGACCTGCTCGGCAACGATCTCGAGCCGGAACAGGTCGCGATCCTCCAGCGCACCATTCGCGAGAGCGGGGCAGTCGATCGAGTCGAGCAGATGATCGCGCGCAATGTCGAACGAGCGATCTCCTCGCTCGAGCATTCCCCGACCCGCCGTGACGCGAGCGAGGCGCTGACGCGGCTCGCCGACCGGGCGGCGCGACGCGAGTTCTGAGATCGCCCGAGGCGCGACCCGGAGTTCTCAACGAACCACGCGCACGAGAGGTCAGAAGGCGAGCGACTGCGTCGCGCGACGCACCGCGCTCTTCCGGCCGGCCTGAAGCGAATCGATCGGCCGCTCCCCCAGTTCGTCGTTCACCGAGAGCATCCAGAGCACCGCTTCCTCCTCGGAGAAGCCGGCGTCGTCGAGCACGAGCAGCGTGCCGCGAAGCGATGGCAGCGGCTCGTCGCCCTGCAAGAACTCTGCAGGAACCCGCAGGACGCCGTCGATGCGCACCGACGCGAGTACGCGATCCTCGATGAGGCGATGGAGCCGGCCGGGAGTGATGCCGAGGCGGTCCACGAGTTCGGGGACGCCGAGCATGGGAGCGGTCGTCAACGGGCTACGGTCTGAAGCGGTGTTCTCTGCCACGGGTCCACTCTGCCAGCGGCAACGGGTGAACGCAATCCGCGCGAGCCCGGCGCGCATCATGAAACGGCCATCGAAACTTCCGTAGACTCTCCGGGTGACCACCGTGCCCTCCGACCCGCTGATCGGGCAGACGCTCGACGGCCGTTACGCGATCAGGTCGCGCATCGCGCGCGGCGGCATGGCGATGGTGTACCTCGCAACGGATCTGAGGCTTGAGCGCCGCGTCGCCGTCAAGGTGATGCACGAGCATCTGGCGGAGGATGCGAACTTCACGCGCCGCTTCGAGCAGGAGGCCAGAAGTGCGGCCCGCCTCTCCCATCCCAATCTGGTCAACGTGTTCGACCAGGGGCACGATCTCGGGCGCACCTACCTGGTCATGGAGTATCTGCCGAGCATCACGCTGCGGGAGCTCCTGAAGCAGCAACGGCATCTGACCGCCGAGCAGTCGTTCGAGATCGGGGATGCGGTGCTCTCGGGCCTGGCCGCAGCCCACGGGGCGGGGATCGTCCACCGCGACCTCAAACCCGAGAACGTGATGCTCGCAGACGACGGGCGGATCAAGCTCGGCGACTTCGGGCTTGCCCGCGCAGTCAGCGCGAACACGACCACGGGTCAGGCGCTGCTCGGCACCATCGCGTACCTCTCGCCCGAGCTCGTCACGCGGGGAATCGCCGATGCGCGGAGCGACCTCTACGCATTCGGCATCATGCTCTACGAGATGCTCACAGGCGTGCAGCCATTCGTCGGCGAGCAGCCGATGCAGATCGCCTACCAGCACGCCCACTCGGACGTGCCCGCGCCATCGCTCCAGAGCGCTGAGGCGAGCCCGGCGCTCGACGCGCTCGTGCTCTGGATGACCCGGCGCGAGCCCGACGAGCGACCGCGCGATGCGAGCGAAGCGCTCGAGTCGCTGCGGGCGATCACCCGGGGGGAAGCCCCCGCCGGTTCGACGCGCGTCCTCCCCCGCATCTCCGATGAGGGAACCCCGACGCCCTCGATGTCCGTGCTCGATCCGTCCCAGCGGTGGGCGGTCGGCAGCGCCCCCGACGCTTCAGAGACCGCAGTCGCCCCCGAGCTCAACGCCAGTGCCGCTGCATCGTCGACGGCCGCTCCCATCGATCGCGCGGCGGAAGCCGGCCGAGTCCGTCAGCGACGCGGCCGGCTCTCGGCTCTGCTCGCCGTGCTCCTGATCGCCGCCGCCGGCGGCTTGGGCTGGTGGTTCGGTCAAGGACCGGGATCCCAGGTGACCATCCCCGACGTCTCCGGCGCGGAGATCGCGGCCGCGCAGGCGACGCTCGAGGAGCGCGACCTCGTCGTGACGCTCGCCGAGTGCTCGAGTCTGGAGGTGCCAGAAGGACACGCCTCGTCGACGGAGCCAGCGTCTGGTGCGCGCGTCGATCGCGGCACGCCGATCCAGCTCTGCCAGTCGACGGGCCCGCAGCTGCTTCCCGTTCCCACCCTGGTCGGCTTGTCGCTCGAGGAGGCCGAATCCCTGATCGAAGAGCAGCGGTTCACGGTCGGCCAGGTCTTGGAACAACGCTTCTCCGACGATGAGCCCGGTACCGTGCTCGCGGCGCTCGGGTCGAACGGCGACGCCCTCGGCGACACGTATCCCGAGCGTGCAACCATCGACCTGATCACCTCGGCGGGCAGCGTTCCCGATGTGGCGGGACTCACGGCGGATGCCGCGACGGCCCGCCTCGCCGAGAGCTCGCTGACCGTTGATCCCGCAGCTGGGAGCGAGTCCTACAGCAGCGACGTGGAGCAGGGCTCCGTCATCGCCCTGCTCCCCCAGACCGACCCGATGCGCCCCGGCGATGCCGTGGGCCTCGAGATCTCGCTGGGCCCCGAACTCTTCCCCGTGCCCGACGTGTCCGGTCTCGACCTGCAGGAGGCCATGGACACCTTGAGCGCGGCCGGCTTCACCCCGACCACGCTCGTACCCGACGCGCTGCGCAGTTTCGCGAAGGCCACGGGAACCGACCCGGCCCCCGGCGAGAAGGTACCAGCGGGCACCGAGATCCGCATCAGAAGCACGATCTCGCTCTAACGCGCGGTGCCCGCGCTCCGGAAACGATCCGAAACGCGGGCACCTGAACGCGAGCGGGCTAAGAGATCTTCTTCAGCTCTTCTGCCACCTGGAACGCCAGCTCCAGCGACTGCATGTGATTCAGACGGGGATCGCAGACCGACTCGTACCGCGTGGCCAATGTCGCCTCGTCGATGTTCTCCGACCCACCCAGGCATTCCGTCACGTCGTCGCCCGTGAGCTCGATGTGGATTCCACCGGGGTAGGTGCCGACTTCACGGTGCGCCTCGAAGAAGCCTCGCAGCTCGTCCATGACGTCGTCGAAGCGGCGGGTCTTGTATCCGGTCGCCGTCGTCATGCCGTTGCCGTGCATCGGATCGGTCACCCAGAGCGGTGTCGCCCCCGCATCGCGCACTCCGGCGAGCAGGCCAGGAAGGACATCGCGGATCTTTCCGGCGCCCATTCGGGTGATGAAGGTCAAGCGGCCCGGCTCGCGCTCGGGATCGAGCTTGTCGATGAGACGGAGAGCGTCGTCGACGGTGGCCGTCGGTCCCAGCTTCACGCCGATCGGATTGCGCACGTGCGAGAGGAACTCGACATGGGCGCCGTCCAGATCGCGGGTGCGCTCTCCGATCCAGAGCATGTGCCCGGAGGTGTCGTACAGATCTCCCGTGCGCGAATCGACACGCGTCAGCGGGCGCTCGTAGTCGAGGAGCAGGGCCTCGTGGCTGACGTAGAACTCGGTCTGAGTGAGCGCCGTGTTGTCGACGCCGCATGCCGCCATGAACCGGAGTGCGCGGTCGATCTCGCCGGCGAGCGATTCGTACCGCTGGTTCGCCGGATTCGAGATGAAGCCCTGGTTCCAGGCGTGCACCTGCCGCAGGTCAGCGAAGCCGCCCTGCGTGAACGCGCGGATCAGGTTGAGCGTCGAAGCGGAGACGTGGTAGCCCTGCACCAGGCGTGCGGGATCGGCCGTACGGGATTCGGTGGTGAAATCGTAGCCGTTCACCAGATCGCCGCGGTAGGCCGGCAGGGTAACGCCCTCGCGAGTCTCGTCGTTGCTCGACCGCGGCTTCGCGAACTGCCCCGCCATGCGCCCGACTTTGATCACGGGCATCGAAGCGCCGTACGTGAGGACGACCGCCATCTGCAGCAGCGTCTTCACGCGATCGCGGATGCGGTCGGCCGTCGCCGCGGAGAACGTCTCAGCGCAATCGCCGCCCTGCAGCAGGAACGCCTCGCCGCGCGCCGCGGCCGCGAGGCGGTCGCGCAGCTGGTCCGCTTCCCCTGCGAACACGAGCGGCGGCTGCGACGAGAGCTCGCGAGCCGAATAGGCAACGGCGTCAGGATCGGGCCAGACGGGCTGCTGCTTGGCCTCGAGCGCCTGATAGGCGTCGAGCTCCGCGAACGCTCGTTCGGCAGCAGTCTCGTGAATCTGGCTCGTCATGTCGATCCCTTACGTGAGTGGGTACAGAAATATCGCGGCGATCGGCCGCGACCGTATCAGCCTACTGCCTCACGGGGCGCAGGCACGAAGTGCGACCGATGCCCGCAGCGAACGGCGCTAGCGGTTGCGGACGCTCGACGCGTAGACGTCGACGTAGGTCTGCCCGCTGAGCTTCTGGATCTCGAGCATGATCTCGTCCGTGACACTGCGCAGCACGAACCGATCGGCGCTCATCCCCGAGAAGCGACTGAAGTCGAGGGGCTTGCCGACGACGGTGCCGATGCGACGGATCTTCGGGACCTTCGCGCCGATCGGCATGGCCTTCTCCGTGTCGATCATCACCACCGGGACGACCACCGCCCCCGATTCGAGCACGAGACGAGCGACGCCGGTCCGACCGCGGTAGAGCCGCGCGTCGGGGCTGCGGGTGCCCTCGGGGTAGATGCCGAGCACGTCCCCGCGATCCAGCACGCTGAGCCCGGTGTTCAGCGACGCCTCCGACGCCTTGCCCCCCGACCGGTCGATCGGAAGCTGGCCGACTGCGGTCATGAAGGACTTCACCAGCCAGCCCTTCAGCCCCTTCCCGGTGAAGTAGTCGCTCTTCGCGAGGAAGTACACGCGTCGGTCGATCATCGTCGGCATGAAGAAGGAATCGATCACCGAGAGGTGGTTTCCTACAATGATCACCGGTCCGGTCGCCGGAATGTTCTCGGCACCCTCCAGCCACGGGCGGAAGATCGTTTTCAAGATCGGCCCGATGATCAGGTGTTTAAAAATCCAGTAGAGCACAGCCCACGATTCCTCTCGACTGAGAACACCCTACCGGAGCCGGGGGTGCGACGGAGGTATGCATATAGGGTGGCAGAGCAAGGTGCGACGCGAGACGCCGCGTCGCGTATGACGGATACATGAGTATCGAAGGAGCTGCCGTGAATCAGTCCGAGACCCCGATCCTCGTCCCACCGGTGCCAGAGGACAACATAACGGACCTCCTGGAGCAGCGGGTGCAAGCGACCCCCGATCGGGCCCTGTTCGCCGTTCCGGCCGGCGATGGCTGGCGCGACATCAGCGCGACCGCTTTCCGCGCGGACGTGGTGGCCCTCGCGAAGGGATTCGTCGCTGCCGGCATCGAGCCCGGCGATCGCATGGCGTTCATGTGCAAGACGAGCTACGAGTGGACGCTCGTCGATTTCGCGATCCACTATGCCGGCGCGGTCATGGTGCCGATCTACGAGACCTCTTCGCCGCTGCAGGTGCACTGGGTGCTCGAGGATTCCGGTGCCCGTGCCGTCATCACCGAGACGGACGATCACGCTGCGCGATTCGAGGAGATCCGTGACGATCTCCCTGCGGTCGGGCTGACGTGGCGCCTCGACCAGGGCGCGCTCGCCGAGCTTCGCGCGGCCGGCGCGGGCGTCGACGACGCGGAGATCGATCGCCGTCGCGCGCTCGCCCAGGGCGCGGACATCGCGACCGTAATCTACACGTCGGGATCGACGGGGCGGCCGAAGGGGTGCGTGCTGACGCACGCGAACTTCGTCGATCTCTCGCGGAACGCGGCCGCGGCGCTCTCCGACGTCGTGCAGCAGCCCGGTGCCGCCACGCTGCTGTTCGTCACCCTGGCTCACGTGTTCGCCCGTTTCATCTCCGTCATGTCGGTGCACGCCGGCGTGCGCGTCGGGCACCAGGCCGACACCAGCCAGTTGCTCCCGGCGCTCAGCTCGTTCCAGCCGACGTTCCTGCTCGCCGTGCCGCGGGTGTTCGAGAAGGTCTACAACTCGGCGGAGCAGAAGACCGAGGCCGAGGGCAAGGGCAAGATCTTCCGGGCCGCGGCCAAGGTGGCCGTCGCCCACTCCGAGGCGCTCGATGCCGGCAAGGTGCCGTTCATGCTCGGCGTGAAGTTCCGCGTCTTCGACAAGCTGGTCTACGGCAAGCTTCGCGAGAAGCTCGGCGGCAAGGTGCGCTTCGCCGTCTCGGGCTCCGCTCCCCTCAGCCACTACCTCGGCCACTTCTACCGCAGCCTCGGCGTCAAGATCCTCGAGGGCTACGGTTTGACCGAGACCACGGCGCCCGCCACCGTCAACCTCCCGAACAAGTTCAAGATCGGCACGGTCGGCCCGCCGCTTCCCGGACACACGGTCCGAATCGCGGAGGATGGTGAGATCGAGGTCAAGGGCATCGATGTCTTCAAGGAGTACTGGAACAACCCGGAGGCCACCCGCGAGGCGTTCACCGACGACGGGTTCTTCCGCACCGGGGACATCGGCTCGCTCGACGACGACGGGTACCTCTCCATCACCGGACGCAAGAAAGAGATCATCGTCACGGCAGGCGGCAAGAACGTCGCCCCAGCCGCACTCGAAGATCCCATCCGCTCGCACACGATCATCGGTCAGGTCGTCGTCGTCGGAGATCAGCGTCCGTTCATCTCAGCGCTCATCACCCTCGATCCCGAGATGCTCGCACCGTGGCTGAACAATCACGGCGAGGACGCGACGATGACTCTCGAGGAGGCTGCAGTGCACCCGAAGGTGCTCGCTGAGGTGCAGCAGGCCGTCGACCAGGGCAATGCGTACGTCTCCCGCGCCGAGTCCATCCGGAAGTTCGTGATCCTGCCGACAGAGTTCATCGAGGCCAACGGTCACCTCACTCCGAAGATGAGCATCCGACGGGACAACATCCTCCGCGACTTCGCGGGAGAGATCGCCGACATCTACGGAGAGCATCCGCAGACGGAGAACGTCTCCGTCGTCAGGTAGTCGGCGCCGCATCTCGGGCGGAGGACCACCGGGCCGCGCCCGGAACGATCAGAACCAGCTCGAGGTGCGGATCTGGCGCATGGCCTCGCCGCGCGTATCGCGATCGAGACGCGAGAGGTAGAGCTTTCCGTCGAGGTGATCGCATTCGTGCTGCAGCGCCTGCGCGAGCAGGCCATCACCGGCGATCTCGACCGGGTGCCCGTCGAGGTCGATGCCGCGCACGGTCGCCCGAGGGTACCTCGCCACGTCGAACCAGAGGTCCGGCACCGAGAGGCATCCTTCGCCGGTCAGCACCGGCTCCCCCTCGAGCGCGACGATCTCCGGATTGATCACGTAACTGAGTTCGCCGTCGATGTGCAGGCTGAACACCCGGAGCGTGTGTCCGATCTGCGTGGACGCGAGCCCGGCTCGGCCCTCCATATCGACAGTGTCGAGCAGATCCTGCACGAGGGCCCTGACACCCTCGTCGATCTCGACGACCGGATCGCACACGGTGCGGAGCACGGGATCGCCGAAGACCCTGATTTCACGAATTGCCATGGCACCCGAGCCTAGCGCCTCGTTGCAGCGCGAGTCTGCACCGAGGCGCTCGTGCTACTACTCCGCCCCGGAGACGACCGCGATGAGGTCGCCGGATTCCAGTCCGCGCGTACCCGTGAAGACGATCCGCTCGATGCGACCGGAGATGGGCGCCGTGATGGCGGCCTCCATCTTCATCGCCTCGATGGAGGCGACCGGCTGACCGGCCTCGACGACGTCACCCTCCGCGACCTTCACGGTCACCGTGCCCGAGAACGGTGCAGCGACGTGCCCCGGCGCCGAACGATCGGCTTTCTCCGCGAGCACCGCCTCGACCTTCACGGATTCATCCTTGACGAAGACTTGACGCAATTGGCCGTTCACGCGCACCATCACGGTTCGCAGGCCCTTGTCGTCGGCTTCGCCGATGGCCTCCAGTCCCACGTACAGCCGCACGCCCTTCGCGAGATCGATCGCGCGCTCCTCGCCCGATTGCAGGCCGTAGAGGTAGTCCGCCGTATCGAGCACCGAGACGTCGCCGTACTGCTCGCGGACGTCCGAGTACTGCTGGGTCGGCTGCGGGAAAAGGAGGCGATTGAGCGTCTCGCGCCGCTCAGCGCTCGACCCGTTCAGCAGCGCAGCGTCCGCATCGGAAACGGGCGCGACATCGATGTTCACGGTGCGACCCTTGAGCACCTTGCTGCGGAAGGGTTCCGGCCACCCGCCCGGGATCTCGCCCAGCTCTCCGGCGAGGAACCCGACCACTGAGTCGGGGATGTCGTACTTCTCCGGGTGCGCCTCGAAGTCCGCCGGATCGGCGTCCACCGCCGAGAGGTGCAGGGCGAGATCGCCGACGACCTTCGACGACGGTGTCACCTTCGGAATGCGGCCGAGGATGCGGTCGGCGGCGGCGTACAGATCCTCGATCTTCTCGAAATTGTCGGCCAGTCCCAGCGCGATCGCCTGCTGCCGCAGGTTGGAGAGCTGCCCGCCAGGGATCTCGTGCGTGTACACGCGCCCGGTCGGGCTCGGGAGCCCGGATTCAAACGGGCGGTACACGGAGCGCACGGCGTCCCAGTACGGTTCGAGCGCGAAGACGGCGTCTTGCGAGAGGCCCGTATCGCGATCCGTGTCGGCGAGCGACGCCACCAGTGCGGACAACGACGGCTGACTGGTCGTGCCCGACATCGGCGCCGATGCGGCGTCGACCGCATCCACCCCGGCAGCACTCGCCGCGAGCAGCGTTGCGAGCTGCCCGCCCGGAGTGTCGTGCGTATGCAGATGCACCGGGAGATCGAACCGCTCGCGGAGCGCGGTGACGAGCTTCGCCGCGGCAGCCGGGCGCAGCAGCCCCGCCATGTCCTTGATCGCGAGCACATGCGCGCCGGCATCGACGATCTGCTCGGCGAGACGGAGATAGTAGTCCAGGGTGTACTTGTCCTCCGCCGGGCTCAGCAGATTGCCGGTGAACGACATCGCGACCTCGGCGACCGCTGTGCCGGTCTCTCGCACCGCGTCGATCGCGACACGCATCTGGTTCACGTCGTTGAGCGCGTCGAAGATGCGGAAGACGTCCACTCCGGTCGACGCCGCTTCCCGCACGAAGGCCTGTGCGACCTGCTCGGGGTACGGGGTGTATCCGACCGTGTTCTGGCCGCGCAGCAGCATCTGAATCGGTACGTTCGGGAGCGCCTCGCGCAGCTTCGCAAGTCGCTCCCAGGGGTCCTCCCCCAGGAACCTCAGGGCGACGTCGTACGTGGCACCGCCCCACGCCTCGACCGACCACAGCTCGGGCGTCATGCGCGCCACATACGGAGCCACGCGCGCGAGATCCTTCGTGCGCACCCGCGTCGCGAGCAGCGACTGATGGGCGTCGCGGAACGTGGTCTCGGTCACCGCGAGCGCGGTCTGCTCGCGCAGCTGACGCGCGTAGGCTTCCGGCCCGATCTCCAGGAGGAGCTGCCGCTTCCCCGCAGGCGCTGGCCGTGACAGATCGATACGGGGCAGCTTGGCCTCGGGATCGATGAGCTCGGGACGGGGGCCGTGCGGCTGGTTCACGGTGACGTTCGCCACGTGCTGCAGCAACCGTGTCGCGCGATCCTTGGACGCGTTCATCTTGAGCAGTTCCGGGCGTTCGCCGATGAACTGGGTCGAGATGTCGCCGGACTGGAAATCGGTGTCGGCGAGAACGGCCTGGAGGAACGGGATGTTCGTCGCGACGCCGCGAATGCGGAACTCGGCGAGCGCCCGCTGCGCGCGGCGCACCGCGTCCTCGAACGACCGCCCGCGGCAGGTGAGCTTCGCCAGCATCGAGTCGAAGTGCGGGCTGATCTGCGCACCGACCTCGATCGTGCCGCCGTCGAGGCGCACCCCGCCGCCGCCCGGCGAACGGTACGCGGTGATGCGGCCCAGGTCGGGCCGGAACCCGTTGACCGGATCCTCCGTGGTGATCCTGCACTGCAGCGCTGCGCCTCGCAGCTGAATGCGATCCTGGGTCAATTCGAGTTCAGCCAGAGTCGCCCCCGCCGCGATCCGCATCTGCGCACGCACCAGATCGACATCGGTGACCTCTTCGGTCACCGTGTGCTCGACCTGGATGCGCGGATTCATCTCGATGAAGACATGCTCCCCGGCGCGCTCGCCCGCGGTGTCGAGGAGGAACTCCACGGTCCCGGCGTTCTCGTACCCGATCGATTCCGCGAACGCGATCGCGTCGCGTGTGAGTTCTGCCCGCTTCTCCTCCGTCAGGTTCGGAGCCGGCGCGATCTCGACGACCTTCTGATGGCGGCGCTGCACGGAGCAGTCCCGCTCAAACAGGTGCACCGTCGCCCCGGTCGAGTCCGCGAGCACCTGCACTTCGATGTGCCGCGGGCGCAGCACGGCCTGCTCGATGAACATCGTCGCGTCGCCGAACGCGGACTCCGCTTCGCGCATGGCCGCAGCCAGCGCGTCACGCAGATCCTCGACCCGCTCCACTCGCCGCATCCCTCGTCCGCCGCCGCCGGCGACCGCCTTCGCGAACACGGGGAACCCGATCTCCTCGGCGCCGGCGACCAGCGCTTCGATGTCGGTCGACGGCGGGGTGGATCGCAGGACGGGAACCCCCGCCGCGATCGCATGCTCCTTCGCGGCGACCTTGTTGCCCGCCATCTCGAGCGCGGTCTTGCCCGGCCCGATGAACCGAATGCCGGCGGCATCGGCGGCCGCCGCGAGATCCGGATTCTCCGACAGGAAGCCGTACCCCGGGTAGATCGCATCCGCGCCCGACTCGACGGCGACCCGCACGATCTCGGCGACGTCGAGGTATGCGCGGACCGGATGCCCCACCGAGCCGATCAGGTACGCCTCGTCGGCCTTCAGCCGATGCAGGGAATTGCGGTCCTCGTACGGGAACACTGCGACCGTCTGCGCACCCAACTCGTGCGCCGCTCGAAACGCCCGAATCGCGATCTCACCACGATTCGCCACCAAGATCTTCTGGAACACTCCGCCTCCTTGCTACTGTTCTCGCCGCCGGGTGCTCGCACCGTCGAACTGGTTCGATATCAAGATACATGGTCGGTCACGCGCGAGTGGTCATATGGCGAACTGCGGCGGGAGCCGCCGGCCCGGGGTCGACGATTCCGTTCGCCCACGACGAAGTCAGGCGACGCACGGGGCGAATCCACTAAACTTGCCACGTGCATGTATTGAGTGTGAGTTCCCTCAAGGGCGGCGTCGGCAAGACGACCGTGACGCTCGGCCTCGCTTCAGCCGCGTTTTCCCGCGGCCTGCGGACACTGGTCGTCGACTTCGATCCGCAGTCCGACGTGTCGACGGGTCTGGCCGTGAACCCCGAGGGGTTCGCCAACGTCGCGAACGTGCTCGAGAGCCCGAAGGAGAAGACGGTTCGGAGCGCCATCGCGCACAGCGGCTGGAACGACTACCACGAGGGCGGCAAGATCGACCTCCTCGTCGGCAGCCCCTCGGCGATCAACTTCGACGGCCCCCACCCCTCCACACGCGACATCTGGAAGCTCGAAGAGGCCCTCGCGGTCGTCGAGTCCGAGTACGACCTCGTCCTCGTGGACTGCGCACCTTCGTTGAACGCCTTGACCCGAACCGCATGGGCGGCGAGCGATCGCGTGCTCGTCGTCGCTGAACCGAGCCTGTTCGCCGTCGCGGCCACCGACCGCGCGCTTCGCGCGATCGAAGAGATTCGGCGCGGCGTCAGCCCTCGTCTGCAGCCGCTCGGAATCCTCATCAATCGCACGCAGCCCCAGTCGCTGGAGCACCAGTTCCGCATTCGGGAGCTCCGCGAGATGTTCGGCCCCTTGGTCCTCAACCCGCAGCTCCCTGAGCGCCTTTCGCTGCAGCAGGCGCAGGGCGCCGCGAAGCCGGTGCACATGTGGCCGGGCGAAGCCTCTCAGGAGATGGCCGCGAACTTCGACCTGGTGCTCGATCGGATTCTTCGATCTGCCGGTATGGACGCCGGGCGCGCCGGAGCTTCGAACGCTCCCACTGCTACCGTCGTGGAAAACTGAGCGCGAGCTCTCGCACTGCGTGGAGCGCTCTGCCTCGACGCGCTCGATATTGGGCATCGCGGAGCTGAGCCCTCGCGAATCTGAGTCGTCGCAGAGCTGACCCCGTTCGAGTTCGCAGGACGCGCGCCGCTCCGACGCGCGCCACTCCTCCGAGTCAGGAGATCTTGCGGGTCTCCCGCCGAGCTGCCAGCTCGTCGACCGCGGTCCCCGTCGTCTCCGACGCGGTCTCCTCACGGTGCTCGTCCATGTCGACCAGAGACGTCTCCACTTCGCGGAGCACCTTGCCGACGGCGATGCCGAAGACCCCTTGCCCGCGGCTCACGAGGTCGATGACCTCGTCGTTCGAGGTGCAGAGATAGACGCTCGCTCCGTCGCTCATGAGCGTCGTCTGCGACAGGTCGTGGACGCCGGCTTCGTGCAGCTGCGCCACGGCGGTGCGGATCTGCTGCAGTGAGATTCCGGTGTCGAGCAGACGCTTCACGAGCTTGAGTACGAGGATGTCTCGGAAGCCGTAGAGGCGCTGCGAGCCGGATCCCTTGGCGCTGCGCACGGTCGGTTCGACGAGGCCGGTGCGGGCCCAGTAGTCGAGCTGGCGGTAGGTGATGCCGGCTGCGCGGGCTGCCGTGGCGCCTTTGAATCCGCCGTCCTGATTCGGGCGCGGAAGGCCGTCGTCGAACAGCACATCAGCGTCGATGGAGAACGAGGTGAACGACTCGGCCATTGCTGCCCCGTCCGACTCCGTGCCGACGTGCGCCGGCGGAATCGCCGCGTCGGCGCCGGGCCGCTGAGTGTGCTCCATCGTGTTCCTTTCACATCGGCGCACGCAAGGATGGGCGCCGAACTTCACCAACGCTATCGAGCACTTCGCCCTGGTGCAACGACCGTTGAGGGTTAATTATCGCGTGTCGACCTCAAGTGGAACTTGAGGGTTGAAAACGCGCCGAAGTTCGCGTCGTCAGGCGTTGCCGATCCTCCGTCGCAACACGCCGGCGCGCACCGTGTCGAGGTGATCCGCGATCTCGAGCGCCCCTTCCATCGCAGCAGGCGACGCCGCCTTCACGCCCCGCGTCGAGACGGCATGAGCGATGAGTTCGGCCTCGCGCTCGGCCGCGACGCGCAGCGGCCGGAGGTGACGCGGAGTGATGCCCTGCTCGGAGAGCTTCAACAGCGCGGTCACCTGCGCGACCGCGTCGTGCGGAAACACCTCGGCTGCTGGCAGCAGGCCAGCCGCGATCGCCTCGCCGATGAACCGCGGGCTCGCCCCGGTCAATCGCCGCAGCTCTTCACTGCTCAGCACGCGCTTCGGCGCCAGAACGCTCGAGGCGCTGCGCGGCGCAGCTCCGGGGATGATCGGGTCACGGCCGGCGTCGAGTTCCTCGAGCACCTCCGCGATGACTTTCAACGGCAGGTAGTGATCGCGCTGCAGCGTGAGAATCAACCGCAGGCGTTCGATGTGCGCCTGCGAGAATTTTCGATAGCCCGACTTCGTTCGCTCAGGCGTGACGAGCCCCTGCTCCTCGAGGAAGCGCAGCTTCGAGGGGGTCAGGTCGGCGAAGTCATCCTGCAGCCGGGCCAGCACGTGACCGATGCTGAGGAGACCTGAAGGGTTTTGGCGGGCCTGGGAGGCCGCCACGCTAGTTCTCCTCGGCGAGATCGAATCGGGAGGCGAAGAAGGTGAAGCGGAACTTGCCGACCTGCACCTCTGCGCCGTCCTGCAGCACGACCGAGCCGTCGATCCGGGTCCCATCGCAGAAGGTGCCGTTGAGCGAACCGAGGTCGGCGACCGAGAACGTCGTACCGCTGCGGCGGAACTCCGCATGTCGTCGGGATACGGTCACGTCGTCGAGGAAGATGTCCACCGCCGGATGACGACCGGCGACCGTGACGTCCTGGTCGAGGAGGAAGCGCGCGCCCTGATCGGGGCCGCGCCTCACGACGAGAAGCGCCGCACCGGAGGGCAAGGCTTCCACCGCTTCCCGCTCGTCGATCGTCAGATCGGTCGCCCGCGTGCGAATGAGTGCGCCCAGATCTTCTCGGAACTGCTGGGTCGATCGCACTTCCGTGCTCTCTGCGCGACGGGCATGATTGTCGCTGCTCATGTCCTCACCCACTTCTTCACTCGGGGCCTCAGCAAGCCATTCGGCTCGACACTTCTACGCTATCGCAGGCGAGGCTCCCGGCGCACGTCGGCGGCGACTTTTGTCGACGGTCACGGCGTGGCGTACAGCAACTTCCCCGCTATTCGTGAGATTCGAGAAATGCGTAGACCTCGTGGGCGTCGACGCCGGGAAACGTTCCCGTCGGCAGCGCCGCGAGCAGGCTCGTCGGCGTCGCCGCCTCGGGCCACGCAGCCGCCTCCCACTTCCGGGTCAATTCGGCCGAGGCCTGCCGGCAGCACTGATCGTCCGGGCAGAAGGACTGAGAACGATGGGCCGTCTCCCGCCCACGGAACCACTTCACGTCGGAGAAGCGCACCCCGACGCTCACGGAGTACTGCCCTTCTTTCGCCTTCTCGACCCGCGAAGTGCACCAGTAGGTGCCCCCCGCCGCCATGTCGGTGTACTGGTACCACGGGTTGAACCGGTCGGGCTGCCCGAAGACCGTGCGCGCGGTCCAGTTCCGGCACACGGTTGCTCCCTCGAAGTTCCCGAGCGCGTCCGACGGGAATCGCACTCCGTCGTTCTCATACGCCTTGATCAGCGTCCCCGATTCGTGCGCCTTCATGAAGTGCACCTCGAGCCCGAGTCGCTCACTCGCCAGATTGGTGAACCGGTGGGCCGCCATCTCGTAAGAGACGCCGAAGGCATCGCGCAGATCCTCCATCGAGATCTGTCGCTGCTGCTTCGCTTCGGCGAGCAGCGGAACGGCCGCCGCCTCCGGGAGCAGCACGGCGCCCGCGAGATAGTTGGCCTCAACGCGCTGCCGCAAGAACTCGCCATAGCTGCTCGGCTCCTCGTGCCCGCAGACCACACTCGCGAGCGCTCGCAGGATCGGGGCGCGCGCATCTCGCGATGGGACCGCGCCGCTCAGATACACCCTGCCGTTGCGGCGATCGATCACGGAGCGCGTCGAGTGCGGCATGTCGGAGACGTAATGCAGACTGAACCCCAGGCGCTCCGAGATGTTCGCGATCGTCTGCTGCGACACCGGGCCGCCCGCGTACCCGACGCTGTCGAGGAGACCGGTGGCCGCGCCCTCGAGTTCGGCGAAGTAGTTGCCGACGCTGCGCATCTGCGCCCGGAGTTCGGTGTTCGCACGCCGAGCCTCCTCCGGCGTCGCAGCGCGCTCCCGATGGAGCCGTTCGACTTCCTGATGCAGCCCGAGGATCGCCTGGAGCGTCTCGTCGCTCGTCGCCTTGGAGACGCGGATCGGCTGCAGACCGAGTGACTGGAACACGGTTCCTCGCTGCGCGCGCTCCACCGCGATCTCGAGGGCGGCGCGCTCCGAGGGTGCCTCCGTGTCGAGCAGCGTGTCCACCGTCACGCCGAGCGCCACCGCCAACGACCTGAGCATCGGGAGCCGGGGTTCCCGTTTCCCATTCTCGATCGCGGAGAGCTGGGACGGTGCGCGGTCGACGGCACGCGCCAATTGCTCCAGAGTCAGGCCCCGCGAGGTGCGCAGCGCGCGGACGCGGCGCCCGAGGAGCAGCGCATCGCCCGCGGCTTCGCCGCTCGTCGCCTGCGCCGGATCGATATCGAGAAGAGTCATGCGGCTCATCCTCGCAGACGCACTTTCTTCCGGCAAGTGAAAATACTCCAATTCTTCACCCCCCGAAGTGCCCAATCCGACTGGTGAGCACCCCTCAGGATGGAACTACACGGAAAACACGCCTTCGGGCCGAACACAGGAGTCATCGTGACCAACGACGCATCGCAGACCCCCTCATCCGCCGAGCAGCTCGCCTGGGACTGGGAGAACGACCCGCGCTGGGACGGAATCACCCGCGATTACACCGCCGCCGACGTCGTCAAGCTCAGGGGAACCGTGCAGGAGGAGCACACGCTGGCGCGCCGCGGCGCCGAGAAGCTGTGGAGCCAGCTCACCAGCGAGACCCCGACCGGCGGCTACACGAACGCCCTCGGAGCACTCACGGGCAACCAGGCCGTGCAGCAGGTGAAGGCCGGCCTGCGCGCGATCTACCTCTCGGGCTGGCAGGTGGCCGCCGACGCCAACATCTCGGGTCACACCTACCCCGATCAGTCGCTCTACCCCGCGAACTCGGTGCCGCAGGTCGTGCGCCGCATCAACAACGCACTCCTCCGCGCCGACCAGATCGAGCACTCCGAAGGCATCAGCACCGTCGAGGACTGGCTGGTTCCGATCGTCGCCGATGCCGAGGCCGGCTTCGGCGGACCCCTCAACGCGTACGAGCTGATGAAGTCGATGATCGCGTCCGGTGCCGCCGGCGTGCACTGGGAGGATCAGCTCGCGAGCGAGAAGAAGTGCGGTCACCTCGGCGGCAAGGTGCTGATCCCCACGCAGCAGCACGTGCGCACGCTGAACTCCGCGCGCCTCGCGGCCGACGTCGCCGGCGTGCCCAGCGTCATCATCGCCCGTACCGACGCCGAGGCCGCGACGCTCATCACCTCGGACGTCGACGAGCGCGATCGTCCGTTCGTCACCGGAGAGCGCACGGCGGAGGGCTTCTACAAGGTCACGAACGGCCTCGCGCCGTGCATCGCGAGGGCGAAGGCCTACGCACCGTACTCCGATCTCATCTGGATGGAGACCGGCACCCCCGACCTGGAGCTGGCGCGCCAGTTCGCCGAAAGCGTCAAGGCCGAATTCCCGGATCAGATGCTCGCCTACAACTGCTCTCCCTCGTTCAACTGGAAGAAGCACCTGGACGACGAGACGATCGCGAAGTTCCAGCGCGAGCTCGGAGCGATGGGCTTCTCCTTCCAGTTCATCACCCTCGCGGGATTCCACGCACTGAACTCGTCGATGTTCGACCTGGCGCACGGCTACGCCCGCGACGGGATGTCGGCGTACGTCGAACTGCAGGAGCGCGAGTTCGCAGACGAGGCGCGCGGCTACACGGCGACGAAGCACCAGCGCGAGGTCGGCACCGGATACTTCGACGCGATCTCCACCGCACTCAACCCGGACGCCTCGACCCTCGCACTCGTCGGCTCCACCGAAGAGGGCCAGTTCCACTGAGCGACGGTCCCCACCGAATTCACCCGACACCACTCATATCGAGGAGCAGATCATGACGACGACCCAGGCGGGACTGGAGCTGCAGACCGCCACCACCGAACGCACCAGCACATCCGAGAGCACGACATCGCCGTCGCGGTTCGAGGTGCTCGGACGTCCATTCCCCCGCAGCGAAGAGATCCTCACGCCCGATGCCCTCGAGTTCCTGACTCGTCTGCACGATCGCTTCGCCAGCACTCGGCACGAGCGTCTCGCCGACCGACAGCGACGCCGCTACGAGATCGGCAACGGACGCGATCCGAAGTTCCGCGAGGAGACTCGGGCGATCAGAGAGGATCCGAACTGGCGCGTCGCCGGCGCGGGCCCGGGTCTCGAGGATCGGCGCGTGGAGATCACCGGCCCCACCGACCCGAAGATGACGATCAACGCGATGAACTCCGGCGCTCGCGTCTGGCTCGCAGATCAGGAAGACGCGACGAGCCCGACGTGGCGCAACGTCATCGGCGGCCAGATCTCGCTCTTCGACGCGATTCGCGAGCAGCTCGCCTTCACCAGCGAGGCCGGCAAGGAGTACCGGGTCACCGCCGAGCGCACCCCGACGATCGTCATGAGGCCCCGCGGGTGGCACCTCGTCGAGAAGCACCTCCGCTTCACGGACACGCATGGACGTGCCGGTGCAGCGTCGGGCAGCCTCGTCGACTTCGGACTCTACGCGTTCCACAACGCGCGCGAGCTCGTATCGCGAGGACGGGGACCGTACTTCTACATCGCCAAGCTCGAGTCGAGCGAAGAGGCGAAGCTGTGGGACGACGTCTTCACCTTCACCGAGGAAGCGCTCGGTCTCCCCCACGGCACCATTCGCGCGACCGTGCTCATCGAGACGCTTCCAGCGGCTTTCGAGATGGAAGAGATCCTGTACGTGATGCGGGACCACATCGCCGGACTGAACGCCGGGCGATGGGACTACATCTTCTCGATCATCAAGAACTACCGCGGTCGCGGAGCTCGCTTCGTGCTCCCGGACCGCAGTGAAGTGACCATGACCGTGCCGTTCATGCGCGCCTACACCGAGCTGCTCGTGCAGACCTGCCACAAGCGCGGCGCCCACGCGATCGGCGGGATGAGTGCCTTCATTCCCAACCGTCGGGACCCGCAGGTGACAGCGCGTGCGGAGGAGAAGGTCCGCGCGGACAAGCACCGTGAGGCCGGCGACGGGTTCGACGGCACGTGGGTGGCGCACCCAGACCTCATCCCCGTCGCACAAGCCGAGTTCGATGCGGTGCTCGGTGAGCGCCCGAACCAGGTCGATCGGCAGCGCGATGACGTGCATGTGACCGCGGCTCAGCTGCTCGACGTGCGGATCGGTCGGGATATCACTGAGGCCGGCGTGCGCGAGAACGTCTCGATCGGCATCCGGTACATCGAGGCCTGGCTCCGCGGACTGGGCGCGGTCGCCATCGACAATCTGATGGAGGACGCGGCGACCGCCGAGATCAGCCGTTCCCAGATCTGGCAGTGGATCCATCAGGATCAGTCGACTGCCGAGGGCACGCGGATCACTCGGGAATGGGTCGCCGAGCTCGTCGCTGAGGCCGTCGCCGGTTTCGAACGCGCGGACGGCGATCGCTACGACGACGCTGCTGAGCTCTTCACCGACGTGGCGCTCGGCGACGACTTCCCGACGTTCCTGACCGTTCCGGCCTACAGCCGATACCTGGTCGACGCGTAGCGAGGCAGTTCCACCACGACGCGCACGAGGAGTCGTCGACAGCGAGCCGGGTCCCGTCGGGCCCGGCTCGCTGCACGTCAGCCGGATTTCGAAGGCTCCGATCCAGCGTCGTTCTCCCGTTCAGGGCGACGCGCGAATGACTCCTCGCTGCGCTCGATGGCCGGCGCCAACTCGTCGACCACGAGCGTGGTCGTGTCGAGTTGCCCCGTGCGATACGCAGCGCGACCCACCATGTGCGCGGCCACGGGAGCGGTGAGGGATTGAAACACGAAGACCGGCACCAGGGCGAGCAGCGTCGCGACGGACCGTTCCTCGAGCGCGATCGCCGTGATCGTCAGCAGAAGCCCGAAGATCTGGGGCTTCGTTGCCGCGTGCAGACGGCTGAGCGCGTCGGGGAACCTGATGATACCGACTCCCGCCGCGACCGAGAGCACGGCGGCGAGGAAGATGCAGACGGCCGCGATCAGATCGAGTACGGCATCAAACATGTCCCGTCTCCTTCGGCTGCTGGTGGGGAGGCTGCTCCGCGCGCCGCTTCACGAAGCGGGCGACGACGATCGTCGCGAGCGTCGCAGTGGCGGCGATCACCGTCATCAGCGGGATGGTGTCGGTGTGACCGCGGGCCACCATGTCGGCGCCGACGGCGAGCATCAGCGTCGTGAGGAGCACATCGGAGGCGATCATGCGATCCAGAATCGTCGGCCCGCGTACGATGCGCACGATGGCGGCGAGGGCGGTCACGGTGAGACCGATGCCAGCCGCGATGAGCAGGAGCTGCGTGATGTTGCTCATGTCAGGGCCTGCACTTCCTGCTTGGACCCGGCTGCCATCACCAGCAGGCGCTCGATGGTGTACACGCTGCGTCGCATCTGCGTCAGCTCGCGCTGCGTCGGCGTATTCAGCACGTGCAGGTACAGCGTCGAGTTGAATCGATCGATCTCGGTCACGAGAGATCCTGGGATCAAGGAGTTCGTGAGCGCGACCATCGTCATGATGAAGTCGGACCGCGTGGTGAGCTTCACCGCGATGATCGACGTCGTCGGCACCGGTCCGGGGCGCACGGCCAGCCATGCGACTCCCCATGAGGCGCGCGCCAGGTGCCAGATGAAGTACCCCAGGTACCGCAGTGCATGCCAGACATTGAATCGACCGGCGAGCTCCACGGGCGGGAGGTAGAACAGTCGCATGACGAACACGGCGATGACCAGACCGCTGAGCACCGAAAGCAGTGACACCTCGTGCCAGAGCATCATCCAGAGAACGACGAGACCGATCACGAGGGGCAGTTCGTGCAGCCGCACGCCGAATTCGCGTCGACGGGCTTCGCGGGGTGATTCCCCCGCGAGCTCCGTGGGTGCATCACTCATGCGATTCCCCCTCTTCGAGCGTGGTCTGGCCGCTCCCACCGCCGGGTCCGCCCGAGCCGGCTCCAGAGCCGTCGCCGAGCACCTGTTCCACGACGATACCCGGCTCGGCGAGAGTTTCTCCTGCCCGGGTCGCGTACGCGTAGAGCGGACCCGCGAAGATGGTCAGTGTGACGCTGATGGCGACCATGCCGGTGGTCGCCACGAACATCAGCTTCGGGATCTCCTTCTGCTCGGCCTGCGGCTGCGCATCTGGCGCGTCCTGCAAGCGCTCGAAGAGCGCCTGCTCGCGCTCGCGCAGCATGACGGCTTCCGTGGTGGTGGGCTTCGCGGATTTCGGATCGCTTCCCTGCTGCGCCGGTGCTCGCCAGAACGCGAGCACCCACGCGCGCGCCAACGCATAGAGGGTGAGGAGGGAGACGAGCGCCCCGATGCCGATGAGCCAGTACGCTTCTGGGCTCGCGACATCGGCGGCGACCGTGAAGAGCCCGAGCTTCCCGATGAACCCTGAGAACGGGGGGATGCCGCCGAGGTTCAGCATCGGGATGAAGAAGAGGATGGCGATGAACGGCGCAGTGCGCATCAAGCCGCCGAGACCGGAGATCGAGGTGGTCCCGCCTTGTCGTTCGACCAGACCGACGGCGAGGAAGAGGGTCGTCTGCACGATGATGTGATGCGCGATGTAGTAGATCGTCGCGGCGAAGCCGGCTGCATTGGCCATGCCGATTCCGAAGATCATGTACCCGATGTGGCTGATGAGCGTGAACGACAGCAGCCGTTTGATGTCGAGTTGCGAGACGGCGCCGAGAATGCCGACCAGGAGCGTCAGTCCCGCGATGATGAGGAGCAATCGGTCGACGCTCGAATCCGGGAACAGTTTCGTCTGCGTCCGAATGATGGCGTACACGCCCACCTTCGTCAGCAATCCGGCGAACACCGCCGTGACCGGAGCCGGGGCCGTCGGGTACGAGTCCGGCAGCCAGAAGGCGAGTGGGAAGACGGCGGCCTTGATGCCGAACGCGATGAGCAGTGCCAGATTGAGCAGGAGTTGCACCTCGCTCGGCAGCTCCGCGATCCGCACCGTGAGCTGCGCCATGTTCACCGTGCCCGTGGCGCCGTAGATCAACCCGATCGCTGCGAGGAAGAGCACGGACGACACGAGCGACACGATGACGTACGTCACGCCGGCGCGAATGCGCTGCGCAGTCCCTCCGAGCGTGATGAGCACGTAGCTCGCCACGAGCAGGATCTCGAAGCCGACGTAGAGGTTGAAGAGGTCGCCCGCGATGAACGCGTTGAACACGCCGGCACCGAGCACGAGGTACGTCGGGTAGTAGATCGACACCGGCGTGTCTTCGTCTCCGTCGGCGAGGCCCTGACCGAGCGAGAAGAGGAAGACGCCGAGGAGCACGATCGATGACACCGTGAGCATGAGCGCCGACACCCGGTCCACGACCAGTGCGATGCCGAACGGAGCCGCCCAGCCGCCGACCTCCATGACGAGCGTGCCGTGCGCATCCACCAGGAACATCAACGCGCCGCTGAGCAGCACGACGGCACTCAGGGCGAACAGCGTGATTCCCTGCTGCAAGCGGCGGTGCCCGGGCACGGCAAGTGCGAAGGCGGCCCCCGCGAGCGGGATGAGCACGGCGAGCGGAACGAGCTGAATCATGTCTTCGGCTCCCCCGCGGTCTCGGATGCATCGGAGGCTGGCTTGCCGCTCGGTGCGATGTCTGCGCCGGATTCGGCGTAGTCCTCGTCGTCGTACTCCTGCGTCTCCGCGAGGTCTTCGTCGGTGACCTCGGTCGCTGCCAGTGCGCGCGTCGTGGCGAGCTCCAGATCGGAATCGTCGTCCTGCACGCGGTCGTCATGGTCGTGCGCGAGGCGCCACGACCGGTAGATGAGCGCGAGCAGGAAGGCGCTGACGCCGAATGTGATGACGATGGCCGTGAGAATGAACGCCTGCGGGAGCGGATCGCTCATCTCCTCGGCCGACGCCTCTCCGTAGATCGGCGCAGCTCCGAAGCTTCCCGACATCAAGAAGATGAGCAGGTTCGTCGCATTGCCCACGAGGAGGAAGCCGAGCAGCAGGCGCGTCAACGACCGATCGAGCATGAGGTAGACACCGCAGGCGTACATCATCACCATCACGGCGACCAGAACGAGTGGCATCGTCATCGCGAGCTCACCTCCTCTTCCTCGAACGAGGCGATATCCGCCTCTTCGTGCTCATCGATTTCGGCGCCGAGACTCCGGAGCACGTCGAGAATCAATCCGAAGACGACCAGGTACACGCCGATGTCGAAGAGCGTCGAGGTCACCAGCGGAATGGAGCCGAAGATGCCGAGATCGATATCGACCCACGCCGACGCCAGTGCCGATTGCCCGAAGAGCATGGGGATGAACGCCATCGACACCGCGATGGCGAGCCCAGCGCCGAGAATGCGGCCGGCATCGAGCGGAACCGTAGCCCCCAATTCGTGGCGGCCGCCTGCGAGGTACCGCGCGACGAGCGCGAGCCCGGCGACGAGCCCGCCCGCGAATCCGCCTCCCGGCGAGTTGTGCCCGGTCAGGAGCAGGTAGATCGACAGAATGATCAGCGCGTGGAAGATGAGTCGCACCACGACTTCGAGCAGGATCGAGCGGCGCGCCGGATCGAGGTGCCGTCCCGCCAGAAGCCAGGTCATGCGGCGCGCGGGATCGTTGGGGTCTGCGACGCGGAGCAGGTGTTCCTGCGCGGCCCTCCGCGCGTCCCGCCGGCTCAGCTTCGGGCGGTTGTCGACACGGGTACTGAGGAAGACGAGCGACGCCACGCCGGTCGCGGCAGCCAGAATCACGGAGAGCTCGCCCATCGTGTCCCAACCGCGGATGTCGACGAGCATCACATTGACGACGTTGCTCCCGTGGCCGCCGGCGTACGCGAGCTCGGGCAGCTGCAGGGAGATCGGCTCCGCGATGCGCGATCCGAGTGCGATGACCGCCAGCATGCCGAAGACGAGCCCGACGCCGATGCCGATGCCCGCACGGAGCCACCTCTTGGGGCGGCTCGCGCGATGACCGATCCGCTGGGGCAGGCGCCGGATGACGAGCACGAATGCGATGAGCGTGACGGTCTCGACGAGCGCCTGGGTCAACGCGAGATCTGGGGCCCCGTGCATTGCGAAGATCGCGGCCATGCCGTATCCGGTCAGGCCGACGAGCACCACCGATTGGAATCGCGTGCGTGCGCGCAGGGAGAACAGGGCGGCGATGATCATCACCAGTGCGATCGGGATCTGCACCGGAGAACTGATCAGCACGAATTCGCCGGGCCATTCGGCGGTCGCGAGTGCGGTGCCGCCCAGCGTTCCGACGAGCACGATCAGGATCACCGCGAGATAGAACGGAAGCGAGCCGCGCTGCGTGATGGACGTGAGCTTCACGGCGATCGAATCGACGAAGTGCGTCACGATCCAGTAGGCGTGCGATGCCGAGAACCGCTCGACGGGAGGCTGCATGCGCCGGGTCGTACGACTGAGCACCCAGGCCAGCAACGACCCGCCGATGAGCACCCCCGCCGAGGCGAACAGGGCCGGCGTCACACCGTGCCACAGTGCGAGGTGCTCGATCTTCACACCTGCGGCTTCCGCGTTGACCAGTGGAAGCAGCACCGCGTCGGCTGCAGGCGCGACCAGCCCGATCAGGAGTGTCGCACCAGCGAACACGCCGGGAGCGATCAGGATCGAACGCTCGGGCGCGTGAGCGACTCGGCAGGTCTCGACGTGCGGCTTCGATGCGAATGCGCCCCAGACGAACCGACCCATGTATGCCACCGTGAGCACGCTGCCGACGACTGCGACCACGAATGCCGCCATCGCCAGAGGCCGCTCCTGGCCGACCTCGAGCAGCTCCGTGAACGCAGACTCTTTCGCGATGAAACCGAAGAACGGCGGGAACCCCGCCATGGACGCCGACGCCAGCACCGTGATCGCGAAGAGCACCGGCATCTTCTTCCCGAGCCCGCTGAGCTTTCGCAGATCGCGGGTTCCGGTCGAATGGTCGATGACGCCGACGGAGAGGAAGAGTGGCGCTTTCGCGAGTGCGTGCGCGAAGAGCAGCGCGAAGCCGGCGAAGGTCGCCCGCGGGTCGCCCACCCCGAACACCATGACCAGCAGCCCCAACTGGCTGACGGTACCGTGAGCCACGATGAGCTTGAGGTCGAACTGGCGAAGCGCACGAATGCCGCCGTTGATCATGGTGATGGCGCCGAGAACGACCAGCGTCTCCCGATAGCCGGGCACGTCGCCGAACGCCGGGGTGACGCGGGCGATCAGGTAGATGCCTGCTTTGACCATGGCCGCCGCGTGCAGGTACGCGCTGACCGGCGTCGGCGCCGCCATGGCGCCCGGCAGCCAGAAGTGGAACGGGAAGATCGCCGATTTCGAGAGTGCTCCGGCGAGGATCAAGAACACCGCCGTGATGCCGACGCCACCCTGGGGAGGCGTGGCGACGATATCCGAGAGCAGCGAGCTGCCGACCTGATTCGCGAGAAGCACCAGGCCCACGAGCATGGCGAGTCCGCCGAGCGTCGTCACCATGAGCGCTTGGAGAGCGGCGGCCGTGGACGTGCGCAGACGGGTGAGGTGTCCGATGAGCAGGAACGAGAAGATCGTCGTCCCTTCCCAGAAGATGAAGAGCAGATAGACATCGTCCGCGAGCACGAGGCCGAGCATCGACGTCGCGAACCCCATGAACACCGCGGCGAAGCGCTCGAGCCCCGGCTCGTGCGCGTCGAAATAGCGACTGCAGTAGAGCAGGACCAGCGCGCCGGCCCCCGAGACGAGCAATGCGAAGAGCACGGAGATCGTGTCGAGCCGGAACGTCAGCGTGAGGTCGAGCTGCGGCACCCAGGCGAAGGACTCCACGACCGGCGCACCGCTGTACACCTGGACCGCGAGCACGGCGAAGAGGCCGGTAACGGCTGCGAGGAGCGCCGCCCCTACGAAGAAGACGTTGCGGCCGAGTACTCGAGCCAGCGGGTGAGTCGCGATGGATACGACAGCGAGGATGAGCAGGACACTCATCATCGCTCCCATAGGCGACCCACTTCCGGTTCCGTCGGCGTTCAGTTCTGGAACCAGTCTACTGGAAGGGAAACACCCATTCCCCTGAGAACGAACGCTCGAAGCCCCGATCACGACCGGGAAACCTGTTCATCGTCGACGGCGAGAGCCCTATAAATGGCGAAAGGGTCGTACAGTGTGTGCCGTCTCTGGCTTACACTGTACGACCCTTTCTGTAAAAGGTGTCCGGCGGTGTCCTACTCTCCCACAAGGTCCCCCTTGCAGTACCATCGGCGCAATCAGTCTTAGCTTCCGGGTTCGGAATGTGACCGGGCGTTTCCCTGACGCTATGGCCGCCGTAACTCTATTCACATATGACCACACCCCACCCCAAACAGGTGGACGTGTGTGGCCGTACGTCTAGAACCACAAAGTGGACGCGAAACAATCGTTACTGAAGATACTCATGCCCTCCCACATTCAAGGGGAGGAAGAAATCAAGTCATCGGCTTATTAGTACCAGTCAGCTCCACACCTTACAGTGCTTCCACATCTGGCCTATCAACCCAGTAATCTACTGGGAGCCTC